>NZ_JBVJDS010000007.1:0-423573 GCF_055582185.1 Streptomyces sp. NPDC042201 | reverse complement strand
TTCGCGATCTCCCACAGCCCATCCGGAACAATCCAACTCCACATACCCCGCCCCATGCACAGCCCAACGAGCCACCCCCACATAGGACACGGTCTTAGTCCTCTGCTACGCGAAGGCCCTTCAGTCCGGGGTTGCGGAGGCGCCGCAGCAGCGTGCTGGTAGTGAGACCGTCGCTCATGAGCTTGGACCGTTTGATCCGCGTCACCATGCGCGACGTTGGCACCCCTCGGACCGCCATACGTCGCGCCCAGTGCAGTGCCTTGGTACGCCGCCGCGTCGATGACCAGGACAACCTTGCCGTCCTCGTCCTCTGCGGTCTCGTATCCATACGGGGGATTGCCGACAAGCCACTCCCCCCGCGTCTTGGTGTAGTCCCACAGGCTTGTCACACGGGTACTGGTGTTGGCCGCCTCAATCTCGGCCACGCCGCCGATGATCGTGACCATGATCTTTTCCGGCCGTCGTGGACAGGTCGATAGTGTCGTGCTTCGAAACAAGGTTCTTCTGCCGGACGGTCTCAAGCTCGGTGTGCCGGTGCGTCCGGTGGAGCTGTTCGCCACTCTCCGTGGGCGCGGATCTTCAACGGCTCGCTCTCGGACGGTGTCGCCTACCGCGCTTACGCTTTGGAACTTCTCGTCCCCGCTGGGGCTGAGGCGGGCAAGAAGGCGGCTGCCGCGTGAGCGAGAAGCCCTTCCGGCTCTGGGGCTGCCGCCACGACCACACTCGGGGCCGGCCGGGCTTCCGGCCCCTCGGCAACAACGGCTCCAGCACAACCCACTGCTCGTCTGTGAGATCTCCCCGCGCCAGGAACCAGAATCATCCAACGCTCGAGATCCGCTTTCTATACACGCCCTAACGCTCCCGAGCTGGGAGGTGCTGCGATTTGGCAGGCACTACGGGCGCCAGGCTCTGGCCCGTATCGACCTCCCAGGCACCGTAGCGGTAGACCCTGCGGTGCCTGGCGTCTATTTCTTCATCACCGGGTGCCGCTGCCACGTGGTCGTCGATGCCTGCCGACGGCCCTCTGAGCGTGACGACGGCGTCAAGTGGTGCTTTCGCGTCTCAGGTCGAGATCCGCGCAAAAGTGGCGCGGGGTGGTTCCGGCTGACACCGGCTAAAACCGGCATTCTACGGGTGTCCGTCCCACATACGTCCCACAGAATCAGGGGTCTGAGGCTCCTCCGCCAGGCAAGCTGCTCGTCCACGCCCACGCACAGGACCGCAACACCACGGTCGCCGTCGGGACATACCGCGACAACGGCAAGACGGTAGGTCTCCGCGGCCAGGACCACCTGCGGCAGGTAGCTGACACCTTCGACTCCCTCGCCCAGGCTCTGCGGCTGTCCTTGAGTTGACTCAGGAACGTTGACGAGATCCCGTCCGATCGCGAGATCGGGCGGGATCTTCGTCGTTTCGGGAGGCGTTCGATGCCCGTTCGGCGTGGTGGATGGCGGCGGATCGAGTCTGGCAGATTGCTGCGTAGGCGTGTGGCTTTTGCCGAGGCATGCAAACCGGGGCCCCATTGCCCGGGGCGGGTGATCGTGATGTGTGGCTGCGACGCGGACTGGTCAGAGATCGGCCGGCGGATGTCGCCCTATGCCGAACGGCACGGGGAGGTAAGGCCGGTCAGGGCCCGGAGGAGCCACGCCCGCTGCCACCGAATCACGCACGGCCCTCAGGCCCGAGGTCCCGACGGTCGGCCGGGCGTACGCCTCTCGTACACGGTCACTCTCCGGCCGCGGACCTGCTCATCGGCCACCGGCCGGAAGTACTCCCGAAGCGTGGAAATCTTGGCCCGGTCCCGCGCTGAACTGGCTGACTTCGCCACGTCTTCCGCGTCGGTGACGAGAACGATGCGCTGCCGGGCGAGTAACTCAGTCCGGATGCGCGCGGCATCCCACTCCACTCCCTTCAGCGTTCCGGAACGTTCCGGCGTCTCCTCCAGGGCGATGTCCTGCAGGCCCGTGAACGCGTGCGGGGAGACCAGCCTGGTGTCCCGCCGCGCTGCCGGGACGAACAACACGGCGTCCCCGGACTTCTTCAACCGCTCCACCTGCGCCGCGGCTGCCAGGACGTCGTCCACGCGGCTCTGCGGCGAGCGCTTCGCGAGCGCCTGCGGAAGCAGGACGAGCGAAGCGACGGCGACCGCGAAGGGAAGGACCCAGCGCGCGGCGCTCCACGACCGCCGCTGTACCGCCCCCACCAGCGCGCCGAGAAGGACACCAATCATCAGAGCCAAGCCCAGCAGGCTGAACAGCACGTACCGATCCACGAAAAGCGGCTTGAACAGCGAGAGCCCGACGAGACCGAGCTGCGGGACCGCGAGCAGGGGCAGCCCGACGGCCGCTGCCGAGAGCCGCCCCGCCCGGGGCCCGTCCAGCAGGGTCCCGACGCCGGCGATCACAAGCAGGACCGCCGGCCCGATCAGCATGTGCCAGGTCAGCGGCGGGATCCAGGACACCTGCCCGGACTGGGTACGGCTGAAGAGGATCAGTGGCGTAACGGCTGCTGTTGCCGCCACGGATGACGCGTGCCAACAAACCCACGTCCCGCGCGTCGCTCGTGCCCACGCCAGGGTCGCCAGGTGCGCGGGCAGTATCAGCAACGAAAGCCAGTTCAGCAGGCCGCACACGAAGACCGTGCAGCCGTAGGCGGTCCAGTACCCCCACCGGTTCCGTCGCCCCTGCAGCATCGCCACGAGCAGCAGTGTCGAGAGCCCGGCACCCGCCGCCACCAGGGCGTACGGACGACCCTCCTGAAGGTAGAACTGCACGGAGGGCAGCAGCCCGAACGCCATGCCTGCGCCCAGGCCCACCGGATTCCCGGAAAGCCGCCGACCGAGTTCCGCCACACATGCCGCTCCCGCCGCGACCGCCAGCACGGAGGGCAGCCGTAACACGGTGATCGAAGGGCCGAAGCACTCGAACAGCGCGTGCATGAACAGGTAGTAGAGGGCGTGGACGACGTCGACGTGCTCCAGCATGCGCGTGATGTCGCTGGTGGGCCGGAGGGCGACCTGCCAGGTCGCGGCCTCGTCCCGCCACACACTGCCCTTTCGCGACAGCCCCCACAGGCCGAGCGCGACAGTCCACAGGAAAGGTATAAGCCAGACGGAAACACCGCGCCGAGAGCGGAGATCGATGAATCCCGTCAAAGTCGGTCGCCCCCCGGCCAGCCAAATCCACGCAGTCGTTCGCAAGGTGTGGTACTCGGCATGAATCCGAGTGACGGGCAGACCAGCAGTGCGGTCGTGAAATCGCCGAAAAGGATCGCCATACCCCGAGCGAGGAGTCTCACAGAACGGTCCGGCGGCGTCAACTTCCTTGCCTGCAAGGGGCGGCGAGGTGGGGGACGGGGGTGGTTGCGGGCCGGGACTCCGCGACGGGGCAACGATTTCACGCCACACTAATGGGGGTTGACGAATTGTTGAGTCATTGGCAAAGATCTCATCTCGGTAAATCGATCACCATGTAAGGGGAATCGTTCATGAAGAAGAGAAATGCTCTGAAGGCCACGCTCGCCTCTGCGGCGCTGATTCTCGGAGCTGCCGCTCCGGCGATGGCCATAACCGTGGATGTCGGCGGCGGCCGGTGGACCTACGATCAGGGCGCGAACAGCGCGTGGTCGAACTACACCCACCCGACCAACAAGCACGCGTCCTCGGTGCAGATTGGCTCCAACATCTTCCGAAGCGGCTGTACTTCCGCCGGTAACTGGGCGCTGGCGTCCGGCGGCAAGAACGGTGGCTCGGTCAGCTGGTACTACGACCCCAGCTGCTGATTCCGCCCGCGCTCAGATCGTGAGAGTGTGCAGCCGGTAGATTTCACTGAGTAAGCCAAGGCTCCAGGACGGCTGCGGGTATGCGGTTCCGCTGCCCGCAGCCGTTTCTCGCGCTCTTTGTTTCATCTGACTTGAATGGCTCCCTAAAACTAAGAAATTAAGATGGGCAATGCTGCAGCGAGGTATTAAGTTCGTTCACGTCGTCACACTGGCCTTCTCCGCACTCCTTGCCTTCCTCTTCCTGCGAGAGCTCGACGACAGCCGAGTTCTGGGAAGTGTCGCTCTGGTCGACGTGATCGACTCCGACGGCTCGGAGAGTTCCGCACGTATCGTGGACGTCGTCGAGTCGATCGCGGCCGAGGGCCGGGTAGGTGTGGCCCGCGAGGTGCCGGATCTGAGGAACCCCGAGGGGCTCCGGCATCTGTACCTGGCCACGGGAGACCGTGGATCGGCGACAGGGGCGTGGCTGGACGAGGGTTACCCGTCGTTCAGCCAGAACATCGAGACCCGTGTCCATCCCATATCCGAGATCGAACACCTCGATCCTCGCGGCGCTTATCACGTCTTCGGGCCGCCGGAAGCCGTCGACGCCCTGGTTGGCGAGTTCGGCAAGCTCGGGCTCCGTGTGAACGTGGCGTACCCGCTGTCCTACGCGACGCTGGCCACCGACTACTCCGGCGATCCTCTGCCCTGGTCCCTGGGCGTCATGGCCCTTGCCGTCGTGACCCTGACCGGAGCGAGTGTGTTGCTCCGAGCAAAGACGTACGCTGTCCTTCGCCTGCAGGGCATGTCCTACACGGACATCCTGATTCGCGATCTGAGGCAGACAGCTGGCTTCTGGCTCGTCTCCTGCGGGGGCGTGGTGGCGGTGACGCTCGGTGTTCTCGGTCTCTACAACGGCTGGGCCAGACTCGGTCTGTTCGCCTCGATCGCCCTGGGAATCGCCGCCCTGCTGACCGTCTCCGTGCTCGGCTCCCATGCCGCGGTGCTCGCGCTCGTCTTCCGGGTCGGAATCCTTTCGTCCCTGAAGGGCGAACTGCCCTCGCGAGCGGCGAGCATCAGCCTCTACGTGGTCCGCGTACCGGCGCTCCTCCTCGCTCTGAGCATCGCGTTGAGCGTCGTCATGGCTGGCCAGAACGTCCTCAAACGGCAAGAGAACCGCGACGTCTACCGAAGCGTGGGGGATGCCGTCTCGATTCGTCTCAGTAGTAGGTTCGCAACCCGACTCGACGAATTGGACCGAAAGGTCGGGCCGTGGCTCCGGGCGGCGGATGCGCGAGGCGAGATCGTCGTAGCCGGCCGAGGGGATCTCCAGATGGCGGCACCGGATGCAAACCTGCCGGCAGGCGAGATCCTCATCGTCAACGAGACCTACGTCCAGGAACAGCCGGTTCTCGACCAGGAGGGCCGACGTTACGTTCCCGAAGCAGGCGACTCAAAGAATTTCCAGCCCCGCCCCGTGCGCGTGATGATTCCCGTGTCTTACGCCGCACACACGGAAGCGATCACCAAGGCCGTCTCCCAGAAGCTCGACCCAGGGCTCAGCCGGAGCGTCCCCGTTGAGGCGCTCGGCGCGAAGAACGGGCAGCAACTCTTCGGGTATAACACCGGCGCCCTGGTGTACAGCTCGGCACACCCTGCGAACGAAGACAGATCGCTGATGCGCGATCCGATCGTGGTCGTAGTCCCGAACGGATCGGACTTCCTCACCAATGACGCCTACGCCACCTTCGCAACTCAGGAAGGTGTCGTCTTTCCCGACCCGGGCGACGCCCTGAACGCCATCGGATCGGAAGGGCTGGAGGACTACGTGTCGTCCGTCTCCCCGGTCGGGCAGCGGATCGCAACGGAGCTGAGGGACGCGGTCGGCGACTTCCGGCTGCAGATGTTCAACCTAGCCCTCGCGGTGGCGGTCCTCCTGGTCGCGGGGGTTGGAATCTGCATCGTCTACACGAGGAAGAACGCCCAGGCCATATTCGTGCGTCACATCAGTGGCTGGACGTTTGCCGCATCCCATCGCTTCATTCTTGTGGTGGAGGCAGCCATCGCGATCGTCTTCGCGGTACGGATTCCTATCGAGGTGTGGCAGCAGAACCGGGAGATCGCCGAGTTTACCGCGGCAGGTCTGCCGGCCCCCTTCCCTCCGTTGCGCGTCGAACTCGCAGACCTGGGTATCATCTCCTGCCTTGCCGTGGTCGAACTCGCCGCGATCCTCCTGGCTCTATCGGCGCTCCACCGCCGGATCGTGAAGGAAGGCGCCTCCGAGGCGTGACTTCTCAAGAACCGAAGCAACCCCCATACAGCCGGAGTGCAATTGTGATTGACGTCGACGGACTGTCGAAGAGTTTCGGCGAGCGAACGCTGTGGCGCGATGTCAGCCTGACAGTCGGTCCTGGCGAAATGCTCGCCCTCATCGGTCCGAGCGGTTCCGGAAAGTCGACCCTCCTGAACTGCTTGGGGCTGCTTGACAGACCGAACACCGGGGCCATTCGCCACGAGGGGAAAGACATCACGCGTTTCGGCAGGCGCGAGGCCCGCCTGTTTCGCAGGGATGTCCTCGGCTACCTCTTCCAGGGGTACGCTCTCATCGAGAACGCCACCGTCGAGGAGAACGTGGAAGTGGCGGTGAAGCCACGTCGTGCGCTCCGGGACAAGGTCGGCCCGTCCCTCGCGGAAGCACTGCAGCGCGTCGGGCTGGCTGGGCGGCACAAGGAGACGGTCCACCGCCTCAGCGGTGGCGAGCAACAGCGTGTGGCCCTCGCCCGTCTCATCGTCCAGTAGCCGACGCTCGTCCTCGCGGACGAGCCGACCGCTGCTCTGGACCGTGACAACACAGCCATGGTTCTGGACTCGCTCAGGGAAATGAGCCGAGCCGGGTGTGCAGTGGTGATCGCCACACATGACGACACCGTCCGTGATGCCTGTGACAACGTGTTCGCCGTGGGAGCGCCGCTCGTGTCCAGGTGAGTCTGACAGCGGGAGGCGTCGGTCGCCGGCTGGGTGGGAAACGATCTCTGCCGGCGTGCGAAGCGATCTTCGTACACATTCTGGAATGCCTGGTCAGGGGTACTGTGAACACCCCAACCCGGGCTCTGGCATGGGGCCGTACGGCAGCGAAGTACAGCAACCGCGCCAACCGCTCTCGGCCGGTAACCGCCCATCTCATCTGACAGCTGGCCGATCGCGGCGCGTACTTCTTCCTCTCAGACCCACTCAACTTCACTGGTGAACCTGTCCTCACTCGCGACACTCCGGGCCGCTTGTAGCGGGGTCTGGGCCTCCGCTCTCCGAGGCCCAGGGCCGGTTCGCAGCACCCGAATGAAGCCAGACTCTCCAGAGCTTCGGTCTCAGTAGTCGCTGAGAGCGCGCTAGCGATCCGCCCTACCGCCTCATCCGCTCTGCCCCTGTCTCCACAGGTCAGGAGCCCTTCACGACCGTCAGCGGCAGGAGCTTCTTGCCGGTGGGGCCGATCTGGATCTGCGTGTCCAGCTGCGGGCAGACGCCGCAGTCGAAGCACGGCGTCCAGCGGCAGTCCTCGACCTCGGTCTCGTCGAGCGAGTCCTGCCAGTCGTCCCAGAGCCAGTCCTTGTCGAGGCCGGAGTCCAGGTGGTCCCAGGGCAGGACCTCCTCGTACGTGCGCTCGCGTGTCGTGTACCAGTCGACGTCCACGCCGAAGTCCGGCAGGGTCTTCTCGGCGCAGGCCATCCAGCGGTCGTACGAGAAGTGCTCGCGCCAGCCGTCGAAGCGGCCGCCATCCTCGTACACGGCGCGGATGACGGCGCCGATGCGGCGGTCGCCGCGGGAGAGCAGGCCCTCGACGATGCCGGGCTTGCCGTCGTGATAGCGGAAGCCGATCGAGCGGCCGTACTTCTTGTCGCCGCGGATCTTGTCGCGGAGCTTCTCCAGCCGGGCGTCGGTCTCCTCGGCGCTCAGCTGCGGGGCCCACTGGAACGGGGTGTGCGGCTTGGGCACGAATCCGCCGATCGACACCGTGCAGCGGATGTCGTTCTGCCCGGACACCTTGCGGCCCTCGGCGATGACCTTGACCGCCATGTCGCCGATCTGGAGGACGTCCTCGTCGGTCTCGGTGGGCAGGCCGCACATGAAGTACAGCTTCACCTGCCGCCAGCCGTTGCCGTAGGCCGTGGAGACCGTACGGATCAGGTCCTCCTCCGAGACCATCTTGTTGATGACCTTGCGCAGGCGCTCGGAGCCGCCCTCGGGGGCGAAGGTCAGACCGGAGCGGCGGCCGTTCCTGGTCAGCTCGTTGGCGAGGTCGACATTGAAGGCGTCGACGCGGGTGGACGGGAGGGACAGGCCGACCTTGTCCGCCTCGTACCGGTCGGCGAGGCCCTTGGCGATGTCGCCGATCTCGCTGTGGTCGGCGGAGGAGAGCGAGAGCAGGCCGACCTCTTCGAAGCCGGTCGCCTTCAGTCCCTTCTCGACCATGTCGCCGATGCCGGTGATGCTCCGCTCCCGGACCGGGCGGGTGATCATGCCGGCCTGGCAGAACCGGCAGCCGCGGGTACAGCCGCGGAAGATCTCGACGGACATCCGCTCGTGGACTGTCTCGGCGAGCGGCACGAGCGGCTGCTTCGGGTACGGCCACTCGTCGAGGTCCATGACGGTGTGCTTGGAGACCCGCCACGGGACGCCCGACTTGTTGGGTACGACGCGGCCGATCCGGCCGTCCGGGAGGTACTCCACGTCGTAGAAGCCCGGCACATACACGCCACCGGTCTTCGCGAGGCGGAAGAGGACCTCCTCGCGGCCGCCGGGGCGTCCCTCGGCCTTCCAGGCGCGGATGATCTCGGTGATCTCCAGGACGGCCTGCTCGCCGTCGCCGATGACCGCGCAGTCGATGAACTCCGCGATCGGCTCGGGGTTGAACGCGGCGTGGCCGCCCGCGAGCACGATGGGGTGGTCGACCGTACGGTCCCTGGCCGCCAGCGGGATGCCCGCCAGGTCCAGGGCGGTGAGCATGTTGGTGTAGCCCAGCTCGGTGGAGAAGCTCAGCCCGAAGACGTCGAAGGCCGAGACCGGCCGGTGCGAGTCCACGGTGAACTGCGGGACCTGGTGCTCGCGCATCAGCGCTTCGAGGTCCGGCCAGACGCTGTACGTACGCTCGGCGAGCACGCCCTCGCGCTCGTTGAGCACCTCGTAAAGGATCATGACGCCCTGGTTGGGCAGCCCGACCTCGTACGCGTCGGGGTACATGAGCGCCCAGCGGACGTCGGTGCTGTCCCACTCCTTGACCGTGGAGTTGAGTTCACCGCCGACATATTGGATCGGCTTCTGCACATGCGGGAGCAGGGCTTCGAGCTGCGGGAAGACCGATTCGGCAGACATCTCGCACTTCCATGGGCTGACAGGGGTGACCACCCAGGCTACCCCGGTGGTCACCGGGTCAGCGCCGCCCGCCATTTCCGGGCGGACGCCTTCGCCCAGACCTCCGGCAGCTCCTTCTCGCGGCGGTCGGCCTGCGCCTCTTCCCTGCCGTACAGCAGCCCCCAGGTGAAGGCGGACTCGCCCGCCGCATGGGCCTGGATCGCGAGGCTCCGCAGGGCGTCACGGGCCACCACGCTGTCCTGGTGGTCGCCGAGCACGGTCTGTACGGCCTTCATCCGCTTGGCGAGGCGCTGGGCGGGCTTGCCCAGCGCGGGCCGCACGGCCTCGGCGGCGTACCGGGCGCGCTTGGCCGCCTTGCGGGCGTTGTGCAGGGCGACATCGCGCTCCTCGCCGGGCGCAAGGGCCAGCGCGTGGGCGACCCGGCCCGCCAGCCGGTCGTAGTCCTTAAGGACCGCCTTGGGCAGCACCTTCCCCGGCGGTCCCGCCGCGGCCGGCCGCAGCGGCGGCTCCGCGAGCAGCGCGTCGAGGGTGTCGAGAAGGGACAGGTACCGCTCGCTGTCGAGTACGGCGAGAGTGCTGCTCCGGGAGCCGGCCCGCTGGGCGACGCTCCACATCCGCAGCCGGGCGCGCACCGGCCCGAGGAGCAGGGTTTCCGGCACCGCGTCGAGCCGGGCTCCGAGCCGTTCGTCGAGGACTTCGTGGTCGCGGTCGATGCCGAGTTCCCCGGCGAGCCACTTGAGCTCCTCGGCGATCGGGTCGGTGACGGACCTGTCGAGGATCTGCCGGTACGTACGGAAGGCGGAGCGCATCCGGCGGGTGGCGACGCGCAGCTGGTGCACCGAGTCGGGCAGGTCGCGGCGTACGGCGGGGTCCTGGGCGATGATCACATCGGCCTGGGTCCGCAGGTAGGCCAGCACACGGTCCCCGGCGGTGGCCGGAGCGGGCTCGGTGGCCGACGCGGGCACGGTCTCCCCGGCCTGCGGGCCGCCGGCCCCTTCCGGCGCCGTCTCGGCCAGTGCCCTGGCCAGCTTCGAGGCCGCGGACGCCGGGCGCAGGCCCGCCTTGCGCAGCTTCTTCTCCACGGCGTCCAGGAAGGCGGGGTCGCCGTCGTCGGCGAGCTCCACCTCGACCTCGGTCCAGGAGGCGGTGGCGGGGTGCGCGGTGAGGCGTACCGCGCGGACCGCGTCGACACTCACCTCGGCGAGCAGCGCGCCGTCGGCGTCGAGCAGATGGGTGACGTCACGGGCGGTCCGCAGCCGGACGACGGGGATCAGCTCGGCGCGGCGGATACGGGAGCGCAGCAGTGCGGACAGCTCGGGCGGGACGGTCTCGGCCAGCGGTGCCTGGATCTCGTCGCGGATGCCGGTGGAGACGGGGAACTTGAGATGCCAGCCGGCGTCCGCGCCGCCTGTTCTGCGGCGCAGGGTGCGGGAGTCCGCGGTGAGGCGCAGGTCGGCGGTGTCGTAGTAGACGGCGTCGAGTTCGCTCACGCCCTGGTGGACGACGGCCGAGACTGCCCTGACCTGCGTCAGAGCGGCCAGCCAGGTCCGGTCACCGGCCTGGGGACCGTCAAGGGACTCAGGGAGTTCGTACTTCCGTTCGATCTCGCGCTTTGTGTCCGCCATGTACCGAATCTAACCGGAACGGCGGTGTCTAATCGTCGGGCCGCCGGATTCGGAAGAGCGGCGTCTCATCGTCGGGCCGCCGGATGACGGCGGCCCGACGATATGACCGCAGGATGACCTCAGGCCGCGAGCGGCCGCTGCACACGGATCGACTGGAGCAGTCCGACGGCGATCCAGACCGCGAACATGGAGGTACCGCCGTACGACACGAAGGGCAGCGGCAGTCCCGCCACCGGCATGATGCCGAGTGTCATCCCGATGTTCTCGAAGGACTGGAACGCGAACCAGGCGATGATCCCCGCGGCGACGATGGTGCCGTACAGCTCGGTCGTCTCGCGCGCGATCCGGCAGGCCCGCCACAGGACGACGCCGAGCAGCAGCAGGATCAGCCCCGCGCCGAGGAAGCCCAGCTCCTCGCCCGCGACCGTGAAGACGAAGTCGGTCTGCTGTTCCGGCACGAACTGCCCGGTGGTCTGCGAGCCCTTGAACAGCCCGGTGCCGCTGAGACCGCCGGAGCCGATGGCGATACGCGCCTGGTTGGTGTTGTAGCCGACACCTGCCGGGTCGAGCTCCGGGTTGGCGAAGGCCGCGAAGCGGTTGATCTGGTACTCGTCCAGGACCCCGAGCGCCGCGACCGTGACGGCTCCGATCACCCCGGCGCCGATCAGGCCGAAGACCCAGCGGTTGGAGGCGCCGGAGGCGAGCAGCACGCCGAGCACGATCACCACCATGACCATCACCGAGCCGAGGTCCGGCATCGCCATGACGATCAGCATCGGGATGACGGCCAGGCCCAGGGATTTGGCGACCGTCCGATGGTCCGGATGGAGCTGGTCCCCGGCGTCCACCCGGGCGGCCAGCATCATCGCCATGCCCAGGATGATCGTGACCTTCACGAACTCGGACGGCTGGAGCGAGAAGCCGCCGCCGACCACGATCCAGGCGTGCGCGCCGTTGATGGTGGCGCCGAGCGGGGTGAGGACCAGCAGGACGAGCACGACGGAGAAGCCGTACAGCACCGGCACGGCGCCGCGCAGGGTGCGGTGCCCGAGCCAGATCGTGCCGATCATCAGGGCGAACCCGATGCCGGTGTTGAGGAGGTGACGGAAGAGGAAGTAGTACGGGTCGCCCTGGTTCAGCTGGGTGCGGTTACGGGTCGCGGACCAGACCAGCAGGGAGCCGATGACCGACAGGGCCACCGCCGAGAAGAGCATCGGCCAGTCGAGCCTGCGCACCATCGAGTCGCGGGCCGCGAGCCGGGCCCATGTGCCGCGTTCCGGACCGTATCGGGAGACCGAGAAGCCACTGGTGCCGGCCATCACTCAGTCCCTCCGTGCGGGCGCGCCCGCGAGCGTTTGGGTGTCTTCCGGGACTTCCTTCACCGGCTCGTACGGCCTGATCTCCGGCGCGTCGATCGACCCGTCCGGCTCGATCGTGGGCAGTGCCGTGCGCGGTTGCGGCATCAGGGCCTTCTTGGTGTCCTGCTCGCCCTTCGCGTTGAGCCCGTACATCGACTCGTAGATCTTGCGGACGGCGGGCCCCGACGCTCCGGATCCCGTACCACCCTGGGAGATCGTCATGACGATCGTGTAGTCGTTGGTGTACGAGGCGAACCACGAGGTCGTCTGCTTGCCGTAGACCTCGGCGGTACCCGTCTTGGCGTGCATCGGGATCTTGGCCTGCGGCCAGCCGCCGAACCGCCAGGCGGCGGAGCCCCTGGTCGCCACACCGGCGAGGGCTTGGTCGATCTGGTCGCGCGTCTTCTTGTTCATCGGCAGCTTGCCGTGGGACTTGGGGGCGATCTGCTCCACCTGCTTGCCGTCGGCGCTGATGACGGCCTTGCCGACGAGGGGGTTGTAGAGAGTGCCCCCGTTGGCAATGGCGGAGTAGATCGTGGCCATCTGTATCGGGGTGACGAGGGTGTCGCCCTGTCCGATCGAGTAGTTCACGGAGTCACCGGCGCGCATCAGGTTGCCTTCGAGGCAGCCTTCGTAGGCGAGCTGCTGGACATACGTGCCGCCCTTCTTCCCCTGCTTGCACCAGCCGGCCTTGTTGGCCTTCCAGAAGCTCTGCTTCCACTGACGGTCGGGGATACGCCCGGTGACCTCGTTGGGGAGGTCGATGCCGGTCTCCTTGCCGAGGCCGAACTGATGGGCGGTCTTGTAGAACCAGTCATTGGGGTGCTTGGGCTTCATGCCCCCGTCCTTCAGCCACTCCTTGTGCGCGAGGCCGTAGTAGACGGTGTCGCAGGAGACTTCGAGGGCCTTGCCGATGCTGATGCTGCCGTAGCCCTGGGACTCGAAGTTCTTGAAGACCTGGCTGCCGACGTTGTACGAACTGGGGCAGGGGTAGCTGCCGTTGAAGTCGTATCCGGCGTTGACCGCGGCGGTCGACGAGATGACCTTGAAGATCGAGCCGGGGGCCGCCTGGCCCTGGATGGCCCGGTTCAGCAGCGGGAAGTTGGACTTCTTGCCGGTCAGCTTGGCGTAGTCCTTGGCGCTGATACCGCCGACCCAGGCATTGGGGTCGTACGTCGGCTGGGAGGCCATCGCGACGATCCGCCCGGTCTTCCCCTCCATGACGACGACGGCGCCCGAGTCCGCCTTGTAGTTCTCGTTGGTGTTCCGGTCCAGCTCCTTGCGCGCGGCCTTCATCGCCTCGTTGAGCTCGTACTCGGCGACGGCCTGCACGCGCGCGTCGATGGAGGTGACGACATGGGCGCCGGGCTTGGCGTCGTCGCTCTGCGCCTTGCCGATGACGCGGCCGAGGTTGTCGACCTCGTAGCGGGTGACCCCGGCCTTGCCGCGCAGCGCCTTGTCGTAGGTGCGCTCCAGGCCGGAGCGGCCGACCTGGTCGGAGCGCAGGTACGGCGAGTTGGTGTCGTGGGCCTTGGTGATCTCTTCGTCGGTGACGGGCGAGAGATAGCCGAGGACCTGGGCGGTGTTGGCCAGGCCCGGCGCGGTGTAGCGGCGTACGGCGGTGGGCTCGGCGGTGATGCCGGGGAAGTCCTCGGCGCGCTCGCGGATCTGGAGGGCCTGCTGGGTGGTGGCCTCGTCGGTGACCGGGATCGGCTGATAGGGCGAACCGTTCCAGCAGGGCTGGGGGGTCTTGGAGTCGCAGAGCCTGACCTTGTCCATGACCTCCTTCGGCGTCACGTCGAGGACATCGGCGAGCCGGGTCAGCACGGCCTTGCCGTCGTCCTTCATCTTCATCAGGTCGGTACGGCTGGCGGAGACCACGAGCCGGGTCTCGTTGTCGGCGAGCGGCACACCGCGGGTGTCGAGGATCGAGCCGCGGACGGCCGGCTGGACGACCTGCTGTACGTGGTTGCTCTTGGCCTCGTCCGTGTACTCCTGGCCGTTGCGGATCTGGAGGTACCAGAGCCGGCCGCCGAGCGTGAGGAAGAGGGAGACAACGAGAATCTGGATGACGATGAGCCGGATCTGGACCCGGGGGGTCCGTCCGGTCTCCGGGATATTGCTCACAGCCTCTTGACCCCCTTGATGCTCTTGACCCCCTTGATGCGTGCCGCCCGGGCCGGCTTGACGCGTCCGGCCCGTGCCGCGCGGTTCCGGGCGACCCTGACCCGCAGTCCGCCCCGCTGGCTGCCGATGCGCAGGCCCGTGCCGGTGGTGAGCCAGCCCGCCGCGACATCGCCGTTGCTCTGGGGCTCGACGAGCGGATCGCTGTCGGCGCGTCTGGCCAGCCACATGATCAGCGGGATGGTGAAGGGCGCGAGCAGCAGGTCGTAGACGGCGGCGCTGAAAATCATGGAGCCGAGACCCACATGGCGGGCGGCGGTGTCACCGACGAGGGCGCCCACCCCCGCGTACAGCAGGGTCGAGCCGACCGCCGCGGCGACGACCACGGTCATCGGGCCGACGGCCGACTTGAGCCGGCCGTTGTCGGGTCGGGCGAGGCCCGCGAGATAGCCGATCACACAGAGCACCAGGGCGTAGCGTCCCGCCGCGTGGTCGGCCGGCGGGACCAGGTCGGCGAGCAGGCCGGCGGCGAAGCCGACGAGCGCGCCGTTCACATGCCCGTACACGAAGGCCAGGGCGAGGACGACGAGGAGCATCAGATCGGGGACGGCGCCAGGGAGCTGGAGCCGGCCGAGGACGGACACCTGGATGACCAGGGCGACCACGACCAGTGTGGCCGAGAGCAGAATCCGGTTCACACGCATGGGGATCAGCTCTACTCCTGCTCGTCGACTTGGTCGGTGCCATCGCCCGAACCTGTGTCGGTGCCATTCACATCGGCGTTGCCGCTGGCGTTGGGACTGGGGGTGGGACCGGCGCTGGGGTTCACGCCGCCGGTGGTGTCGAGACCGCTCTCGCCGTTGGGGCTGGCGTTCGCCGACGGGGTGACCGTGACGGTGACGGTGGGCGTGGGCTCGACCTTGGACTTGGGCGGCAGGACCGTGTCGCGCGGGTCCTCCCGGGGGGCCACGACAACGACGCCGACGATGTCGAGCTTGGTGAAGCCGACGAAGGGGCGTACGTAGAGCGTCCGGGTGAGGTCGCCGCCCGAGGGGTCGACACGGACGACCTCGCCGACCGGGACGCCGGGCACGAAGGGCTTGTCCCTGCTGGAACCGAAGGTGACCAGCCGGTCGCCCTTCTTGACCTTGGCCTTGCCGTTGAGGAGCTGGACGGAGAGCGGACGGTCGCCCTGGCCGGTGGCGAAGCCCAGTTCGTCGGTCTTCTCCATCCGGGTGCCGACGGTGAAGTCCGGGTCATTGGCCAGCAGTACGGTCGCGGTGTTGGGGCCGACGGTGGTGACCCGGCCGACGAGTCCGTCCCCGTTGAGGACGGTCATGTCGCGCTTGATGCCGTCGTTGGCGCCGATGTCGATGGTGACGGTCCAGGAGAATCCCTGGGCCGCTCCTATCGCGATGACCTCGGCGCCCTTGATTCCGTACTGTCCCGCGCCCGCCTTGTTGAGCATGTTGTCGAGTTCACGCACCCGGCTGCGATTGCGGTCGTCGCTGCCGAGCTTCTGCTTCAGCGCGGCGTTCTCCTGCTGCAGTGCGCTGATGCGGTCGTGCCGCGAGCCGGAGTCGCGTACCGCTCCGATGGCATTGCCGACCGGGTTGACCGCGGACGCGACGCCGTTCTCCACCGGGCCGAAGACCGACGCGGCGACCTGGCGCGCGCCGTCGACCGGAGACTCCTCACCCCCGCGGATATCCACCGTGATCAGTGCGAACGCGATGGCGATCAGCAGCACCAGGAGCAGACGGCTCTCTCGTGTGTCCCTCACGTGCGGCGGCCGTGCCTTCCTCGTAGGAATGATTCTGTCTGTATATCAACGATTCCCATATCAACGTTCCGCCGTACGGGGGGTGAGGCGGAGTCAGGCCCTATACCGGAGGTCCCCCCGGGCCGTGGGCCCAGGGGGATGGTGAGGACATTCCGTCATCGGCGGGGCTGCGCGTCCAGCACCTGCTGGAGCGCCTCGAACTCCTCGACACACTTGCCGGATCCGAGCGCGACGGAGTCCAGCGGGTCCTCGGCGATATGGATGGGCATTCCGGTCTCCCGGCGCAGCCGCTCGTCGAGGCCGCGCAGCAGCGCGCCGCCACCGGTGAGAACGATCCCACGGTCCATCACATCGCCGGACAGCTCCGGCGGGCACTTGTCGAGCGTCGTCTTCACGGCGTCGACGATCGCGTTGACCGGCTCCTCGATGGCCTTGCGGACCTCGGCCGCCGAGATGACGACGGTCTTGGGCAGACCGGAGACGAGGTCGCGGCCCCGGATCTCGGTGTGCTCGTCCTTGTCGAGGTCGTACGCCGAGCCGATGCTGATCTTGATGTTCTCCGCGGTCCGCTCACCGAGAAGGAGGGAGTACTCCTTCTTGATGTGCTGGATGATCGCGTTGTCCAGCTCGTCACCGGCGACCCGGATGGACTGCGCGGTGACGATTCCGCCGAGCGAGATCACGGCGACCTCGGTGGTGCCGCCGCCGATGTCCACGACCATGTTGCCAGTGGCTTCATGGACGGGGAGCCCGGCTCCGATGGCCGCGGCCATCGGCTCTTCGATGATGTGCACCTGGCGCGCGCCGGCCTGGGTGGACGCCTCGATGACGGCACGGCGCTCTACGCCCGTGATGCCGGAGGGCACACACACGACGACCCGCGGGCGGGCCAGATAGCGGCGCTTGTGGATCTTCAGGATGAAGTAGCGCAGCATGCGCTCGGTGATTTCGAAGTCGGCGATCACGCCGTCCTTCAGTGGCCGGACGGCAACGATGTTGCCCGGTGTCCGGCCGATCATTTTCTTGGCTTCGGCGCCAACCGCGAGAATGCCGCCCGTGTTGGTGTTGATGGCGACCACGGACGGCTCGTTGAGTACGATCCCCCGGCCCCTGACGTACACCAGCGTGTTGGCGGTCCCGAGGTCGACAGCCATGTCACGGCCGATGAACGACATGTTGTTCCCCATGAGGATGCGTCTGGCCTTCCCAAATCGAGCATTGACGGCTTTTTAGGATGGCGAGGTGGGTGCTCTTGCTTGGAGGCTTCCATCGTAGTGCCGCCTGCACGGCGGCGGCGCGGTGGCCCACCTCAGTAACGGTGACGATGTATCGGACCGATGCGTTCCCGGAATTGGCACGCATATGCCCAAAGGCGACCGAATTCCTTCGGTCGCCTCAGACGATCAGCGCCGTTTGGCTGACTTGAGGTCAGGAAAGGCCCGGGAAGAAAAGCTTCAGTTCCCGAATGGCGGACTCCTCGGAGTCCGAAGCGTGGATCAGGTTCTCCCGGACGATGCTGCCGAAGTCCCCCCGGATGGACCCCGGCGCTGCGGCGATCGGGTCAGTCGGACCGGCGAGCGTGCGCACTCCCTCGATGACCCGCTCGCCCTCGACGACGAGCGCGACGACCGGGCCCGAGGCCATGAAGTCGACCAGCGGCTCGTAGAAGGGCTTGCCCTTGTGCTCGCCGTAGTGCTGCTCCAGCGTGTCCTGGTCGAGTGTGCGCAGCTCCAGCGCGCTGATGGTCCAGCCCGCCTTGCGCTCGATGCGGCTGATGATCTCGCCGATGAGCTTCCTCCTGACCGTGTCGGGCTTCAGGAGAACGAGAGTGCGCTGGGTCATGGTGTGCGGCTCCTTGCGGCAGATACGTGCGGTGGAGTGAGGCTACCGGGGGCCGCCGAACGCACGGCACCCGGACCACAAGCTCGCCGGTCAAGGCCGAGCCTGCCTCCTAGGCCCTAGCCCGCTTCCGTCTGGGCGGCCTCCGCCTGGGCGGCCCAGCGGGCCTTGGCCTTGTCGATCTCGCGGCCGTAGTGGACCGACGCCCACCACAGCACCGCGAACACCGCGCCGAGGAAGAACATCGTGGGCACCACGAAGCCACTGGCGATCAGTGCGATCTGGAGCGCCCAGCCGAGCTGTATGCCACCGGGACGGGTGATCACACCGCAGAGCAGAACTGACAGCAGCATGCCCACCCCGCAGACCGTCCAGATCGTCCCCACCGAGAGATCGTCGGACTTCATGGCGACGAGTCCGGCGAACCCGATCACGAAGAACTCGCCGAGCAGGGTGGATGCACAGAGCGTACGCATGGGGTTCAGCCCCTCCTCAGGAGCAGCCGGGCCTCGCCGACCGTGATCACCGAGCCGGTCACCAGCACTCCGGCGCCCGCGAACTCGGACTCTTCCTCGGCGAGCGTGATCGCCGCCTCCAGCGCGTCGTCGAGGCGCGGCTCGACCTGAACCCGCTCGTCACCGAAGACCTCGACGGCCACACCGGCCAGTTCGTCCGCGTTCATCGCGCGATGGGTGGAGTTCTGCGTGACGACCAGCTCCGCGCAGATCGGCTCCAGCGCTTCGAGGACCCCGCGGACGTCCTTGTCGTCGCTGGTGCCGACCACACCGATCAACCGGCTGAAGCCGAACGACTCGGTGACGGCCTCGGCGGCCGCGCGGGCGCCGGCCGGGTTGTGCGCCGCGTCCAGCACCACGGTGGGCGAGCGCCGGACGACCTCCAGCCGGCCCGGCGAAGAGACCGAGGCGAACGCCTTGCGGACCGTGTCCATGTCCAGCAGACGGGCCTGCTGGGCGCCGACGCCGAAGAACGCCTCCACGGCGGCGAGCGCCACCGCCGCGTTGTGCGCCTGGTGGGCGCCGTACAGCGGAAGGAAGACCTGTTCGTACTCACCGCCGAGGCCGCGCAGGGTCAGCAGCTGGCCGCCGACGGCGACCTCCCGGGCCACCACCCCGAACTCCATGCCCTCGCGGGCGACCGTCGCGTCCACGTCGACGGCCTTCTTGAGCATCACCTGCGCGGCGTCCACCGGCTGCTGCGCCAGGATCACCGTCGCGCCGGGCTTGATGATCCCGGCCTTCTCCCCGGCGATCTCGCCGGGCGTGGATCCGAGCCGGTCCGTGTGGTCCAGGGCGATCGGGGTGACCACGGCCACGGAGCCGTCGATGACATTCGTCGCGTCCCAGCTGCCGCCCATGCCGACCTCGACGACGGCCACGTCCACCGGGGCGTCCGCGAAAGCGGCGTACGCCATGCCGGTCAGCACCTCGAAGAAGGAGAGCCGGTGCTCCTGCGCGCCGTCGACCATCTCGATGTACGGCTTGATGTCCTCGTACGTCTCGATGAACCCCTCGGCGGAGATCGGCGCGCCGTCCAGGCTGATCCGCTCGGTGACCGACTGGACGTGCGGACTGGTGTACCGGCCGGTGCGCAGCTCGAACGCGCCGAGCAGCGCCTCGATCATGCGCGCCGTGGACGTCTTGCCGTTGGTCCCGGTGATGTGGATCGACGGATAGGCGCGCTGGGGGTCGCCCAGCACATCCATCAGCGCCTCGATCCTGGCGAGCGACGGGTCGAGCTTCGTCTCACCCCAGCGCCCCGCGAGCTCCTGCTCGACGGCGCGCAGCGCCTTGTCCACCTCCGGGTCCTGGGGGCGGGCCGGCACGCCGTCGTCCTGCGACGGCCCGGCTTGGGCGCGCAGGGTGCGGCTGCCGGCCGCGATCACCGCGAGGTCGGGGTCGCGCTCGGTCTCGGCGCCGACGATCTCATCGAAATCGTCGTACTCGCCGGGCTGGTCGGAAGGACGGTGCTCGCTCACGGGACCAGTCTACGGAGCGCCACCGACACCGAGGCCCCCCGGCCGTCGCGGGCCGGGGGGCCTCGGTGTCGGTGCGTACGGGCGTCAGCTCCGCGGCAGGCTCGCCACCTGCGCGGTGAGGCGCTCGATGTCCGCCTCGGCCTTGGCAAGCCGGGTACGGATCTTGTCGACGACATTGTCCGGGGCCTTCGCGAGGAACGCCTCGTTGCCGAGCTTCGCCGTCGCCTGGGCCTTCTCCTTCTCGGCGGCGCCCAGATCCTTCGTCAGACGCTTGCGCTCCGCCTCGACGTCGATGGTGCCGGACAGGTCCAGCTCCACCGTCGCGCCCGCGACCGGCAGCGTCGCGGTGGCGTGGAAGCCCTCGCCCTCCGGCTGCAGACGCAGCAGCTGGCGGATGGCCGCCTCGTGCGCGGCCAGCGACGTACCCGACAGATCCAGCCGGGCCGGGACCTTCTGACCGGGCTGGAGACCCTGGTCGGCGCGGAACCGGCGGACCTCGGTGATCACCTGCTGGAGGTTCTCGATCTCCCGCTCGGCGGCCTTGTCACGGAAGCCGCTGTCGGCCGGCCAGTCGGCGATGACCACCGACTCCTTGCCGGTGAGCGTGGTCCACAGCGTCTCGGTGACGAATGGGACGATCGGGTGCAGCAGCCGCAGCGTCACATCGAGGACCTCGCCGAGGACCCGCCCTGAGACCTTCGCGGGCTCGCCGCCCTCGATGAACGTGGTCTTGGACAGCTCGACGTACCAGTCGAAGACCTCGTCCCACGCGAAGTGGAAGAGGGCGTCGCTGAGCTTCGCGAACTGGTAGTCCTCGTAGTACGCGTCGACCTGGGCGACGGTCTCGTTCAGCCGGGACAGGATCCAGCGGTCCGTCGCGGACAGCGCCGCGGCGTCCGGCAGCGGGCCATCGACGTTGGCGCCGTTCATCAGCGCGAAGCGCGTCGCGTTCCAGATCTTGTTGGCGAAGTTGCGCGCCGCCTGGACCCAGTCCTCACCGATCGGCACGTCCGCACCGGGGTTGGCGCCACGGGCCAGGGTGAAGCGGACCGCGTCAGAGCCGTACTTGTCCATCCAGTCGAGCGGATCCACCGAGTTCGGGTTGGACTTCGACATCTTCTTGCCGTGCTCGTCACGGACCAGACCGGTCAGCGCGATGGTGTGGAACGGCGGCTCGCCGTCCATCGCGTAGAGACCGAACATCATCATCCTGGCGACCCAGAAGAAGATGATGTCGTGCCCGGTGAGCAGCACATCGGTGGCGTAGAACTTCTCCAGGTCCGGCGTCCGCTCGGGCCAGCCGAGCGTCGAGAAGGGCCACAGGCCCGAGGAGAACCAGGTGTCCAGGACATCGGAGTCCTGGGTCCAGCCTTCGCCCGTGGGCGCTTTCTCGTCCGGTCCGACACACACCATCTCGCCGTTCGGGCCGTACCAGACCGGAATGCGGTGGCCCCACCACAACTGGCGCGAGATGCACCAGTCGTGCATGTTGTCGACCCAGTCGAAGTAGCGCTTCGACATGTCTGCGGGGTGGATCTTCACCCGTCCGTCGCGAACGGCGTCACCGGCGGCCTTGGCCAACGGCTTGACGTTGACCCACCACTGGAGGGACAGCCGCGGCTCGATCGTCGTCTTGCAGCGCGAGCAGTGTCCGACGGAGTGGGTGTAGGGACGCTTCTCGGCGACGATCCGGCCCTGCTCGCGCAGCGCCTCGACGATCGCGGAGCGCGCCTCGAACCGGTCGAGTCCCTCGAAGGGGCCCGGCACCGTGATGACAGCGCGCTCGTTCATGATCGTCAGGGACTCGAGTCCGTGCCGCTGGCCGATGGCGAAGTCGTTGGGATCGTGGGCCGGGGTCACCTTGACCGCGCCCGTACCGAACTCGGGGTCGACGTGGGTGTCCGCGACGACCGGGATCGTGCGACTGGTCAGCGGCAGCTTGATCCGCTTGCCGATGAGGTGTGCGTACCGCTCGTCGTCGGGGTGGACGGCGACCGCGGTGTCTCCGAGCATCGTCTCGACCCGGGTCGTGGCGACGACGACCGTCTCGTCGCCTTCGCCGTACGTGATCGAGACCAGCTCGCCGTCGTCCTCCTGGTAGTCCACCTCGATGTCGGAGATCGCGGTGAGACAGCGCGGACACCAGTTGATGATGCGCTCGGCGCGGTAGATCAGCTCGTCGTCGTACAGCTTCTTGAAGATGGTCTGGACGGCCTTGGACAGGCCCTCGTCCATGGTGAAGCGCTCACGCGACCAGTCGACACCATCGCCGAGGCGGCGCATCTGGCCGAGGATCCGGCCGCCGTACTCTTCCTTCCACTGCCAGACGCGCTCGATGAATTCCTCGCGCCCCACGTCGTGACGTGACTTGCCCTCCTCGGCAAGCTGCTGCTCGACCTTGTTCTGGGTGGCGATTCCGGCGTGGTCCATACCGGGCAGCCACAGCGACTCATAACCCTGCATCCGCTTGCGGCGGGTCAGGGCGTCCATCAGCGTGTGCTGGAAGGCATGGCCCAGGTGCAGTGAGCCGGTGACGTTCGGTGGCGGGATGACGATGGTGTACGGCTCTTTGTCGCTCTTCGCGTCCGCTTCGAAGTAACCGCGGTCTACCCAGCGCTCATACAGCTTCCCCTCCACCTCGGCCGGCGCGTACTGGGTCGGCAGTTCGGGGTTGCTGGCTGGCTGCTGCTGAGGGTTCTCGGTCACGAGGCTCAGTTTAGAGGTGTCACAGCCGCGTACTGAAACGGGTTGTTCCGTAACGGTGCCGCCCCCGGCGGCCCGCGTCACCGCCTCTTCCGACAGGATGTTCGGAACGCATAAGCATCTGGAGGGGACAGAGCACATGAGTCACAACCAGCCGGGCCCGTACGGTGGGCAGCAGCCCCAGCAGCCTGGACCGTACGGCCAGCCGGGTCCTTACGGTCAGCAGCCGCCGCAGGGCCAGCCCGGCCCCTACGGCCAGCAGCCGCCGCAGGGCCAGCCGCAGCCCGGCTACGGTTACCCGCAGGCCCCCCAGGGTGTCCCGCCGCAGCAGCCCCCGCCTCCGCCGGGCTACGGCTACCCGCAGCAGCCAGGACAGCCGGGCCCTTACGGTCAGCCGGGCCCGTACGGCCAGCCGCCGCAGCAGCCTCCGTACGGAGGCGGCCAGTTCCCGCCCCCTCCCGGCCCCGCGCCGAAGAAGAAGACCGGCCTGATCATCGGCGCGGTCGTGGTGGCGCTCGCGGTGATCGCCGGCGGCGCGTACTTCCTGACGTCCGGCGGTGGCGGCAGCTCGATAGCCGACGACGGCCCGCACAAGCTGACGACGCCGGCCACGGTGCTCGGCGGCGAGTACAAGCAGACCGACAGCAGCGCCAACGACAGCGGTATGAGCGAGAGCGACCTCAAGGACGCCGAGGCGTGGGGGGTGACGAACCCCAAGGACGTGTCCGCCGGCTACGAGGCGGTGAGCGAGGACAATCCGCTGGCCGCCAAGTACTTGAGCTTCGGCGGGGTCTACGGCGAGATCGACGACCCGGAGAAGGTCGTCGACGCCATGTTCGCCTATATGGCGAAGAAGTCCGCGGAGGACCCCGACAACAAGGACGCGGGCGAGATGGTCGGCACTCCCGAGGAGTACAAGCCGGCCGGCCTGAAGGACGCCGTCATGAAGTGCCAGAACCTGAAGACCGCGAACGACCCGGGCGCGGCGACCGGTGACGCCGAAGGGCCGAAGGAGATGACCTTCCCGATCTGCATCTGGGGCGACCACAGCACCCTCGGCTTCTCCATGAACATCGAGCTGGCGAGCGCCATGGCCGGCAAGACCGTCCCGCTCGAGGACGCCGCCGCCACCACCGCCAAGCTGCGCAACGAGGTCCGCGTCAAGCTGTAGTGCCGCGACCGCATCAGCAGCGGACCCAAGACCCAACACGCAGGGGCGCCCGGCCAGTTGGACTGGCCGGGCGCCCCTGCGTGGTACGCGTGGTACGTACGTGGAACCGCTACGCGGACTTCTCGTGACGGCCGTCGTTCTTGACGATGCGCGGCTCGCGCGGGACCAGCGTCGGGTTGACGTTGTCGCGGACGACCTCCGCCGTGATGACGACCCTGGCCACGTCCTTGCGGGACGGCACCTCGTACATCACCGACTGGAGGACCTCTTCGAGGATGGCGCGCAGCCCGCGCGCGCCGGTGCCGCGCAGGATCGCCTGGTCGGCGATGGCCTCCAGGGCCGGGCGGTCGAAGTCCAGTTCCACGCCGTCGAGTTCGAAGAGGCGCTGGTACTGCTTCACCAGCGCGTTGCGCGGCTCGATGAGGATCTGGAGCAGGGCCTCGCGGTCCAGGTTGTGGACCGAGGTGAGGACCGGCAGACGGCCGATGAACTCCGGGATCATCCCGAACTTCACCAGGTCCTCCGGCATGACCTCCTGGAACTGGTCGCTCGCCTGGATCTCGCGCTTCGAGCGGATCGTCGCGCCGAAGCCGATGCCCTTCGCGCCGGCGCGCGACTCGATGATCTTCTCCAGGCCGGCGAAGGCGCCGCCCACGATGAAGAGCACGTTGGTCGTGTCGATCTGGATGAATTCCTGGTGCGGGTGTTTCCGGCCGCCCTGCGGGGGGACCGAGGCCGTGGTGCCTTCGAGGATCTTCAGCAGGGCCTGCTGGACGCCCTCGCCGGAGACATCGCGGGTGATCGACGGGTTCTCGCTCTTGCGGGCGACCTTGTCGATCTCGTCGATGTAGATGATCCCGGTCTCGGCCTTCTTGACGTCGTAGTCCGCCGCCTGGATCAACTTGAGCAGGATGTTCTCGACGTCCTCGCCGACATAGCCGGCCTCCGTCAGCGCCGTCGCGTCGGCGATGGCGAACGGAACGTTCAGCATGCGCGCCAGCGTCTGGGCGAGCAGGGTCTTGCCCGAGCCGGTCGGGCCCAGCAGCAGGATGTTCGACTTCGCGAGCTCGATCGCGTCGTCCCGCCCGGTCCCGCCGCCGTTCTCCCCGGCCTGGACGCGCTTGTAGTGGTTGTAGACCGCTACCGAGAGGGCCTTCTTCGCGGGCTCCTGCCCGACGACGTACCCCTCGAGAAACTCGTAGATCTCGCGCGGCTTGGGCAGTTCCTCCCACCGCACCTCGGAGGTCTCGGCGAGCTCCTCCTCGATGATCTCGTTGCAGAGGTCGATGCACTCGTCGCAGATGTACACACCGGGACCTGCGATGAGCTTCTTCACCTGCTTCTGGCTCTTCCCGCAGAACGAGCACTTGAGCAGGTCGCCGCCATCACCGATGCGTGCCACGAGGTGCTTCCCCTTCGCCTGGGAGCAGCCTGGTTCAGCGGCTCCTGTGCCTCATATCCGACGGTACCTTGCCCGGGCCCCCGTTCGGGCCCCCCTCGGCGCGGTTCACATGGTCGTGCGAACCGCGCCGAGGGCGCCGGGTGCGTCAGGCGGCCGCTGCGGCCGTGGTCTTCCTGGTCGACACGATCTGGTCGACCAGGCCGTACGCGAGCGCGTCCTCGGCAGTGAGGATCTTGTCGCGCTCGATGTCGTCGCGGACCTTCTCGATCGGCGTGGTGGAGTGCTTGGCCAGCATGTCTTCCAGCTGGGCACGCATCCGGAGGATCTCGTTGGCCGCGATCTCCAGGTCGGAGAGCTGCTCCCGGCCGGTCTGGCTGGACGGCTGGTGGATCAGTACGCGCGCGTTCGGCAGGGCCAGTCGCTTGCCGGCGGTGCCGGCGGCGAGCAGCACGGCGGCGGCGGAAGCGGCCTGTCCCATGCACACGGTCTGGATGTCCGGCTTCACGAACTGCATCGTGTCGTAGATGGCGGTGAGCGCCGTCATCGAGCCGCCGGGGCTGTTGATGTAGATCGAGATGTCGCGGTCGGGGTCCATCGACTCCAGGCAGAGCAGCTGCGCCATGACGTCGTTGGCGGACGCGTCGTCGATCTGCACACCGAGGAAGATCACGCGCTCCTCGAAGAGCTTCGCGTACGGGTCGTACTCACGCACGCCCTGCGAGGTGCGCTCGACGAAGCGCGGGACGATGTAGCGGTTGTCCACCTGCGGGCCGGTGTAAAGGCCGCTCGCGGAGTAGTTGTTCATGTGGGTGTTCACCATCCTGTGACGTTCGGTGGGCTGGGCCGGCTGATCGGGGCGGGGTCAGGCCCCGGTGCCGCCGCCGCCCGGAACGCCCGAGGCAGCGGAGATGATCTCGTCGATGAGCCCGTACGCCTTGGCCTCGTCCGCGGTGTACCAGCGGTCGCGGTCACCGTCGCGGATGATCGTCTCGACGGTCTGGCCGGAGTGGCGGGCGGTGATCTCCGCCATGCGCTTCTTCGTACGGAGCAGCTGCTCGGCCTGGATCTTGATGTCGGAGGCGGTGCCACCGAGGCCCGCGGACCCCTGGTGCATGAGGATGTCGGTGTGCGGCAGCGCGAAGCGCTTGCCCGCGGTGCCACCGGTCAGCAGGAACTGGCCCATCGAAGCCGCGAGGCCCATACCGATGGTGACCACGTCGTTCGGGATGTACTGCATGGTGTCGTAGACGGCCATGCCGGCCGTCACCGAGCCACCGGGGCTGTTGATGTAGAGGTAGATGTCCTTGTCGGGTTCGGCCGCGAGAAGGAGGAGCTGCGCCGTGATCTTGTTGGCGATGTCATCGTCCACCTGCTGGCCGAGGAAGATGATCCGCTCTCCGAGCAGTCGGCTGTAGACCTGGTCGCCGAGGCCACCACCGAGGGACGGCTCACCGGCGGCGTAAGGCATCAGATTCGTCACGTATACACCTGCTCGTCTCTGACGGCTGCGGCCGTCTCAGCGTCTTCGTACCGGGGACGGGATACTCCCCTGCCCTCGTATTCATGGACCCTAACGCGCTGGTCGGCGGGCGCCATCCCGCTTCCGTGGCTGTTCGCTGGGAGCGCAAGGTAGTTGAGGCTCTGTGCGGGCTCCAGAGGGCCTGTGGGCCCTGTCCCGACCCGGGGGACCGCCGGGGTCTTCCGGCGGGTTCTGCGGGCCGGACGGAACGGGCCCCGGGCGCGTCTCGCACCCGGGGCCCGTCCTCGTGCTCAGAACGAGACCGCTCAGGCCTCGGTCTTTCCGCCCTTGTCCTCGCCCTGCTCGGCGTCGGAGGCCGGAGCGGCGTCGCCGGCGTCGTCCGAGGAGGCCTCGACCGTCTCGGCGGTCTCGTCCTCGTCGTCCAGCTCGACCGGCTCACCGTTGGTGTCGACGACCTTGGCGGCCTCGACGACCACCGCGAGCGCCTTGCCGCGGGCGACCTCGCCGACGAGCATCGGCACCTGGCCGCCTTCGACGACCGCCTGGGCGAACTGGTCGGGGGACATGCCGGAGGACTGCGCGCGACGCATGAGGTGCTCGGTGAGCTCCTCCTGGTTCACGTTCAGCTTCTCCTTGGTCACCAGCTCGTCCAGGATGAACTGGGTCTTGATGCCCTTGACCGCCTGCTCCTTGGTCTCGGCGTCGAACTCTTCCTCGGTCTTGCCCTGGATCTCCAGGTACTTCGCGAGGTCGAGGCCCATCTGGCCGAGCTGGTGGTGCTCAAGGTTGTGCTTGCGGGTGTTGATCTCGTCCGCGAGGAGCTTCTCGGGGATCGGGACCTCGGCCAGCTTCAGCAGCTCGTCGAGGACGCGCTCCTGGGCCTGGGTGGCCTGGTCGTACTGCTTCATGTTCTCGAGGCGCTTGCGGCTGTCGGCCTTCAGCTCGTCGAGCGTGTCGAACTCGCTCGCCATCTGGGCGAACTCGTCGTCCAGCTCGGGGAGCTCGCGGGCGGCGACCTGGGTGACCTTGACGGTGACCTCGGCGGCCTTGCCCTCGGCGGTGCCGCCCTTCAGCTCGGAGGTGAAGGTGGCCTCGCCGCCGGCCTCCAGGCCGGTGACGGCCTCGTCGATGCCGTCGAGCAGCTCGCCGGAGCCGATGGTGTACTGCACGGCGCTGGCGACGCCGTCGGGCAGCACCTCACCGTCGACCTTGGCCTCCAGGTCGATCGTCACGACGTCGCCTTCGACGGCGGCGCGCTCGACCGGGTTGGTGGAGGCGAAGCGGTCACGGAGCTCCTCGACCGACTTCTCGATGTCCTCGTCGGTGACCTCGACGGAGTCGACGGTGACCTCGATACCGGAGTAGTCCGGGATCTCGATGACGGGGCGGATGTCGACCTCGGCGGTGAAGGCCAGCAGCTCGCCGTCCTTCAGCTCGGTGATGTCGACATCGGGCTGGCCGAGGACATTGAGCTCACCCTCGTTGACCGCTTCGGTGTAGAACTTCGGGAGGGCGTCGTTGACGGCCTCCTCCAGCACAGCACCACGCCCGAACCGCTGGTCGATGACTCGGGCCGGGATCTTGCCCTTACGGAAGCCCTTCACCGTGACCTGCTGGTTGATCTTCTTGTACGCCGCGTCGAGGCTGTCCTTGAGCTCCTCGAAGGGCACCTCGACAGTGAGCCGAACCCGAGTCGGGTTCAGGGTCTCCACGGCGCTCTTCACGGTTCGGTCTCCTTGGTGGCTGATTCTGGGGTTCTGCTGTGTCCGCCGCACTGCGGCGGCCCAGCGGATCGGCCCGGTTCTTCAGAGACTCTTCAGACACACGGGCACGCAGCTTGCATAGTAACCGCAAGCAGGAAGCGCCCCACAATGTGATCTTGACTGGCTGGTCGGGGTGGCCGGATTCGAACCGACGACCTTCCGCTCCCAAAGCGGACGCGCTACCAAGCTGCGCCACACCCCGTCGGTGCGACACGTAGGGTACATGCCCCCGGCCGCCGCGTCGGTATCTTCAGCGGGTGTGTGGCGAAGTCTTTGACGAGTGCGCGGCGAACGGTCTCGGCCGGTCTCGCGGGGTGGCGTCCTTACGGGTGTGCGGTGAACCGCCAGGACCCGCTACGATGCTGACCATGCCGCGGTCGCACGATCTGCGGCGCGCACTGTGCGGGCGTAGCTCAATGGTAGAGCCCTAGTCTTCCAAACTAGCTACGCGGGTTCGATTCCCGTCGCCCGCTCCACAGCCTCCGGCCCGATCAGGTGGACATGCCACCGGTCGGGCCGGCGGCGTTCGCGGCGCGGCCGTTCGGAGGCGTCAGACGCTGATCGGCTCAGACGCAGATCGGCTCAGAAGCTGATCTGGCTGACGGTGTCGGCTATCGAGTTGAGGAACCGGTTCACCGACGGAGCCATGTTGGTGGAGGCGAGGAAGAAGCCGAAGAGCACCGCGACGACCGCGGGTCCGGCCTTGAGGGAGCCACCGCGGATCAGCACCACGAGGATGACCGCCAACAGCACCACCACAGACAGTGAAATGGCCACAACTGATCACACCCTTGGTCGGTCCTGCCTTGCCCTGTACCCCTGCCAGGCGGGGGTACACGACGTCGTGCGCCCCGCTCGGACCATCGTGCCATCAACCTCCCTGCGGATGTTGCCGGGTGACGAATCGTCGCCGTAGGGATCACGCCAATCGCACGCCCGGCGCGTCGCGCCGGTACGGCTCCGGCGCGCGGGGGCGTCGGACGAATGCGGACGTGAATTCGAGCCGACCGTTTCATCGCACACACATTCCATTCACAGGCCATTCCCATGATGGGCGTCGCGGTAATTAACCGGGAGTCACGGCCATGGCCACAGCCCGGCCACGACCCGGTCAAGCCCGATGAAACGCACCATTTAACACGATTAATTGGGGCATAGCGCCCGGTTGTCGGTGGTTTCAGATTCGAATGGACTACCTGGGCAGGAGGTTTTACGAATTGCAATACGCGCGGCTAGGGTGCCTCAGATGTTCCAGGCGCCCCATGGATATACGAGGTCCCCGCTCCCCCGGGCAAGGCAGCAGGAGCCCACCCCCAGAACCCCGGCTCCGACGGTGGCCGACACGCCGGGACCGGCCGTTCGGCGGTCCGCCGAGCGGATGCCGAATCAGCACCCGGTGTCCACTGAACGAGACGCGTTCTTCGACAACGCCAAGTACCTGGCGATCGTGCTCGTGGCGGTGGCGCACTCCTGGGAACCGGTCATGGACGGCAGCCGCGCCACCAAGGCGCTCTACCTGCTCGTCTACAGCTTCCACATGCCGGCCTTCATCATCATTTCCGGCTACTTCTCGCGGAGTTTCGCCGCCCGCCCGCACCAGATCAAACGGCTCGTGACCGGCATCGCCGTGCCGTACGTGCTCTTCGAGCTGGCCTACTCGCTCTTCAAGCGGTACGCGGACGACTCCCCCGGCCACCCGATCAGCCTGCTCGACCCCTGGTATCTCACCTGGTTCCTGGCCGCGTTGTTCGTCTGGCGGCTGACCACCCCGATCTGGCGCGCGCTGCGCCACCCGCTGCCGGTCGCACTGGCCGTCGCCGCGCTCGCGTCACTCACCCCGGACATCGGAGACGACCTCAACCTCCAGCGCGTGCTGCAGTTCCTGCCGTACTTCGTCCTGGGACTGTGCCTCAAGGCCGAGCACTTCCAGCTGGTGCGGCGGCGCGAGGTCCGGCTGCTGGCGGTGCCGCTGTTCGTGGGCGCGGCGCTCGTCGCGTACTGGGCCGCGACCCGGATGCGGCCCGGCTGGCTCTACCACGGCTCCAGCGCCCAGCAGTTGGAGGCCCCGTGGTGGTCGGGGCCCGTGATGACCTTCGCGCTCTTCGGCTGCTCGCTGCTGCTCTCGGCCGGATTCCTGGCCTGGGTGCCGCGCCGCCGGATGTGGTTCACGGTGCTGGGTACGGGCACCATCTGCGGCTATCTGCTGCACGGATTCCTGGTCAAGGGCGCGGTGTTCGCGGGGCTCTTCGACACCTACCCGTGGCTGACGAGCGCCACCGGGAAGATCGCGCTGTCCGTCCTGGCCGCCGCGGCGGTGACGGTGCTGTGCACGCCTCCGGTGCGCCGGCTGTTCCGCTTCGCCACCGAGCCGGAGATGGCGTGGGCGTTCGGGCGCGATGGGCGCGACGGGAACGGTTCGCCGGGCGCGGCGGCGGGTCGGGCAACGGCGGCGCCTGCGGCTGGCCCCGCCAAGGCTGCGCCTATGCCTGCGTCTGCGTCCGTGTCTGACCGTCAGTCGGCAGGTCGAGCAGTCGGCGCATCCTCAGGTATTTCTCGGTAAGACGCTCCCGCGTCGGCTCGTCGAGCACGGCGAGCCGCGCGGGATCGGCATTGTGCGCGAGGTCGGACTCCTTGACCAGCAGCGCCCCCGGCGTGGCGAGTATCCGCCGGGCGTACGTACGGACGTCCTCGCCCTTCACCTTGGTGACGGCGAGGACCATCTCTTTCACCGGCTGCGGCAGTGCGGCCGTGTCGAGCCATTCCCTGGACAGCGCGTCGTCCTCGACCGCGTCATGCAGCCACGCCGCGGCGATCTGCTCGTCGGAGCCGCCCCGCGCCCGTACTCCCTCGGCGACCGCCGCCAGGTGCTCGGCGTAGGGACGTCCCGCCTTGTCGGTCTGGGCGGCGTGGGCCGCGCGGGCGAGGGACTCGACCTCGGACAGGGTCAGATACGGCATGGGGCGACTGTACGGGCACGGGCCGGGTGCGCGGCCCTGCTTGTACGAGCCACAGGAGCGCCCGCCGCGAGGCTGACCAGAACGCCGACCGCGACGCTGACCGGGATGCGACAGTTGCCCGATAAACCATTTGGTAAACTAATTACTGACGGTTCCTTGACGCACTCTTGACCTTACGACGGAGGAACGACCCCATCGGACACGCAGAGACCCTCATAGCCATGGGCGGCGCCTTCCTCGCCGCCGCCGTACTCGCCCGCCTCGGCAGCCGCATCGAGCTGCCCACCATTCCGCTGTTCATCCTGGCCGGGATCCTCCTCGGCCCGCACACCCCCGGCATCGTGCTGGTCTCCGACCCGCACGACCTGGAGATGCTCTCCGCTCTCGGCCTGGTCCTGCTGCTCTTCTACCTCGGCCTGGAATTCCATCTGGACGACCTCAAAGCGGGCGGCCGGAAGATGGCCCTCGCCGGCGGTGCGTACCTCGCCCTGAACGTCGGCGCCGGTCTCGGCTTCGGCTTCGCGCTGGGCTGGGGCACGTCCGAGGCGCTGGTGCTCGCGGGGGTCCTCGGCATCTCCTCGTCCGCGATCGTCACCAAGGTCCTGGTCGACCTGGGCCGTATCGGCAATCCGGAGACCAAGCCGATCCTCGGCATCATCGTGGTCGAGGACATCTTCCTGGCCCTCTACCTCGCCGCGCTCCAGCCGATCCTGTCCGGTGCGGACAGCCTCTCGGCGGCCGTGGTGGACGGTGGAAAGGCTTTCGGCTTCCTGCTGCTGCTCGCTCTCGCCGCCCGGTACGGGACGAAGGTCGTCGGACGCTTCATCGCCACCAAGGACGACGAACTGCTCGTCATCTCCTTCCTCGGCATCGCCGTCCTGGTGGCCGGCGTCTCCGAGTGGTTCGGTGTGGCGGACGCCATCGGCGCGTTCATGGTCGGCCTGATGCTCGGCGGTACGACCTCGGGCGACCGGATCCGCAAACTCGTCCACCCGCTGCGCGACGCGTTCGGCGCGATCTTCTTCTTCGCCTTCGGCCTGTCGATCAACCCGGGCGACCTCCCCACCGTGCTGTGGCCGGTGCTCGCCGCCGTCGCCGTGACGCTGGTGATGAACGTCCTCGCGGGACTCTCCGCAGCCAAGATCTTCGGCTTCGGCGCAGGACCGGCGGCGAACATCTCCACAACGCTGCTGGCGCGAGGCGAGTTCGCCCTGATCCTCGCCACGATGGCGGCGGGAGCGAGCCTCGACGCGCGGCTCGCCCCCTTCATCGCGGGCTACGTCCTGGTCCTGGCCGTCCTCGGCCCGCTGGCCGCCGGCCGGTCGCACTGGCTGGCCCGGATTTTGCCGGGTGGCCGGAGCGGGGGCGGCGGTGGTGACGGCGACAGCGGTGGCGGCCATGGCGGCACTCCGAGGGAGGGCGAACCGACACGGGAGCCACAGTCAGTCGTCAGCTGACTGCTGCCGTTTCGCCTCGCACTCGAACCACACGGTCTTGCCACCGCCGGGGCGTGGCGTCACACCCCACCGGTCGGTCACCGCGTCGATGAGAAGCAGGCCCCGGCCGTCCTCGGACAGTTCGCCGGGGTCCTGAAACTCCTTCACCGTGGGCAGCCGCGGCTCCTTGTCCGTCACTTCGACGCGCAGAGAGTCCGGCTGCCACATGAAGAGCACCGAACAGCCACGGCCCGGCACATGGCGCACCACATTGGCGAGCAGCTCGGTGAGGGCCAATTCCGCCGAGTCACACAGGTCTTCCAGGTCCCAGGCACAGAGATACGTATGCACGATGCGTCGCAAGTGCCGGGCGGAGTGCTCACCCACAGTGAAGCTCATGCTGTAACAACTCGGGGGAAACTCTGCGCTCTGCAGCACGCTAACTCCAGCTCGATGGGGTTGGGTTGTCGCATTCACCCCCCAACCGTGCGACGACATGGCTACGCTCGGCTACGGACTAGAAGAAACGCTCCGTAACGTTGGAGGCCGTCGTGTCAACCATCCGTGAGCTGGACCCCAGCGCGTCCCCGCTGGATTACTTCGGCGCCGAGCTGCGACGGCTACGCGAAGCCGCGAATCTCAACCAGAAGCAGCTGGGCGCGATCATCTACTGCACCGGCTCACTGATCGGGCAGATCGAGACGGCGAGGAAGGTTCCAACCAGGCCGTTCGCGGAGAGGGTTGACGCGGCGCTGGGTACGGGAGGGGCGCTGAGCCGACTGGTACCGCTGGTGCTGCGGAGCCAACTTCCGCCGTGGTTCCAGCAGTACGCGGAGATGGAGGCGCGGGCGTCGTACATCAGCACGTTTCAGGCGCAGTTGGTGCACGGACTGCTACAGACGGAGGAGTACGCGCGGGCGGTACTGGGCTCCCTGACGACGGACAAGCTCGACGAGCGAGTCGCAGCCAGGATTGAGCGGCAGCACATCCTCAAGCGGGAGCACCCCCCGCTGACCTGGGTGGTGCTGAGTGAGGCGGCACTGTTCCTGGAGATCGGCGGCCGGGGGGTAATGCGAAAGCAACTTGCCCACTTGTTGTCCTTCCGGAACGTGAAGTGGGTCCAAATCCAGGTGCTGCCGTTCACGGCAGGCGCGCATGCTGGGCTGATGGGCTCTTTCAACGTCATGCGCTTCGAAGACGACCCCGACATCGCCTACACCGAGGGGTACGAAGCTGGCCATCCGACGGCCAATCCAAAGGACGTAAGGAACCGATCGCTCCGTTACGATCATTTGCAGGCCGCCGCACTCTCCGTGGGGGACTCGGCGGAACTGATCGCCCGTCTAATGGAGGAGCGCTATGGAGAGCAGTCTGATCACGACGGGTGCACGCTGGCGTAAGTCGAGCTACAGCGGCGATACCAACGGCGACTGCGTGGAGTGCGCGCCGGTCGGCAACGTCACCTGGCACAAGTCGAGCTACAGCGGCAGCACCGGCGGCGACTGTGTCGAGGTCGCCACCTGCACCACCGCCGTCGCCGTCGCCGTCGCCGTGCGCGACTCGAAGAACCCCGACGGCCCGGTCTTCGCCGTCGCCCCGCACGCCTTCACCACTTTCGTCACCGCCGCCGCAAGCGGCGACCTCAACCGAAGCTGAACCTGTCGTCTGCGACTCAGAAACTGGTAGTCGGGGCGGACCAGGTCGCGTTGAGCACCGGAGGGCCGCCCCTTTCTCCTTGATTGTCGCGGTTCCGGGCCGGGCATCAAGGGCGCTCCTACGTCGCGTCGGCTGCGCCGATTCCGCTGCGCTCCACCCTTGACCCCCGTCCCTCCACCGCAAGTGAAGGCAGTGGGGGGCGGCCGGGGGGAGGGTTCCCGGGAAGCTCAGTTCTGGGCCCGGGCGCTTTGCCGTCCTGGGGTCGGTGGGTGGATTGCGCGGCAGTGGAATGGGGCGGCCCGGCTCGGCTCAGCGACCGACCACCGTCTGTGGCCGAGGCACAAGCTGGTGTCTGAGCTCCGCGACCGCATGACACCCCAGAAACGGGTACGAGAGGCGCTCGACGCCCTGATATGAACTCATTTGCCCGGCTGGTTGGGCTGCCCCTCGGTCGGTCCTGCGTCAGGGGGTGCGCTAGGAGCTTGTGAGACGCATATCCGGCCGTCGGACCATGTAGATGTCGATGGGGTCCTGACTCTCCACGATGAAGCCGTGGCGCTCATACAGTCGGCGGGCGGCGCTGCCCTGCAAGACATTCAGGCGGACGAGCACTCCGTCTGCATCGATTCGGTCCAGCAGTGTGCGCAGGACAGCGGAACCGAGCCCCCGGCCCTGCATGCCTGGAGCAAGGTAGAAATGCTCCAGCTGCTGCCCGTCCTCGGCCGGTCGGACGGTGACGCAGCCCGCGAAGGCGCCATCGGCCACGATGACCGACGTGTGTTGCGGCGAGAAGGAATCCCGCAGCCGTTGCCGGACCCGATGTTCATCGAATCGACCCAACCGCTCCAGGTCCGGGCGCATCACCGTCGCCCGCAGCTCCGCGATCACCTCGACGTCCGCCAGTTCTGCGGTACGCAGCGCCCATTCCATAGGACGGCCTGAACCCTGGCCCGGCCGTATCCCATCCACTCTCGTGCTCGTATCCACGGCGGGAGTATCTCAGTGCCCACCCAGCTCAGACACCTGCTTGTGCCTCGGCCAGCTGATGAGGGTTTGCCGCTGAGCCGGTGCCGGGCCGCCCCATTCCACTGCCGCGCAATCCACCCACGGGCCCGAGGACGGCAAAGCGCATCCGCCGCATCCTGGCTTCCCGGGAACCCCTCCCCCCGGCCGCCCCCCTCAAAGAGTCACTTGCGGTGGAGGGACGGGGGTCAAGGGTGGAGCGCAGCGGAATCGGCGCAGCCGACGCGACGAAGGAGCGCCCTTGATGCCCGGCCCGGAGCCGCGACAATCAAACAGAAAGGGGCGGCCCCACCCGACACCAAACGACCCGGCCCACCCCGAATACCCCTCGGCCCTCACCCGCAGACAACAACACCAGCTTGCACGGCCCACCCCGTGCTCCCCCTGGTGGTCGGAGCGCGCCGACGTTCGGGCGCCCCGGCGCGGACGCCCCCTGCGGCAGCGGGGCCACGGTGGACGGGGTACGCGGCATTCCCCGAGGTCGGGACATCCGTATGCCAGGGGGCGTACGGACGTTGTCCGCGCGCCGCTCGCACCCGAGGGCCGTCTCCAGCCTGCTCGTTCTGCTCCCGTGCGCGGCAGCGGGGCCCTTGGCCGGTTGCGAGGCGGCCCGCAGACTCCGAATGGGTCCTCGGCTGGGGGCCCCGTCGTATGGCGTCGCACCGACCGAAGGGGCCAGATGCGCCCAGTGCACCTGTCCGTCACCGCCCTGTCCGCCGCAGCTCTCCTGCTGTCCGCCACCCCCGCCACCGCCGCGCCGCGTGCGGAGGGCACAACCGACAGGGTGGCGGCCGCCGGCGCGTCCGCCGACGGCTTCGAAACCCCGCTCGTTCCGGCCCCGTACACCTTCACCGACTACCTCGGCGGACAGCCCATGGGCCCCTGGACGGTCGGCGGCGACAGCGTCGACCTCACCAACGACCGTCTGTGGGACGCCGCCGAGGGACACCAGTCCCTCGACCTCAACGGCAGTACGTCCGGCAGCGTCTCGCGGAAGATCTCAACGCTGCCGCTGACCTCGTACATCGTCAGCTTCAAGCTGGCGGGCAACCCGGAGTGGCTCCCCGCCCTCAAAACGGGCGAACTCAGAGTCAACGGCTCGCCTCTGAAGACCTTCAGCTTCGACATCACCGGCCACGGCCGCCGCAGCATGGGCTACGTCCAGCAGACCGCGGTCTTCACCACCCTGCTGAACACCTCCGTCACCCTGACCTTCGTCAGCACCAACCCCGGTTACGGAGGCCCCGTCATCGACGACGTCAAGATCCAGAGCTGCCTGCTCGTCCTCTGCCCACCCCACCACTGACACCACCATCTGACGGACACGGATTGTCAGAGGCGCGCAGTACGGTCCTGTCATGGCAGCCAGAATCGATCTGCGCCGCCCGCCCCCTTCGCGACCCGCGAGGAGTGGCACGCGAGTTTCGACCTGCCGGAGGACGACTCCGTGGACGACGGGGCGTGGCTCTGTGATCCGGACGGGGTCGGCCCCCGGCTCGGCATCCTCAAGGTCGCCGAGCCGAAGACGGCGAAGAACCGGCTTCACATCGACGTCCGGGTGCCGGGCCACGGCAGTCCGCCCTCTCAGACCGGCCAGCAATCCGCTGGGTCGTCCAGCCACGCCTGTTGCCCGTCGGCCGTGACGGAGAGTCCGAAGCGGTCGTGGTCCGGCTTTCCCTTCTCGTTCCACCACTGGTACGCCGCTTCGGCTTCGTCCCAGAGCCGGCGGGGGCCTGATTGCCACACGTCTGCGTCCTGGCCGTCGCGGAACTGCACGCACGCCCATGACCGGTCAGTGAGTCCGTAGAGCCACACAGGCCGCCTGCCCTCGCGCTTCTCGGCCACCACGTGAACGCAATCGCGGACCCGCAGTCCCACGGCGAACCGCTGGGGACTGAATCGCTCCCCCATGAACGCGTCCTCGCTGATCGTGGTGGACGACTTGTCGCGGACGGCCAAGGTGCCGTTGACGTACTCGGAGTGCACGACAGGTGAAAGACGCTGGGCTCGTGCCTTCATGAACTCCACCGGACCCGTGAACGCGCCCGTGGCACTGGCTCGGTCGTCTGCGACGACCAGGCGGGCCACGGCGTCCCCGTTGCCGTAATGCGTCCCCCACGGGACCACTATCACCGCGCCCGGTCGGCTCTGCTCCACCCAAGCGAACGGAATGGACCGGAAGCCGCAGGTGGCGATGATCCGGTCGTACGGCCCCCCTTCCGGGTATCCCGTGGCACCATCCCGGTTGATGACCCGGATGTTCATCCCGAATGCCTCAAGGACCGTACGCGCCTCGGCGGCGACCACGGAGTCCAATTCCAGCGTGACCACGTTCTCCGGCCCCAGCCGGTGAGCCAGTAGAGCGGCGTTCCAGCCGGTTCCCGCCCCGATCTCCATGACACGGTCGCCGGACCGTACGTCCAGGTCGTGGAGCATCCGGAACACGACGGAGGGCATAGAGGCGGAAGAGGTCGCGACTACGCCCGGAGCGGTGCCGTCGTGCCTGCCGTCATCCCACTGAGTGACAACGGGCGTGTCGGCATCCGCGTAGGCGTACCAGGAATCCGGTTCTTCCGAACGCGAGACGGGGACGCTCTGCCCCGACTCCATGTCGAACGGCCAGATGAGATCCGGCAGGAACGAGGACCGGGGAACAGCAGCGAACGAGGGGGCCCAGTCCGAGGAGAGCACGCCCCCGGCCATGAGGACGCGCCCCAGCTCGGTGCGGCCGGGGCGCTCCTGGTGTGCGTCAGAAGTCACTGAGTGAGAGCCTCACTTTTGGGCGGGTTGGGAACACCTGGCCCACCATCCGGGCTCGGCGGCTGGTGCGGTCCCGGGTAAGGCTCCCCGGGCAGGCGGTCTCCGCCGCCACTGGCCTTGTGCATCCTGATCACTCTTCTTCCTTCCGATTCGCCCGGCTGCCGACCGTCAAGCAGGACAACCAAGCCGGTTTTCACCCGACAGCAGGGTGGTGCGCGCTCCACACCCTCCCGCCCGAGGTCGGTCTACGGCTAGCGGCCACGTGTCGGCCAACTGTCGGCCAGACTTGGCCCATGGGGAGCAGCATCGGGGCCAACATCCGACGCGAGCGCGAACAGCGCGGGTGGAGCCAGACACGGCTGGCGCGGGAGGTCTGCCGGGCGGCGGGCATCGCTGGTGAGCCAGTCGGCCGCCAGGAGGTCAGCCGGTGGGAGACGGGGAAACGCACGCCGAGAGAATGGCTGCCTTCGCTCGCTGCTGCCCTCGGGGTTTCTGTGGCGGTACTCAAGGAGCCGCAGGCGGGCACCGCGCCCCCGTTGCCTGCACTGGCCGACTACCTGCCCGAGGGTGACCCGCTGGCGGCTCTCAGCGTCCGTGCAGGACGCCGCATCGGCATGGTCCAGGCGGACGACTTACAACGGCGCGTGCACGGCCTACGGCTGGCCGACGACGTGCTGGCCGGGGGAGACCTCATGCGCCCCGCCCTGCGGGAACTTCGCTCCGCCGTGAAACTGTTCCGGGAATCCACCCACACCGAGAAGGTGGGTCTTCAACTCCTGTTACAAATTGGCGAGTTGGCGCAGATCGTCGGTTGGATTGCCAGCGATGCCGGGCAGCATGAGGAAGCGGAACGCATCTACCGACTAGGGCTGTCAGCAGCACACCGGGCTGGAGATGCGACTTTGGCGGGCAACCTCCTCAGCTCACTGGCCTACCAGCAGACGAACACGGGCGACGTGCCCGGCGGCCTCGACATGGCACGGGCAGCCCTGGCCGGCGCTGAGGAAGCGCCACCACGCGCCCGCGCGTTGTACCTTGATCGCGTGGCGTGGGCACACGCCAAAGCCGGGGAAGTACAACCGGCCATGCGGGCGCTCGGGGAAGCCGCGGAAGCGCTCGGGCGACGAAGCGGGGAGGACGAACCCGCTTACCTGTACTGGGTGGACGTCGGCGAATTACAGGTCATGGAAGCGCGTGTCTACACCGAACTGCGTCGACCACTCCGAGCCGTACCCCTGTTGCGCGACGTCCTCGGCAGGTACGACGCGACTCACACGCGGGAATTGGCGCTGTACCTCTCGTGGCTTGCCGTCGCGCTGGCCGATGCCAATGAACCTGAAGAGGCCACAGCGGTGGCGGATCGCGCGATCTCCATCTCATCGGACGTAGCGTCAGCGAGAACGGCGGAACGGGTGCGGGTTGTCCTGATGCGGCTGCAGGACTACGCAGATACGCCGGAGGTTGCCGCGCTTCTCGCTGAACACCGCGAGGCTTGATGCTCAGCCGAAGCGCAGACGAATTGGCGGGCCGTCTTGTTGGGGCGGTCAGATCTCGTCCATGCCGAACGCGTCGTGGATCCGCCGGACACGGATTGTCAGAGGCGCGCAGTACGGTCCTGTCATGGCAGCCAGAATCGATCTGACCTTTGACTGTACGAACGCGCCGCTCCTCGCCGGGTTCTGGAAGACGGCGCTCGGGTATGTCGACGAGCCGCCGCCTGCTCCCTTCGCGACCCGCGAGGAGTGGCACGCGAGTTTCGATCTGCCGGAGGACGACTCCGTGGACGACGGGGCGTGGCTCTGTGATCCGGACGGGGTCGGCCCCCGGCTCGGCATCCTCAAGGTCGCCGAGCCGAAGACGGCGAAGAACCGGCTTCACATCGACGTCCGGGTGCCGGGCCACGGCAGTCCCGAGGAGCGGTGGGCGCGGATCGCGGCGGAGGCCGAGCGGCTGGTGACGGCGGGCGGGAGCGTCCTCGGGGAGTTCGAGGGGCACCACGTGGTGATGGCCGACCCCGAAGGCAATGAGTTCTGCGTCTGCGCGGCCTCAGCCTGACGGCCGGCGGTCTGTGGGCAGGCGGTCTGTGGGCCGGGTCAGCCCCCGAGTGACCCCAGGGAGCCCATGACCAGCACATACGCGAGGAGCGAGAACGAGAGCGCCGTCAGCAGGGTCAGCGCGCGCTCCCGGTGGGAGCGGGCCATGAGCAGCGGTACGAGCACCAGGACCGCGAGGCAGACCGACGCCTGGGTCATGTAGTGGAGGCTCCAGGCGTAGTGGATGCCTTCCATGCCGAAGACGCCCGCGAGCGCGGCCAGTCCCAGGACGCGTTGGCGGGTTGTCCCGCCCTGTCGCCACCAGCCGCCCGCGATACCGAAGACCGGTCCGGCGATACAGGCCATGGCCACCCAGACGAGCGGCCAGTAGAGGGCGCCCATGCCGTCGCGGCCGAATTCCGCGTAGCCGTAGTAGCCGACGACGAGGGCCAGCTCGGCCGCGAGCCCGGCGACGGCGAGACCCACCCGGGGCACCCGGCCGGCCAGCAGCGCGCCGGCCACGAACGCGGCGACGGACCAGACCGCGCCGGAGTTGGGTATCTGGTTCCAGGAACCGGGCAGCCAACCCTGGGCCAGGTTGGTCAGGACGCCGAAGGCCAGGCCGCCGACGAGCGCCCCCGCCGTCGCGTACGGCCGGCCGGCTCTCTTCGGGGGAACAGCGATCTCAGTGGTGGTCATGACGCTCGTGGCCGCCGCTTCCGTGCAATGGGTCTGATTGGGCGATTAGGTACCGATAACTCCATATGCATCATAAAGACGAACCGCAGCCGGGGAGCACGGCCCTCGGGTGGCGTTCGTCTCGTACCGCTTCGGGCCGCGTCAGGCCTCGCGGCAGATCAGCAACAGCGCCCGGTCGTCGTTGACGTCCTTGGCGATGGCTTCGATCAGGTGCCAGGCGGCGCCCTCGAAGCCCGTGCCGACATAGCGGTCGGCTTCTCCGGTGAGGCGGTCGATGCCTTCCGCGATATCGCGGCCGGGGGCCTCGACCAGGCCGTCGGTGAAGAGCATCAGGACATCCCCGGGGCGCAGATTGCCCTTGACGGGATCGAACTGGGCGCCGTCGTAGACGCCGAGCAGCGGGCCCTCGCCCGACATCTCGTCCCAGCGGCCGGTGCCCGCGTGGAGCTGGAGGGCGGGCAGATGGCCCGCGGAGAGCAGTTCGTAGTCGCCCGAGTCGAGGTCGAGGACGAGGTGGATGGAGGTGGCGAAGCCCTCCTCCCAGTCCTGGCGGAGCAGATAGCCGTTGGCCGCCGGCAGGAAGCCGTGGGGCGGGAGCGAGCCGAGCAGGCCGCCGAAGGCGCCCGACAGCAGCAGGGCGCGGGAGGCCGCGTCCATGCCCTTGCCCGAGACATCGGTGAGGACGACTTCGAGGCTGCGGCCGCCGTTCGTCCGTGCCGCCACCACGAAGTCGCCGGAGAAGGACTGGCCGCCCGCCGGGCGCAGCGCCATCTCGCGGTGCCAGCCCTCGGGCAGGCGGGGCAGGGCGCTCTGCACCCGGATGCGTTCGCGCAGGTCGAAGAGCATCGTCCCGCCGCGCCGCCACGGCACCCCGACCCGGGCCCGGAACTGGGCGATCAGCAGACCGAAGAGTCCGCAGGCCGCCACCACCAGCACCGTGCCGGGCGTGACCCGGCCGGGACCGTCCGTGTACGGGCCGAGGACCATGGACTCGATGATCAGGGCGGCGGCGCCGGCGGCGTACAGGCTGAGCAGGCTCGCGGGCCGCAGCAGCAGTCCGCCGGCCACGATCGGGAGGACGAGGGCGGAGGGCGCGCACCAGACGGGGATCGCCATCGTGGCGATGGCGATGGCCGGGATGGTGAGCAGCAGGCCGGCGAGCGCGATCCAGTCGGAGCCGTCGCCCCGGAAGTAGTCCACCCCGGATTTGCGCACGGCGTTGCGGACCCGGTGCAGCGTCATGCGCATCCGGGCCGAATACGACTCCGCTCCCGCGACACCGGCCATTGTGGTGGACCCTATCGATCCAGCCGCCCACCGTGCAGGGGGGACCCCCGTGACAATGCGTTCGAAATCGGGTCGCTTGCTCGACGCGGCCCTGGTACTCATGGCACATGACGACTGATCTACGGGTGCTGGACGCGTCCGAATGGGACCGCTGGTACGGGGCGTTGGAGCTCGCGTTCGGTGGTGTGGCCCAGTCGGACGGGGCGCACGCGCTGTGGCGGGAGCTGACCGAGTGCGAGCGCTCGGTCGGTGTCTGGGACGGGGACGAGTGCGTCGGCACCGCGGGGGCGTTCAGCTTCCGGCTGTCGGTGCCCGGTGGCGCGCTGGTGCCCACGGCCGGTGTGACGATGGTGAGCGTGGCGGCCACGCACCGGCGGCGCGGGATCCTCACGTCGATGATGCGGCGCCAGCTCGATGAGGTCCGGGCCCTGGGCGAACCGCTCGCCGTGCTGACGGCGTCCGAGCCGGTGATCTACGGACGGTTCGGTTACGGCATCGCGACCCAGCAGCTCTCGGCGGAGATCGACACGAGCCGGGTGCGGATCGCGGTGCCCGAGGGGGCCGACGATGTACGCATACGTCGGGTGACCCCGGATGACCGGGCTGTACGGGACGCGTGCGAGGCGGTGTACGCCAAGGACGTCGCGGGACGGCCGGGGATGGTCGCCCGCCCGCCGGGCTGGGAGCGGCTGCCCGTCGTCGACGCCGACCAGGAGAAGGACGGCATGTCGCCGCTCCAGTGTGTCCTGGCGGAGCGGCATGGCGAGGTCGTGGGATTCGCGCTCTTCCGCAACAAGCCGGAGTGGGACAGTTCGGGCCCCAAGGGCACGATCGAGCTGCTGGACGTGCACGCGCCCGACCCGGTGGCGTACGCGGCGCTCTGGCGTTTTCTCTTCGACATCGATCTGACCTCGACGGTCCGGGCGCGCAACCGGCCCGCCGACGATCCGTTCCAGTATCTGGTCTCCGACGTCCGGCGGTGCGGGATGCGGCTGCGGGACTCGCTGCATCTGCGGCCGGTGGAGGTGGGGGCCGCGCTCGCGGCGCGTACGTACCGGGCGCCGGTGGATGTGGCGTTCGAGGTCGAGGACACCTTCTGCCCCTGGAACGAGGGACGTTGGCGGCTCAGCGGCGACGCCAAGGGCGCGTCCTGCGAGCGCACCCGCGACACGCCCGATCTGGCGCTCTCCGTCAGGGAGTTGGGCGCCGCCTATCTGGGCGGGGTGTCCCTGGCCGCGCTGGCGCGCGCGGGCCGGGTCCGGGAGCTGCGCCCCGGGGCGCTGGCGGAGGCGTCGGTCGCCTTCGCGTCGGACGTCGCACCCTGGCTGCCGCACGGCTTCTAGGCAGGAGAGCCAGGGGAGTCCGGGGAGTCCGGGGACATATGGTCGCGCGCCGGTTTGCCGTGATATCCCGCGAGAAGCGGCTTCGGCAGCGGTCCCTTGATGCGCGCCCCGCCCTCGTACTCCTCCCACGCGTGCGCCAGGATTCCCACGCTCCGGGACAGGACGAACAGGCCCCTGCCCAGCTCGGCCGGGAAACCCAGCTCGGCGTAGACGATCGCGGTGGCGCCGTCGATGTTCATCGGAACCGGTTTCGTACGCCCACGGGCCAGCGATTCCTCCAGTGCGAGGCCGGCCGCCAGGGCGCGGCCGGGGACCTCGCCCGCGTCGACGGCTCCCCGCACCAGCGCCAGCAGGGGATCCCGGCGCGGATCGCGGGGATGGAAGCGGTGTCCGAAGCCGGGGACGTACGCCCCACGGGCTCGGCACCCGGCGACCACCGCGTCCGCGGACTCCCCCTCGACGATCCGGGCCAGTACCTCCATGCACTGCTGGCCCGCTCCCCCGTGGGTGTCGCCGAGCAGCCCCGTACCTGTCGCCACCGCGCTGTTGAGACCGACCCCGCAGGTCGCCGCCATCCGGGCCGCGGCGATGGACGGCGCCTGCGGGCCATGGTCGACGGCAGCGACGAGCGCCGCCTCAAGGAGCCGTCCTTGTCCTGGGGTCGGCAACTCTCCGCGCAGCATCAGCCAGATCTGCTCCGCGAATGTGATTCGCCCGACCAGCTGTTCGACGGGATAGCCGCGCAGCAGGATCTCTCCCGGTCGGATGCGGCTGACGGCCGTGGACCACCAGGCGGTCACCGCGTCCTCCGTCACCGTCGAACTCTCCGTCACCGCTGTACCCGTCCCGCCGTCGGCTGTCGCGTCCTTCAGGCTCATATCGCCCCGCGCTTCCTCAAGTCGTCGATCTCCCTTTTCCCGTAGCCGAGCTCGCCCAGTACCTCGTCGGTGTGCTGGCCGAGCAGCGGCGGTGGCGACGCCGGGCCGACCGCCTCGCCGTCCACCCGGACGGGACTACCCAGTACGGCCAGCGCCCGTTCCCGTCCACCGGGGAACGGCAGTCTGCGGATGAAATCCCGGGCCGCCAGCTGCTCCAGCTCCAGCGCGTCGGGCACCGAGAGCACCCGGGCCGCGGGGACACCCGCGTCGGAAAGGACGTCCTCCCACTCCTTGGCGGTCCGCAGCGCCAGCCCTTCTTCCACCTCGGCACGCAGCTGCTCGCGGTGCGCCTTGCGGTCGGCGGGATGACTGAAGCGCGCGTCCTCGATCAATTCCTCCCGGCCGATCAGACGGCACAGAGTGGCGAACTGCTGCTGCCGGTTGGCCGCGATGTTGAGGTGCCCGTCCGCGGTGCGGAAGGTTCCGGACGGGGCCGCGGTGAAGTTCTCGTTGCCCATCGGCTGCGGACTGCGGCCCGTGATGAGGTAGTTGGAGGTGACCCAGCCCATCGCGGTGAGAGCGGCCTCCAGCATCGACACGTCGAGGAACGCGCCCTCGCCGCTGCGGCCTCGGCGTACCAGCGCGGCCGCGATGGCGTAGGCGGCGGCCATGCCGCCGAGTGTGTCCGCGACCGGGAACCCGGCGCGCAGCGGTGCGGCCTCCGGTGTGCCGGTGACGCTCATCATGCCGCTCAGGCCCTGCACGATCTGGTCGTACGCGGGGCGGGCGCGCATCGGTCCGGTCTGCCCGAAGCCGGAGATGGCGCAGTAGACCAGCCCCGGGTTCTCGGTGCGCAGCACGTCCCAGCCGACGCCGAGGCGGTCCATCACTCCGGGCCGGAAATTCTCGACCAGTACGTCCGACGCGCGTACGGCACGCAACAGCGCCTCGCGGCCGGCCTGGTCCTTCAGATTCAGCGTGAGGGACCGCTTGCCCGCGTTCTGGGCGAGGAAGGACGCTCCGAGGAGGTTGTCACTCAGCTCCCGGTCGGCGCCCAGCTGCCGCGCCAGATCGCCCGATTCGGGTATCTCGATCTTGAGGACGTCCGCGCCCTGGAGGGCGAGTTGATAGCCGGCGAAGGGGCCCGCGAGCACGTTGGTCAGGTCGAGGACGCGTATGCCGTCGAGGAGGGGGCCGGGGGTGCTCAATGGGACGCACCCCCCACGCAGTCGAGCGCGGTGAGCGCGCGGGCCGCCTCGACAAGGGGCCCGGAGAACGCGGCGACAGCCTGCTCGGTGAAGCGGGCGGTGGGGCCGCCCAGCGCGATGGCGGCGGCCACCCGGCCGGCCCTGTCGAATACGGGCGCGGCCACGCCCGATACGCCCGCCTCACGCTCTCCGTGGCTGACGGACCAGCCGTTGACCGCCGCCCGCTGCGCCCGCTCCCAGAGAACGCGCGGCCAGTCCTCGTGCGGGGCCGCGGCCGCGACCGCCTCGACATCGGCGCGTTCGGCACGGGAGAGCAGGACATGGCTCGACGCGCCTGACCACAGGGGCATCTCCTCCCCCACACGCACCACGTGCCGCAGCGTGCGGGTGCCCTCGTGCCGGGCGACGCAGACACGGGCGCCCTGCTGGAGGACGTACAGGTGCACCGCCTCGCCACCGCTCACCACGCTCAGCTCCTTCAGCAGCGCGAGAGCGGACTCGGGCAGTTGCCAGGTGGTGCGGGCCAGTTCCGCCCAGCGGAGCAGGCCGGGCCCCGGGACCGTCCGGCCGTCGCTGCGGCTCCACAGCAGACCGCACTGCTCCAGGGTGTGGACGAGCCGTACGACGGTCGTTTTGGCGAGACCGGTCGCGTCGACCAGCTCGCGAACGGTACGGCTGGGGTGCTCGGCGTCGTACAGCGCGAGCAGCTCCACAGCGCGCTGCACACTGCGGACGCCGCCCGCGTCGGGCTCGGGCATGGGGTCCTCCTGCGGTCGAGAGTCATGAGAAAAGGTCGCCGCCGACCCCTTGCCAGGGGGTGGGCACCTCCATAACATCACCGAACCATTCTGCAGCACAAGAGAACCACCTGATGGTACTGGGTGGTTGGCCCGAAGGTGACGAAGGAGTCCCCCGATGAGTTCCGTGAGCGAAGTGCCAAGCAAAAGACCGCTGTTCCAGCCGAAGGTCGCTCTCGCGGCGGTCTTCGGCACCACCGTGGAGTGGTACGACTTCGCCCTCTACGGCACCGCGGCAGCCCTGGTCTTCAACAAGGTCTACTTCCCCGACAGCGATCCGCTGGTCGGCACGGTCCTGGCGTACGGCACCTTCGCCATCGGCTTTCTCGCACGGCCGCTCGGCGGCGCGTACTTCGGCGAGAAGGGCGACACGAAGGGACGCAAGCATGTCCTGGTCGTGACGCTGCTGCTGATGGGCCTGGCGACGACGGCGATCGGACTGCTGCCGACCTATGGCCAGATAGGTGTGGCCGCCCCCGTCCTGCTCACGGCGCTGCGCTTCGTGCAGGGCTTCGCGGCCGGCGGCGAGAAGACCGGTGCGCTGATCATTCTCTTCGAGAACGCGCCGCCCAAGTGGCGTGGCTTCCTCACGTCGCTGCCCGCGATCGGCACCGGTACGGGAACACTGCTGTCCACCGGGGCCTTCGCTCTCGCCACCGGCCTGCTGTCGGAGGACGCCTTCCTCTCGTGGGGGTGGCGGTTGCCCTTCCTGGCCAGCGCCGTGCTGACCTTCTTCGGACTGTGGGTGCGCCGCTCGCTCGAGGAGACCGCGGAGTTCAAGCGGGCGGGCGTCACGGTGAACGAAGAGCGCCGCTCACCGCGTGAACGGATCGCGCAGAGCCGCGTCGTGGAGGCGTGGCGCCGCTACCCGAAGCAGATGGTGATCGTCATCTGCGCCGGTGCGGGCGAGAACGCCGGGTACTACATCTTCGGCACCTTCTCGGTGACGTACGCCGAGGACCGCGGCCTGCCCACCTCGGCACTGCTCAGCGGCATCGCCCTCGCGGCGGCCGTGAAACTCGTGACGGTGCCGGCTTTCGGCGCCCTCTCCGACCGCGTCGGGCGCCGGCCCGTCTCGATCGGCGGGGCGCTGGTACTCCTCGCCTCCGCCTGGCCGTTCTTCAAACTGATCGACGGCGGACAGACCTGGGAGATCTGGCTGGCCCTGCTGGTCACGCTGGGCATCGGGCAGTCCGCGATCCTCGGCTCACAGCCCGCGTTCTTCGCGGAACTCTTCGACACCACCGTGCGATTCAGCGCGGTGGGCGTCGCGAACAACATCGGCACGGTCCTCACCGGGGGGCTCGCACCGCTCCTCGCCGCGTCACTGCTGCTCTGGTTCGACCACAGCGTCACCGGCGTCGTGGTCTTCATCGCCCTGATGAGCGGGCTCACGGCGGTCACGGTGGCCCTGGCCAAGGAGACTCGTCACATCGAACCCAAACCCGAACCCGCCCCCGCCGATCACATCCGTGTCAAGGAACTGTCGTCGGAGTGATCGTGCGCACCAACTGACCCCCGGGAAAGGGCCTTAGCGGCGCTGGCAGCCGGGGCACCAGAACAGGTTGCGGGCGGCGAGGGGCGCGGTGCGGATCTCGGCGCCGCACAGATGGCAGGGCATGGCGGCCCGGCGGTAGACATAGACCTCGCCGCCGTGGTCGTCGACGCGCGGCGGACGGCCCATCTCCTCGGGGGTGTGCTCGGGACGGACGGTGTCGATGCGGTTGTTCCGTACGCCCTCGCGCATCAGGGCCACCAGATCCGCCCAGATCGCGTCCCACTCGCGGCGGGTGAGGTCCTTGCCCGCGCGGTAGGGATCGATGCCGTGCCGGAAGAGGACTTCGGCGCGGTAGACATTGCCGACGCCCGCGATGACCTTCTGGTCCATGAGCAGCGCGGCGATGGTCGTACGGGAGCGGGAGATCCGCGCCCAGGCCTGCTCGCCGTCGTCCTCGGGGCGCAGCGGGTCCTGGCCCAGGCGCTCGTGTATCGCCTGCTTCTCCGGGTCGGTGATCAGGGCGCAGGTGGTGGGGCCGCGCAGATCCATGTACGCCGTGCCCGAGGCGAGCCGCAGCCGGACCGTGTCCGTGGGCGGCGGGGCCGGTGCGTCGCCGAAGCCGACCTTGCCGAAGAGGCCGAGGTGGATATGGATCCAGCCGGAGTCTCCGAAGCCGAGCAGGAGGTGCTTGCCGTGGGCCTCGGTCTCGGCCAGCACCCGTCCGTCGAGGAGGACGGCGCTGCCGGAGAACTTGCCCTGCGGGCTGCTGACCCGTACCGGCCGGCCGGCGAAGCGGTCGTGGTGGTCCGCGGCGAGGCGGTGGATCGTATGCCCCTCGGGCACGGTGTCTCCCTGAAATCACAGCTGTGCCGCCGGGCGGGCCCGGCGGCACGGACGTGCGGTGCGATCCGGTCGGTCAGTCCTGCTGCGGGTGGTGCGCCGGAATGGGCGGCAGCTCGTGGGTCGCCTCGTAGTCCGTGAGCATCTCGATACGGCGTGAGTGACGCTCCGCGCCGGAGTACGGCGTCTTCAGGAAGACCTCGATGAAGGAGACGGCCTCCTCGCGGGTGTGCATCCGGCCGCCGACGGAGATGACGTTCGCGTTGTTGTGCTCGCGGCCGAGCTCCGCCGTCTCCTCACTCCAGGCGAGGACGGCCCGTACACCCTTGACCTTGTTCGCGGCGATCTGCTCGCCGTTGCCGGAACCGCCGATCACGACGCCGAGGCTGCCGGGGTCCGCGGCCGTCCGCTCAGCGGCGCGGAGGCAGAACGGGGGGTAGTCGTCCTGGGCGTCATAGATGTGGGGCCCGCAGTCGACGGGCTCGTAGCCGTGGGCCGTGAGCCACTCGACCAGATGGTTCTTGAGTTCGAAGCCGGCATGGTCGGAACCGAGATACACGCGCATGGACCGAAGTGTGGCACGCGCGTCGCCGGGTAGCGGTCAGCGGGTCGGGGCTCCGCATCGGGGCCACCGGTGTTTCACCAGTATTCGAAGCAGGCCCTTCCGCCGTGGGCGGCCTGGCGTTTAAATGCGGGGGCTCATCAGCCGAGCTCGTCGCGGATGTAAGGATTCCTGCATGACCTCCCTTCCTACCCCCACTAAGGAAGGCGGAGACCCCGGCGTACCTGGGAATCCGCAGTCCCCCGACGGCCTTCAGGCCGGGCTCAAGAACCGCCATCTGTCCATGATCGCGATCGGTGGTGTGATCGGCGCCGGGCTGTTCGTCGGTTCCGGATCGGGCATCGCCGCCGCGGGCCCCGCCATCCTGCTGTCGTACGCACTGGTCGGCCTGATGGTCGTGCTCGTGATGCGGATGCTGGGCGAGATGGCCGCGGCGCAGCCCACGTCCGGGTCCTTCTCGGCCTACGCGGACCGTGCGCTGGGCCGATGGGCCGGATTCTCGATCGGCTGGCTCTACTGGTTCTTCTGGGTGGTCGTCCTCGCGGTCGAGGCGACCGCGGGCGCGGTGATCCTGGAGGGCTGGGTACCGGCCGTGCCGCAGTGGGCGTGGGCGCTGATCGTGATGGTCGTCCTGACCGCGACGAACCTCGCGTCCGTGGCGTCGTACGGCGAGTTCGAGTTCTGGTTCGCCGGCATCAAGGTGGTGGCCATCGCGGCGTTCGTCGTCATCGGCCTGCTCGCCGTCTTCGGCGTGCTGCCGGGCTCCGACAACCCGGGCGCCGGCTTCGCGCATCTCACCGACTCCGGCGGATTCCTGCCCAAGGGACCGGGCGCGATCCTGACCGGTGTGCTGATGGTTGTCTTCTCCTTCATGGGCAGCGAGATCGTCACGCTCGCCGCCGGGGAGTCCTCGAACCCGCAGCGGGCCGTCGCCAAGGCCACCAACAGTGTGATCTGGCGGATCGCCGTCTTCTACCTGGGCTCGATCTTCATCGTGCTGACGCTGCTCCCCTGGAACGACCCGTCGATCGCCAAGGACGGCTCGTACGTCGCGGCCCTGAACTCGATCGGGATCCCGCACGCCGGACAGATCATGAACGTCATCGTGCTGACGGCCGTCCTGTCCTGTCTGAACTCCGGCCTCTACACCGCGTCGCGGATGGCCTTCTCGCTCGGCCGGCGCGGGGACGCGCCCAGGGCCTTCGCGCGGACGAACGCGCGGGGTGTGCCGCGGGCCGCGATCCTGTCGTCCGTCCTCTTCGGCTTCGTCGCCGTCTTCTTCAACTACAAGTGGCCGGACACGGTCTTCGCGTTCCTGCTGAACTCGTCGGGCGCCGTGGCGCTGTTCGTCTGGCTGGTCATCTGCTTCACGCAGCTGCGGATGCGCGGGATCATCCTGCGCGAGGCGCCGGAGAAGCTGGTCGTACGGATGTGGCTCTTCCCGTATCTGACCTGGGCGACGATCGCGATGATCTCGTTCGTCCTGGTCTACATGCTCACCGATGACACCGGGCGGGAGCAGGTGCTGCTGTCGCTGCTGGTGGCGGCGGTCGTGATCGCCATCGCGCTGGTGCGCGAGGCGCGGCAGCGGCGGACGGCGAGCGACATCCCCGACGAGATCCCCGTAGGGGCGGCACGGGACGAGATCAATACCTGACCGAAGCCGTCAGGTGGCGCCGTGAGGCTCTCCGTACGCACCGGGTGGACCCCCACCGGGCGAAACGGGGAGCCTCACGCATGTCCGGCACGCATGTCCGGACGCTTTCACCAGGGACGACGGCATCAGCCGCGGCGGCCGACGAGCTTCCAGGCGGCGGGCAGTGCGCCCATCGCAAGGGCCGCCTTGAGGGCGTCGCCCAGGAGGAAGGGCACCAGGCCGGCGGTGACCGCGGCGCTCAGCGACATTCCGGTGGCCACCGCCAAGTAGGGGACGCCGACCGCGTAGATGACCACGGAGCCCAGCACCATCGTGCCCGCCGTGCGCGGTACGGAACGGTCGCCGCCGCGGCGGGCCAGCGCGCCCACCACCGTGGCGGCGAGCAGCATGCCGAGGACATAGCCGAAGGAGGCGCCGCCGGGTCCTGAGGATCCCGCGGAGAACCACGGCATCCCGACCATGCCGACCAGGGTGTAGACGGCGAGGGACAGGAAGCCGCGGCGGGCGCCGAGCGCGGTGCCGACGAGCAGCGCGGCGAAGGTCTGGCCGGTGACCGGCACCGGGGAGCCGGGGACGGGTACGGAGAGCTGCGCCGCGAGGCCGGTAAGCACGGCGCCGCCGACGACCAGGGCTATGTCCCGGGTGCGGGTGGCGGGCAGCAGATCGGCGAGGACCGCTCCGGTACGAGGGGCTGCGGCAGCAGTACTCATGGGGTCTCCGCGGGTAGAGAGGGCAATTCGGGACAGCCCGACGTTAGCCCACCACACCGGCCCGGATCACCGTCAGTCGCCCACAAACCGGAGGTCAGGGCGTTGTCGGGGGTGGCACATGGGGCGGGGTGTCATGAGGAGCACGGCCGCCCTCTTGCTGTTAGCGTGCACTTGCATAAGATGTGCAACAAGAGGCCGGAGGGCTCGGACACATGGCCACGTACACGCTTCCTGAACTTCCTTACGACTACGCGGCGCTCGAACCGGTTATCAACCCGCAGATCATCGAGCTGCACCACGACAAGCACCACGCGGCCTACGTCAAGGGCGCCAACGACACCCTCGACCAGCTCGCGGAAGCGCGCGACAAGGAGTCCTGGGGCGCGATCAACGGCCTGGAGAAGAGCCTCGCGTTCCATCTCTCCGGCCACATCCTGCACTCGATCTACTGGCACAACATGACCGGGGACGGGGGCGGCGAGCCGCTGGCTGCGGACGGTGTGGGCGAGCTGGCGGACGCCATCGCCGCGTCCTTCGGCTCCTTCACCGGCTTCAAGTCGCAGCTGACCAAGGCTGCCGCGACCACCCAGGGCTCGGGCTGGGGTGTCCTCGCGTACGAGCCGGTGAGCGCCCGGCTGATCGTCGAGCAGGTCTACGACCACCAGGGCAACGTCGGCCAGGGCTCGGTCCCGATCCTGGTCTTCGACGCCTGGGAGCACGCCTTCTATCTCCAGTACAAGAACCAGAAGGTGGACTTCATCGACGCGATGTGGGAGGTCGTCAACTGGCAGGACGTCGCCAAGCGCTACGCCTCCGCCAAGGAGCGGGCGAACAATCTGCTGCTCGCTCCGTAGGAAGGCACCGCTACAAGGGACCGCCACACGTCCTGCTCGTGATCGTCTTCTCACCCTTCACGTGCGGGCGGAATGACGAAGGACCCCCGCGAGGACATGACTCGCGGGGGTCCTTCTGTCAGCCACTCGAACTGTCAGCCACTCGAAGCCGGAGCCTCGGTCAGTCGAAGATGGGGCCCTGGGTGCGGGTCCGCTTGATCTCGTAGAAACCGGGTATCGACGCGACCATCAGCGTGCCGTCCCAGAGCTTCGCCGCCTCTTCGCCCTTGGGCGCCGGGGTGACGACCGGGCCGAAGAAGGCGATCTGCTCGCCGTCCGCGCCCGGGACGGCGATGACCGGGGTGCCGACCTCCTGGCCGACCTTGTCGATGCCCTCCTTGTGGGAGGCGCGCAGCTCGGTGTCGTACGCGTCGGAGTCGACGTAGTCGATCAGGTCCGCGGGCAGTCCGACCTCGTCCAGGGCGGCGGAGATCGCCTCGCGCGTCGGGCCCTCGCCCTGGTTGTGGAAGTGGGTGCCGAGCGCGGTGTACAGCTTGCCGACGACCTCGTCGCCGTACTTCTGCTGGGCGGCGATGACCACCCGGACCGGGCCCCAGGCCTTGTTCGCGAGCATGTCGCGGTATTCCTCGGGCAGCTCGTCGATCCGGGGCTCATTGAGGACGGCCAGGCTCATCACATGCCAGCGCACCTCGATGTCGCGGACCTTCTCCACTTCGAGGACCCAGCGGGACGTCATCCACGCCCAGGGGCACAGCGGGTCGAACCAGAAGTCGACGGGGGTCTTCTCGGACATGACTCTCCTCATTACGGGCTGCGGACGACGAGCTGCGGACGCACCTGCCCGGAGCAACGTCACGGACCGCCGACGGCATTCCCTGATGCCGTACGTCAGTGGCACATGCGAGGATCGTTCGGGTTTCGAACGAGCCACAAGGCAAGCCGAAGGAGTGACCGTGCCCGGTGAGAATCTGTCCCGTGACGAGGCGGGCGAGCGGGCGGGCCTGCTGTCCGTAGACAGGTACGAGATCGCCCTCGACCTGCGCTCGGCCGTGGGTGAGGCGCCGGACGGGCCGCGGACCTTCCGCTCGCTGACGACGATCCGGTTCCGCGCCACGGAGCCGGGGGCGGCCACCTTCGCCGACCTGATCGCGCCGAGCGTGACCGCGGTGACGCTGAACGGGCGGGAGCTGGACCCCGCCGCGGTGTTCGACGGCTCGCGAATCGCGCTGGACGGCCTCCAGGCGGAGAACGTGCTGGTCGTGGACGCGCAGTGCGCGTACAGCCGTACCGGCGAGGGCATGCACCGCTTCGTCGACCCGGAGGACGGCGAGGTCTACCTCTACACGCAGTACGAGCCGGCCGACGCCCGCCGCGTCTTCGCCAACTTCGAGCAGCCGGACCTCAAGGCCCCGTACACCTTCCAGGTGACCGCGCCGGAGGGCTGGCAGGCCTGGAGCAACGGCGTGGGCACGCTCACCGACGGGGTGTGGCACTTCGCGGAGACGAAGCCGATCTCGACGTACATCACGACCGTCCTGGCGGGGCCGTACCACTACGTGACGGACTCCTACCGCCGTACGTTCGACGACGGCACGGTGCTGGAGATCCCGCTCGGCGCGATGTGCCGCAAGGGGCTCGCCCGGCACTTCGACGCGGACGACGTCTTCCTGATCACCAAGCAGGGCCTGGACTTCTTCCACGACCACTTCGACTACCCGTACCCCTTCGGGAAGTACGACCAGGCCTTCGTGCCCGAGTACAACTTGGGCGCGATGGAGAACCCGGGCCTGGTGACCTTCCGCGAGGAGTACATCTTCCGCGGCAATGTGACGCAGGCGTCGTACGAGCGCCGGGCGAACGTCATCCTGCACGAGATGGCGCACATGTGGTTCGGCGACCTGGTCACCATGCAGTGGTGGGACGACCTGTGGCTGAAGGAGTCTTTCGCGGACTTCATGGGGTGCTTCTCGATGGTGGAGGCCACCCGCTTCACCAACGGCTGGATCACCTTCGCCAACAACCGCAAGGCCTGGGCCTACCGCGCCGACCAGCTGCCGTCCACCCACCCGATCACGGCCGACATCCGTGATTTGGAGGACGCCAAGCTGAACTTCGACGGCATCACGTACGCCAAGGGCGCGTCGGTGCTGAAGCAGCTCGTCGCGTACGTCGGCAGGGACGCCTTCCTGGAGGGCGCCCGGCGCTACTTCAAGCGGCACGCGTACGGGAACACCCGGCTGGGCGATCTGCTCTCCGTACTGGAGGAGACGTCCGGGCGGGACATGACGGGCTGGTCGCGGTCCTGGCTACAGACCGCCGGGGTCAACTCCCTCACCCCGCAGGTCCTCTACGACGCCCAGGACCGGATCACCGAGCTGGCCGTGGTGCAGGACGCGCCCGAGTCCCACCCGGAACTGCGCCCGCACCGGGTGGCCATCGGGCTGTACCGGCGCACGCCCGACGGCGCGCTGGAGCGGTTCGCGCGGGCCGAGACGGACGTCGCCGGGCCGCGTACGGTCGTGACGGAGCTGGCCGGGGCCGAACGGCCGGAGCTCGTACTCGTCAATGATGACGATCTGACGTACTGCAAGATCCGTTTCGACACGGGCTCGCTGGACACCCTGCGCGCGCGTCTCGGTGATCTCACCGACCCGCTCGCGCGCGCCCTGTGCTGGTCGGCGCTGTGGAACCTCACGCGGGACGCGCTCATGCCGGCCAGGGACTTCATCGCTCTGGTGCTCACCCACGCGGGCCGCGAGACGGACATCGGTGTGCTCCAGATGCTGCACGCCTGGGCGCGGTCGGCGCTCACCCACTACGCGGCGCCGCAGTGGCGCGAGGAGGGCGGGCGGCTGCTCGCCGAGGGTGCGCTGCGTGAGCTGCGGACCGCCGAGCCCGGCGGCCAGCACCAGCTGACGTGGGCCCGCTTCTTCGCGGCGGTCGCGTCGAGGGACGCCGACTTCCAGCTGCTGCACGGGCTGCTGGACGGTACGGCGAAGATCGACGGTCTTGAGGTCGACCAGGAGCTGCGCTGGGCCTTCCTGGAGCCGCTGGCCGCGCACGGCATCGCGGACGAGTCCGTGATCGGGGCGGAGCTGGCGCGTGACGACACGGCGTCGGGCAAGCGCCACCAGGTGCGCTGTCTGGCGGCCCGGCCGTCCGCCGCGGTCAAGGCGCAGGCCTGGGCGCAGGTCGTCGAGTCGGACGCGCTGTCGAACGCGCTGGTCGAGGCGACGATCTCGGGCTTCGTCCAGCCGGGTCAGCGGGGACTGCTCGCGCCGTACGCCGCCACCTACTTCGAGGTGATCGAGCGGGTGTGGGCGGACCGTTCGATCCAGATCGGCATGGTTGTGGTGCGGGGCCTGTTCCCGGGGCTCCAGGACGACCGGTCCACCCTGGAGGCGACGGAGTCCTGGCTCGGTACGCACCCGGACGCGGCTCCGGCGCTGCGCAGGCTCGTGCTGGAGGCGGGGGACGATCTGGCGCGGGCGCTGCGCGGGCAGGACTGCGACCGGGCGGCGGCCGGCTGAGCCATCCGGGCGACGGCCGAATGGCTGACTGATCGGCAGCCGAACGCCCATACTTTAGGGCGAGCTTGTCCGCTTTTGTCGACGAACGTGTAACAGAGGTTGAGAGCGGCCGGGGCAGGGGCAGACCCCGGGACATGAACAACAACACCCCGGTGTCCCCCCGCCCCCTCAGTCATCTCTCCGACGATGTGCAGCGCCGGGTGCTCTCGCTCGCGCAGCTGCGGGAGCACGGCGTACCGGCCGGCCGGGCGGCCGCCCAGTGCCGGGCCGGTGGCCCCTGGCAGCAACTGCTGCCGGGGGTCTTTCTGTTGCACGCGGAGCCGCCGACCAGCGAGGAGCGGCTGCACGCGGCGCTGCTGTACGCGGGGCGGCCGAGCGTGGAGGGCGGCGGGGAAATGCCGGAGCAGACCGGCCCTGCCACGTCCCGGTCCGTGCCGGCGCCGCCTGCGCAGCCGACGCCCCCGGCGGCTTCCCCGGCCGCCTCCCCGGCCCCGGTCGCGGGCCCGGTCGCGGCACCGGTCGCGGCCCCGGTCGCGTTCGGCGCGGTGATGATCACCGGTCTGGCGGCGCTGGCGCTGTACGGATTCTCGTCCACTCCCCCGCTGGCCACCCTGGAGCAGATCGATGTGCTCGTGCCGCGCACCCGCCGGCTGCGGTCCACGGGATGCGCCCGGCTGATCCGCGCCCACGCCCTGCCGCGGCCCGAGCAGATCACCGGCCTGCCGGTGGCGCCGGCGGCGCGTGCGGTGGCCGACGCGGTCGCCGAGCTGTCGGACGCGGCGCTCGTACGCGCGCTGCTGACCGAGGCGGTACGCGGCGGGCACTGCGAACCGGCCGCGGTGGTACGGGAGCTGAGCCAGGCCAGACTGCTGACCCGGCCGTTCGTGGTGGACGCGGTGGACGCGCTGCTCGCCGAGGGCCGGACGCTGTCCGAGGGACGGCTGTACGAGATGGTGCGGACGTACGGACTGGCCGAGCCGTTCTGGAACGTCGATCTGCGGCTGCCGGACGGACCGCATCTGGGCGGTGTGGACGCCTACTGGCCGGAGCAGGCGGTCGCCGTCGAGCTGGACACCCGGACGCCCCGGCAGGGCGGCCGGCCCGAGGACGACGAGCTGTGGTCGGAGTGCGCCCGCAAGCGGGAGCACCTGGAGCGGCTGGGCATCACGGTCGTCCACCTGACGCCCAGGAAACTGCGGGAGTCGATGGAGCAGCAGGCAGCGGTGGTCCGTACGGCCCTGATGGCGGCGGACGACCGTGATCCGGCGGCGTATGTGGCCGTCCTGCCCAGATGAGGCGCTGTCAGCCGCAGAACTCGGCTTCGACGACCTTCGCGGTGTCGCCCGCCGCGTCGGAGTTGAAGGTGAAGGTGAGCGAGTGGGCTCCGTCCGCGGTCGTCGCGGCGACCGACGCGGAACCGCGGATGCTGCCGCTGTGGCCCCAGATCTCCGTGCCACAGGGCAGTTTCTGCCACATCAGACCGAGGCCGTAGCCATAGCCGGGCAGCTGCGCGCCCAGCGGGACCGTGGTCATCATCTCCTTGAGCTGGCGCTCGGGCAGCAGCTCACCCGTGAGCAGCGCGCCGTAGAAGCGTTGCAGATCGGCGGAGTTGGAGATCATCGCGCCGGACGCGCCCGCGACCGTCGGATTGATCTCGGTGACGTCATGGAGCGCCGCCGCCGGATCCGGGTCGAGGAGTGTGGAGTAGGCGCGGCCGGAAGGCCGTGGCATCCGGGCATCGGTGCCCGGCACGCTGGTGGCCCGCAGGCGCAGCGGGCGCAGGATGCGGCGCTCGATCTCCGTGGCGTACGAGCGGCCGGTCACCTTCTCCACGATCATCCCGGCGAGCAGGTAGTTGGTGTTGGAGTAGTTCCAGCTCGCGCCGGGGGTGAAGTCGGGCCGGTGGCTCATGGCGAGCGCGACCAGCCGCTGGGGCCGCCAGGTGTCGTACCGGTGCTCGAAGAAGCCGTCGCCGGCGACCTGCTGCCGGAATTCCTGGTCCGCGGTGTAGTTGTAGATCCCGCTGGTGTGGTTCAGCAGTTGGCGGACGGTGACCGTGCGCCCGTCGTGGCCGTTGCCGCGCACCACCCCGGGCAGCCACGCGTCGACGGTGTCGTCCAGGCCGATACGGCCCTCGGCCGACAGCTGGAGGAGCACTGTGGCGACGAAGGTCTTGGTGAGGGAGCCGACGCGGTAGCGGTCCTGGGGCAGGCGCGCGCGGCCGGTGGTCAGGTCCGCGACCCCGGCGGCGCCGGTCCAGCCGCCGTCGCGGTCCCGCACCCGGGCCATCGCCCCGGGCACCCCCTCCTCGACGGCGGCGTCGAGCGCCCGCTGCGTGGCGCGGTGGCCGGTTCTTCCGTCTTCGCCCGCCGGGACGGCCCGGGCGGGGCTGACGAGCGCGGTGCTCGCGACGGCCGCCGCCGCGAGCGCTCCCGTCCACGCGACCAGGGCCGAGCGGGCCGAGCGAGTCGTACGTACTGCCATGTGAACTCCCCTGTCAGCTAATGCGGTCGCCGGACAGACGCCCGTAACGCGTCCGAAGTTCTCTCCCGGACCACACGATGCGGACGGCGTGGGCGGCCGCGTGCCGCTCCGAGAGGGCCCGCACGTGCCGGACTTCGCGGATATCGACCGATTGGTCCTCGGTGGCGCACCGGCCGCGCTGGCGGATGTCCGCCATGACCGAATCCCGACCCTGACAACCCTCCACAAACCCCTGCCACTTAGGCAAAGCTGAGCGGTCATCCGGTACCGAAATCCGGACTGTCTCTTTCACAACTCAGGGATGCTGATGACCTCCGAATCCGAGAGCTCCATATCCGGGCCGAGACGCGTGGCCAGGGTCGCGGCGGCAGCCGGCCTGGTGGCCGCGCTGATCGCCTCCGGTGCGGTGCCCGCGTTCTCCGCGACTGCCGCAGACGACCCGGCCGCCCCCGCCCCCATCAAGGCGTCCTCCGACAAGCTCGGGGCCGCCGATGCCGACCTGCTCACCAAGGCCAAGGCCGAGGGTGAGAAGAGCATCACCATGATGGTCGCCACCGCCCCCGGTGCGACCGAGCAGGTCGCCGGCCAGCTGGACGCCATCGAGGGCGCCACGGTCGGCAAGACGTACGACAAGGTCGGCTACGTACGGGCCACGCTCCCCACCGCCAAGGCGGATGCCGCGATCAACGCGGCCCAGAAACTCTCTTCCGTCCACGGCATCGATCTCAAGCAGGAGATCAAGCTGGACGACCCCACCCCGGCGGCCGACACCGTCGCTCACGCCAAGGGTTCGAAGGGCTCGGCCGCCGAGAAGTACCCGGCGCCGAGCAGCAGGACCCCGGCGAAGAACCCGTACAACCCGTCCTTCGAGACCGGTGCGGTCGACTTCGTCAAGCAGCACCCGAAGGCCGATGGCCGCGGGGTCACCATCGGCATCCTGGACTCGGGGGTCGACCTGGGCCACCCGGCGCTCCAGAAGACCACCACCGGCGAGCGCAAGATCACCGACTGGGTGACGGCCACGGACCCGGTCTCCGACGGCGACGGCACCTGGCTTCAGATGAGCGGCGCCGCGAGCGGCCCGACGTTCACGGCGGCCGGCCGGACCTGGACCGCCCCGGCGGGCGCGTTCAAATTCACCACCTTCGCCGAACGGGTCACCGCCGGCGGTGACATGGCCGGCGACCTGAACCGCGACGGCGACACCACCGACGCCTGGGGCGTGCTCTACGACCCGGCGAGCGGCACCGTCCGGGTCGACCTGAACAGCGACGGCGACTTCACGAACGACACCGCGATGAAGCCGTACAAGGACGGCTATCAGATCGGTTACTTCGGTACGGACAACCCGGCGACCGAGATCGTCGAGCGCATCCCGTTCGTCGTCGAGATCCGCAAGGACGTCGTCTACAACGCGGCCGGTGCGAAGTCCGACTACGTCAGCGTCGGTGTCATCGAGGGCGCGCACGGCACGCACGTCGCCGGCATCACCGCCGCCAACGGCCTCTTCGGCGGCAAGATGAACGGCGCCGCCCCCGGCGCCAAGCTGGTGTCCTCCCGCGCCTGCACCTGGAGCGGCGGCTGCACCAACATCGCGCTGACCGAGGGCATGATCGACCTGGTCGCCAACCGCGGCGTCGACATCGTCAACATGTCCATCGGCGGTCTGCCCGCGCTGAACGACGGCAACAACGCGCGCGCCGAGCTCTACACCCGGCTCATCGACACCTACGGTGTCCAGCTGGTGATCTCCGCGGGCAACGACGGCCCCGGCACCAACACCATCAGCGACCCCGCCGTGGCGGACAAGGTCATCTCCGTCGCCGCCTCCATCTCCAAGGAGACCTGGGCCGCCAACTACGGCTCCGGTGTGACGACGAAGTACGGCCTGCTGCCGTTCTCGGCCCGCGGCCCGCGTGAGGACGGCGGCTTCCAGCCGACCATCACCGCGCCCGGCGCGGCGATCAACAGCACCCAGACCTGGTACCCCGGCGGCCCGGTCGCCGAGGCGGGCTACACGCTGCCGCCCGGCTACTCCATGCTCCAGGGCACCTCGATGGCCTCCCCGCAGGCGACCGGCGCGAGCGCGCTGCTCCTCTCCGCCGCCAAGCAGAAGCGCATCGACCTCACCCCGGCGAATCTGCGGACGGCGCTCGCCAGCAGCGCCGACAAGATCCCCGGTCTCCAGGCACACGAGCAGGGCGCCGGTCTGATCGACGTCGTGGGCGCGTGGAAGGCCATCGAGCACGGCGCCACCGCGCACGAGTACGCGGTCAAGGCCCCGGTCGACACCGCGATCGAGGAGTTCCTGAAGACCCCCGGCTTCGGCACGGGTCTGTACGACCGTGAGGGCGGCCTCCAGGCCGGCAAGAGCAAGACGTACGACGTCACCATCACCCGGACCACCGGCCCCAAGGGCGCGGTGGAGCACCGGCTGGACTGGAAGTACAACGACGGCACGTTCCGGCTGCTCGGCAGTGACAAGGTCAAGCTGCCGCTGAACCAGCCGGTGACCGTCACGGTCCAGGCCAGGCCCCGCACGGCCGGCGTGCACAGCGCCATCCTGGAAGCGGACGACCGTCGTACGGAGGGTGTGGACAAGCAGATCCTCGCCACCGTGGTCGTCTCGAAGGAGCTCGCGAAGCCGTCGTACGCCTTCACGGCGTCCGACTCGGTGCAGCGCAACAGCTCGAAGTCGTACTTCCTCACGGTGCCGCCGGGTGCGAAGACCCTGGAGGTGGCGCTCGGCGGACTCGCCAAGGACAGCCAGACCAGGTTCATCTCCATCCACCCGTACGGTCTGCCGGTCGAGGACAGCTCGACCATCTTCTGCTACCCGAACTACTCGAACCCGAGCAACACCTGCCGCCCGGACCTGCGTTCGTACGTGGACCCGGCTCCCGGCGTCTGGGAGATCGAGGTCGAGTCGCGCCGTACGTCGCCGCTGCTCGACAACAAGTACACGCTGGACGTGTCGCTGCTCGGCGCGACCTTCGACCCGGCGGTCACCACGCTGCCCGAGGCGAAGATCGGTACGCCGACGCCGGTGACCTGGACGGTCACCAACCAGGCCGCCGCCATCGACGGCAAGCTCAGCGGTGGCTCGCTCGGCTCGGCCAAGATCGAACGGCAGACGATCGCCCACCGGCAGAAGCTCGTCTCGACGATCATTGTCGGTGCGGGCGTCGAGCGCCTGGACATCGCCATTGGCAACCCTTCGGACATCAGCGCCGACCTCGACCTCCTGGTCGCCAAGGACGGCGTGACCGTGGGGCAGTCCGCGGACGGTGACTCCGAGGAATCGGTCAGCCTCACCAATCCCGCCGCCGGTACGTACACGGTGACGGTGGACGGCTACTCGGTCCCGGCCGGGACGACGGAGTTCGACTACCGCGACGTCTACTTCTCGGCGTCGCTCGGCTCCATCAAGGTCGACGACACAAAGTCGGTGAAGCTCGCCAGCGGCGCGTCGGCGCAGGTCTCGGCCGATGTCGTGGTGAACAGCGCGGCCCCCGAGGGCCGGCAGTTCTTCGGCGATGTACGCCTGCTGAACGCGCGCGGCACAGCCGCGGGCACCGGCAGCGTCCAGATCAGCAAAACCAGCAACTGAACCAAAGTGATGCCCCGGTCCCCCACTGAGGGGGGCCGGGGCATCACTCTGTCTGGGAAAAAGAATGACACAAACATTACTTGGCCATGACCTACACCACTAACTGAAATGTCATCAGATGGTCGTTTAGTTCACTTTATATTCTTGCTGCGTCTACTCCTTTGATGCCAAAATTACTCAGCATTCACGCCCGCCTTCAAAGGAGAGTTCCTGAATGTCGCGAAGAAAATGGGCCGTCTGGGCCGTCTCGTCGACCGCCGTAATTGCCTTGACAAGCGGGGCGGCCCTGTCGATGGACAGCGAGCCGAGGGGCAGGGACACCCAGCCCGAAGGAATTGCCAATGCCATGGAGACCGTCGCATTCGAAGATGCCGGCCAAATGGCCGTCACTGCCGCCAAAGTGGTTCGCGCCACGGTGACCTCCGTCGCTCCCGGCCGTATCACCGGTGCGGACGAGCCCACGGACCCGGGAGAGGAGCCTCCCACCACTCAGGCCAGAGACGTGACACTGACGGTCACCGACGATCTCAAAAAGCCGGGTTCGCTGGCCGCGTGGCCCAATCCCATTGTCGTAGAAGAGTGGGGATGGGACAGCGAGGGCGAGGGCTACCAGGTCAATAACTACTCCTGGAGCGAAGTCGGTGAGGAGTACATCTTCTTCCTGAATTATGCGGAACCCATAGGCACGAATCGCTGGAGCGTGATCAATACGGAAGGGCGGGCGCACATCGGCCCGAACGAGGAGCTGACGTCTTCCGCCGAGGAGGGATCGGCACTGAGCTACAGCGTGGAGAGCTTTTCCGCCTGGGGACTGACGCAGTACCTGAATCGCCTCTTCGACAAGAACACCCCGCCGGAGGACAGGCCGGACGCGGCCGACATGCCCGTGCCGGCGCCGTCGGGCTACGGGGAAACCCCCGTTCCGGGCATCGATGACAGCCCCATTCCAGGGGTCTCCGAGGGCGTAGACCCGTTCCCCTCCGCCACCAAGCCCGACCTGGGAACCGAAGATGGCTCCTGACCCGCTCCGACCGAAGCCGTTCGCGAAACTGGAGATGATAATGGCAAGAAGACGGTGGGCTGCCGTAGCAGTCGCTTCTGGCGCCCTGCTTGCGTCGTCGTTGTGTTCGCCGGCTTACGCGGGTCACGATGACTCAGGATTTGACCCGGACAACAGGAACCAGGCAGTCAAGGGCTTTTCCCTGACCGCAAAAGGCAAGAGTGCCATGGAGTGGGGAAAGAGCCAGCTTGAACGCAGCGTAATCACCACCTCATGGGGCGGCGGGGACATCGAGGTGCACGACTACGCGACCAGGGGCGTCACCTGGGCAGGCCAGACGAGATGCAAGGACTGGAACGCGCTTTTCACGTCCTGCGACGTGCTCACCATCCAGTTCAACACGGCCAACAGTTACGACAACTGGACCTGGCTGGTCATAGGCTGCCATGAATTCGGCCATACGGGAGACCTGGGCCATCGGAGCGCGTCGAACGACACCGACAACAACTCCTGCATGCGCAGTAACACCGGAAGCGCGTACTACAAATTTGATTCGCATGACATAAGCGCCATTGCGGCAGGCACGTGATGTCCACGCGCACAAGAGTGCGAGTGGGCGTTGCGACGATCATCGTCGCGGCCGTCGTCGGCTTCACGGGCTTCCAGCTGGCAGCAGCGGATGAATTTCAGAACAAGGCCGACCAGGCAAAGTTCTGCGAAGAGGCCATGCCGCTGGACCTGCAGAACTCGCACGACCTGAGCAACGACAAGAAAGGACACATCCTCGAGGAGCTGAGCGAGCTGGCACCCGAAGGTGTCCATGACGAATTCACCTCCCTTCTCGACTGGTACGAGCACTACCGCGCCGAGGACAAAGAAGACGCCCGCGAAGCAAGCTTCGCCATAGGTGAGTTCATCGAAAAATCCTGCGATATCAACATAGGAGGAGTCAGGGCCTCGCGCGACTGAGACTCGTCACCCAGCACAGCCGTCCCGTCCGAACCATCCCGTCCGAACCGTCCCGTCCTTCGGACATCGGATTGGACAAGGCGGGCATGCTGGTACGCATCATGGAGCGGCAAGCGTGCCGCACGTACGTACGGAGGAGTCCCGTGAAGGTCGGAATCGTCGGAGCCACCGGTCAGGTCGGCACAGTCATGCTCAGGATCCTGGCCGAGCGGGACTTCCCCGTCACTGAGCTGCGGCTCTTCGCCTCCGCCCGGTCCGCGGGCTCCTCCATCGAGTGGCAGGGCACCCCGGTCACGGTGGAGGACGCGTCCACGGCCGACTACTCCGGACTCGACATCGCGCTCTTCTCCGCCGGCGGCGCCACCTCGAAGGCGCTCGCCGAGAAGGTCGCCGCGCAGGGCGCCGTCGTGATCGACAACTCCTCCGCCTGGCGTCGTGACCCCGAGGTCCCGCTGGTGGTCTCCGAGGTCAACGCGCACGCGATCAAGAACCGTCCCAAGGGCATCATCGCCAACCCGAACTGCACGACGATGGCCGCCATGCCCGTGCTGCGCCCGCTGCACGAGGAGGCCGGGCTGACCGCGCTGGTCGCCACCACCTACCAGGCCGTCTCGGGCTCGGGTCTCGCCGGCGTCGCCGAGCTGCACGGCCAGACGCAGAAGGTCGTCGCCGAGGCCGACAAGCTCACCCACGACGGCGGGGCCGTCGACTTCCCGGAGCCCGGCGTCTACCAGCGCCCCATCGCCTTCAATGTGGTGCCGCTCGCGGGCAATCTCGTGGACGACGGCTCGTTCGAGACCGACGAGGAGCAGAAGCTCCGCAACGAGTCCCGCAAGATCCTGGAGATCCCGGAGCTCAAGGTCTCCGGGACCTGCGTCCGGGTGCCGGTCTTCTCCGGCCACTCGCTCCAGGTCAACGCCCGTTTCACGCGTCCGATCAGCGTGGCGCGCGCGTACGAGCTACTGAAGGACGCGCCGGGCGTGGAGCTGTCCGAGATCCCGACCCCGCTCCAGGCCGCCGGCAAGGACGCCTCGTACGTGGGCCGGATCCGTAACGACGAGACCGTGGAGAACGGCCTCGCGCTGTTCCTCTCCAACGACAACCTCCGCAAGGGCGCCGCGCTCAACGCCGTCCAGATCGCGGAGCTGGTCGCGGCCGAGCTGAAGGGCTGAGCCGACCGCTCGACCGGCGGGGCGGGTTTCCTTACGGGAGTCCCGCCCCGCTGCCATGTCAGTCGCGGCGTACCTCGAAGTCACGGCGTACCTCGAACTGGAAGCAGCCGTACTCCACCGCCCGTACATGCACCAGCGCGACCCGGGGGTCGGCGAAGGCCTCCGCGAACGCCTCGTCGAAGCCCTGGTCGACGTCCTCCGGAAGCTCCGGGAGCTCCAGAAGCCGGCCGCCGAGGATGTGTCCTTCGGCGTTGTAGCGCCGTACGGTGCGCAGCGCGCCCGGCCTCGCGTACGGATAACCGGCCGCCGTCGCGTCCGGCGCCGGGCCCTCGCACTCCTCGGCGTGGATGAAGACCGGTCCCTGCTCGTCGTACGCGCCCGGCCTGGCCCAGGTCTCGGCGGCCCAGCGCCGCAGCGGGGCGTACGAGACGAGGAGCAGCAGCTCACCCGTGCGGCTCGGCCGCAGACAGCAGCGCAGCGGGGAGCCGCCTTCGGCCTCGGTGAACGGGGTGCGGGTGAAGCCGGCGTCGTCGGTGGCACGCAGCTCCTTGAGCGCGGCGGGGGTGATGGGGCGTGCGATGTGGTGCGTCATGGCTCAAGGCTCCCGCCGCGCCGCCGTCGTGACCGGCGGTTTCCGGACCTCGCGGTGGGGCGGGGCGTCGCCGGTTACTCACGGGCAGCGGGCGGGGTGCGCGTGGAAGGATGGCCCCAAACGTCACGAACCGAGGAGATGACCCGGGTGCCTGGCACTAATCTGACCCGCGAAGAGGCGCAGCAGCGTGCGCGCCTCCTCACCGTTGACTCGTACGGGATCGACCTCGATCTCAGCGGCGCGCAGGAGGGCGGCACCTACCGGTCCGTGACCACGGTGCGCTTCGAGAGCACGGAAGCCGGGGCGGAGACCTTTATCGACCTGGTGGCGCCCGCCGTGCACGAGGTCGTGCTGAACGGCACGTCGCTGGATGTCGCCGCCGTCTTCCGGGACTCGCGGATCGCGCTGCCGCATCTGCTCGAGGGCCCGAACGACCTGACGGTCGTCGCGGACTGCGCGTACACCAACACCGGCGAGGGGCTGCACCGCTTCGTCGACCCGGTCGACCAGCAGGCGTATCTGTACACGCAGTTCGAGGTGCCGGACGCGCGGCGCGTCTTCGCGTCCTTCGAGCAGCCGGACCTGAAGGCGACCTTCCAGTTCACCGTGAGGGCCCCCGAGGGCTGGACCGTCGTCTCCAACTCGCCGACGCCGGAGCCCAAGGACAACATCTGGAGCTTCGACCCGACCCCGCGCATCTCCTCGTACATCACCGCGCTGATCGTCGGCCCGTACCACTCGGTGCACAGCTCGTACGAGAAGGACGGGCAGTCGGTGCCGCTCGGCATCTACTGCCGTCCGTCGCTCGCGGAATACCTCGACTCGGACGCGATCTTCGAGGTCACGCGGCAGGGCTTCGACTGGTTCCAGGAGAAGTTCGACTACGACTACCCGTTCGCCAAGTACGACCAGCTGTTCGTACCGGAGTTCAACGCGGGCGCGATGGAGAACGCGGGCGCGGTGACCATCCGCGACCAGTACGTCTTCCGCTCGAAGGTGACGGACGCGGCGTACGAGACGCGGGCCGAGACGATCCTGCACGAGCTGGCGCACATGTGGTTCGGCGACCTGGTCACCATGGAGTGGTGGAACGACCTGTGGCTGAACGAGTCGTTCGCCACGTACACCTCGGTCGCGTGCCTGGCGTACGCGCCGGGCTCCCGGTGGCCGCACTCCTGGACCACGTTCGCCAACTCCATGAAGACGTGGGCGTACCGCCAGGACCAGCTTCCTTCGACGCACCCGATCATGGCCGAGATCCGTGACCTCGACGATGTGCTGGTCAACTTCGACGGCATCACGTACGCCAAGGGCGCGTCCGTGCTGAAGCAGCTGGTCGCGTATGTCGGGCAGGACGAGTTCTTCCGGGGCGTGCAGGCGTACTTCAAGGCGCACGCGTACGGGAACACGCGGCTGTCGGACCTGCTGGGGGCGCTGGAGGAGACCTCCGGGCGCGATCTGAAGACCTGGTCGAAGGCGTGGCTGGAGACGGCCGGCATCAATATCCTTCGTCCGGAGATCGAGCTGGACGAGTCGGGTCACGTGACCTCGTTCTCCGTACGGCAGGAGGCGCCGGCGCTGCCCGCGGGCGCGAAGGGTGAGCCCCTCCTGCGTCCGCACCGGATCGCGATCGGCTGCTACGACCTGGACGAGAACGGCAAGCTGGTCCGTACGAACCGGATCGAGCTCGACGTGGACGGGGAGAGCACCGAGGTGCCGTTCCCGCCGAACACGCCGCGGCCGGCCGTGATCCTGCTCAACGACGACGACCTGTCGTACGCGAAGGTCCGCCTCGACGGGGAGTCGCTGCGGGTCGTCACCGAGCACCTCGGGGACTTCACGGAGTCGCTGCCGCGCGCGCTGTGCTGGGCGTCGGCGTGGGACATGACGCGGGACGGCGAGCTGGCGACCCGGGACTATCTGGCGCTGGTGCTGTCCGGGATCACGAAGGAGTCGGACATCGGTGTGGTGCAGTCGCTGCACCGCCAGGTGAAGCTGGCGCTCGACCTGTACGCGGCGCCCGAGTGGCGCGAGGCGGGTCTGACCCGTTGGACGGACGCCACGCTGGCGCATCTGCGGGCGGCGGAGCCGGGCAGCGACCATCAGCTGGCGTGGGCGCGGGCCTTCGCCATGACCGCGCGTACGCCGCAACAGCTCGACCTGTTGCAGGGGCTGCTGGACGGTACGGACACGATCGAAGGCCTCGCCGTCGACACGGAGCTGCGCTGGGCGTTCGTCCAGCGGCTGGCCGCGGTCGGTCTGCACGACGAGGAGGAGATCGCGGCGGAGTACGAGCGCGACAAGACGGCGGCGGGCGAACGCCACGCGGGCGCGGCGCGCTCGGCCCGTCCGTCGGCGGAGGCCAAGGCGGAGGCGTGGGCCTCGGTGGTGGAGGGCGACAAGCTCCCGAACGCGCTCCAGGAAGCGGTGATCAGCGGCTTCGTCCAGACCGACCAGCGTGAACTGCTGGCTCCGTACGCGGAGAAGTACTTCGCGGCGGTGGCGGATGTCTGGGAGTCCCGCTCCCACGAGATGGCGCAGCAGGTCGCGATCGGCCTCTACCCGGCGCTCCAGGTCTCCCAGGCGACCCTGGACGCGACGGACGCGTGGCTGGCCTCGGCGGGCCCGAACGCGGCACTGCGCCGCCTGATCTCGGAGTCCCGCTCAGGCGTCGAACGCGCCCTGAAGGCCCAGGCGGCAGACGCGACGGCGTAACGGTCCGGGGGCGGGTGGGGCCCCTGCGGGGCTTGTTCCCCTACCCGCCCCTTCCCGCAACCGGGGACAAGCCCCCGGCCCCCCGCCGGCGCACCGCGCGCTTCGCGGCGCAGAGGGCCGGCCGGCCCGTGACGCACGAGCCGGCCGCTCGGCCCCAGCGGGGCCGAGCCCCCGCGCCCCGGCGGCGTACCTCGTGCTTGCCCGCGCGGTGCGCCGCGCGGCGGCCGGGACACGGGCCCGGCGGAGGCCGATCCCCCGCACCCCGACGGCGCACCCCGCGCTTCGCAGCGCGGGGGCCGGGCGGCCCATGACGCACCAGACAGCCCGTGCAAGCGCGGGCCACACGACCCCAGCGGGGTCGACCCCGCCCCCGTCGGCACACCGCGCACTCCCTGACGCATGGGCCGGCTACACGGCCCCAGCGGGGCCGGTCCCCCCGCACCCCGACGGCGTACCGCGCGCTTGGCAGCGCGGGTGCCAAGTCGGCTCGGTGCGCCGCGCGGCGGCCGGGGCACGCCCCCGGCGGCGTGCCGCGCGCTTCGTGCCGGGCGGCACGTGGCGTGGGGGGTCTGGGGGCCTGCCCCCAGTTACGGGAAGGGGCGGGGTGGGGAACAAGCCCCGCAGGGCACCCACCCCGGCTACACGGCCCCAGCGGGACCGGTCCCCCGCACCCCGGCGGCGTGCCCTGCCCCCGGCAGCACAGGTGTCAAGTCGGCTCGGTACGCCGGGTGGCGGACGGGGTGCGGGCCCGGCGGGGGGTCGATTCCTCGCAGCTTCGGCGGCGCGGCGCCGGGGCGGGGTGTGGGGGCTGGGGGCTTGCCACCAGTTACGGGAAGGGGCGGGGTGGGGAACAAGCCCCGCAGGGACGCCGCCCGCACACACAAGGGCGCCGCCGCGGCACGTCGTGCCGCGGCGGCGCCCTTGGAGCGCGTTCGTTCGGGTCGGGTCAGACCCGCTTGTCAGACTTGTCGAGCGCCATCACCAGGCCCGCGATGATCGCGAAGAGCACCAGCGGCGCCGCCACGTACAGGCCGAGCGTCTCGCCCACACTCAGGCCGGGGCCCGGGTCGTCGCCGTCGTCGCGGGTGAGCGCGAGCGCCGGGGACGTCATGAGCAGCATCATCAGCGTCGTACCGGCCGCCAGGGCGCCGGCGCGCAGAGCGTTCTTCTTGTCCACGGTGCAAACGTAGCGAACGCCTAGGCCGGCCGCGCGCGCGGGGGTGCCGTTCGCGGCCCGGGCGGCTCCATCAGCACCTCCATCAGACCGTGCAGCCGGGGCGACGCGGCCAGTTCCTCCAGCGTCATCGGGCGGCCCTCGGCGTCCGCGACGGGCAGTCGCCAGTTGGGGTACTGGTCCCAGGTGCCCGGCAGGTTCTGCGGCCTGCGGTCGCCCACCGCGTCCGGCAGCCAGACCCCGACCATCCGCGCCGGGGTGCGCAGCAGAAAGCGGTAGACCGCGCGGATCTCCTCCTCCTCGTCACCGTCCCCGCCCGCCAGCAGCCCGAGGCGCGCGAGGCAGTCGAGCCACTCGGCGACCTCCGCGTGCTCCTCCGACTGCTCCTCCTCCAGCGGCCGGGTGAGCAGCCCCAGCCGGTGGCGCAGCTCCACATGCTCACCGGTGAGCCGCGCCGCGGTGGACGGAAGGTCGTGGGTGGTGGCGGTGGCCACGCAGCCCTCGCGCCAGCTCTCCGGCGCCAGCGGCGCCCCCGTCCCCCGCCAGTCGCGCTCGAACCAGAGCACGGACGTACCGAGCACCCCGCGCCGTTCCAGCGTTTCCCGTACGCCGGGCTCGACCGTGCCCAGGTCCTCCCCTATGACGACGGTGTCCGTGCGGTGCGCCTCCAGGGCGAGTACGGCGAGCATCGCCTCCGCGTCGTATCGGACATACGTTCCCCGGGTGGGCGGCTGTCCCTCCGGTACCCACCAGAGCCGGAACAGCCCCATCACATGGTCGATCCGCAGCGCCCCGGCATGCCGCAGCAGCCCCCTGAGCAGTCCGCGGTACGGGGCGTAGCCGGACGCGGCCAGGACATCGGGGCGCCACGGCGGCAGGCCCCAGTCCTGGCCGAGCGCGTTGAAGGCGTCCGGTGGGGCGCCGACCGAGATACCGGCGGCGAAGGCGTCCTGCTGCGCCCAGGCGTCGGCGCCGTCGGGATGCACGCCAACGGCGAGGTCGTGGACGATCCCGACGGGCATTCCGGCGTCATCGGCCGCCCGGGACGCGGCGGCCAGCTGCTCGTCCGTCAGCCAGGCCAGCCGGGAGTGGAAGTCGACGCGGTCGAGCAGCTCACGCCGGGCCGCGGCCGTCTCGGCGGAGCGCGGGTCGCGCAGCCCGGCCGGCCAGTCGCGCCACCGCGGGCCGTACATCTCGGCCAGGGCGTACCAGGTGGCGTGGTCCTCCAGGGCCCGGCCCTGCTCGGCCAGGAAGTCCCAGTACTCGGCGCGGCGGCCGGGGCCGAGCGGAACCGCGTCGAGGATGTCCAGGGCCGCGCGCTTGAGCGCCCATACGGCGTCACGGTCGATCAGCGCGCCCTCCCCGAGGACGGATTCGCGCAGGACCGCGGCCTTCTCCACGAGCGCGTCCAGCCGCGCCCGGTCGGGTCCTGTGACATACGCGTACTCGGGCACCGCCTCGATCCGCAGATGCACCGGGTCGGGGAAGCGGCGCGAGGAGGGGCGGTACGGCGAGGGGTCGGTGGGGGTTCCCGGTACGGCGGCGTGCAACGGGTTGATCTGGACGAAGCCGGCCCCGAGGGACCGCCCCGACCAGGTGGCCAGCTCGGCGAGATCCCCGAGGTCGCCCATGCCCCAGGAGCGGGTGGAGAGCAGGGAGTAGAGCTGTACGAGAAAGCCGTGGGTACGGGCGGGCGGCCGCGGCAGCCGGCCGGGCGCGACGACGAACGTGACCCGGGCGGTGCGCCCGTCGGGGGCGCGGGCGGCCAACTGGTGTACGCCGAGGGGCAGCCGCGCCCACGCGGGGGCATACCTGCCGGGCGGGGCGGCCCCGGGGGGCGGGGTGGGCTCCGCGGGCGCGGACAGCTCGGCGGGCAGGTCGGACCGGTCCTGCACGGCGGGGCCGGCGGCCGGCAGGTCCAACGACTCGCCTTGTTCGGTCTCGACCCGGAGCGTCGTGCCGGGCGGGAGCGCGGCCAGCGGGGCCGGCAGTTCGGGTGCGCCGTCCCCGGCGGTCCACAGCACCACCGTCGGGGGCAGCAGGCGGCTCGCGGCGGCGGACTCGGCGCGGCCCAGCGCGTCGTCCACCGCCGGGGCGGTGGACGCGTCGACACCCAGCGCGGCCAGCACCGAGACGACCGTGTCGTCCGGGACCTGGACGGTGACGTCCGGGGCGGGTGAGTACGACGTCGCGACACCGTGCAGCTCGGCGAGCCTGGCCAGGCCCATTCAGACTCCTGGGGACTCCGTGCCGCCGGCCGTGCCGGGGGCGGTCGGCTCGCTGGTCAGCGGGGCGGTGTCGGCGAGCGGGGGCTCACTGGTCAGGGGGGCGGCGTCGGCGAGCGGCGGTTCGCTGGTCAGGGGGCCCGTACCGAGGTCGGCGAAGGGCGGCTCGCTCGTCAGCGGGGCGAGCTGCGCCTGTTTGGAGAGTGCGGAAAGCAGAAGCTGCGCGGATGCGGCCACGACGGCGCCTCCAAAGGACGGGGGACAGGACACAACAGCCCTACCCAGCGGGCGCGGCCGCAGACGCGTCCGTGCTGTAAACGTGCGTCGAGTCACGATCCGTTCCCCGTGCGGCAGTTGAAGGTCCCTGCCTATCACAACGGGCAAATGCGACACAAAGGCCACGCGCATTGACACCTTCACCACGCGAGTGGTGGGCTCAATGCCGCTCGGTGAGCCCACTTGGCGATAGTGCTTGGCGAGACTCCGCGGGACCAGGAAGCACGAGGGGAGCAAGACGTGCAGCTCGGGCGCAGAAGAGGGACCGCGACCGCCGTCGTCGTCGCCGTGATCGGTGGACTACTCGGCGCCGCACCGGCCGCGCTGGCCGCACCCAATGAGCCCGGTTCTCCCGCGGCCACCACACCGGACCGCGAGGGCGGCACGGCGGTCCCCGCCGTCTGGCCCCGGCCGCACACGATCCGGGCGGCCGGGCGGGCAGTCTCCCTGGGGGACGAGGTGACCGTCGTCGCGGGCGAGGGCGCCGACCCGTACGCCGTACAGGAACTGACGGCCCTGCTGCGCGCGGCCGGAGTCCGTACCGTGCACCCGTCCGCCGCACCCTCCGGAACGGCACCCTCCGGCACCGGGCCGGTCATACTGGCCGGCGGCACCGGCGCGCAGAACGCGCTGCGCGCCCTCGGCGCACCTCAACGCGCCGATCTCCCGCCCGGCGGCTACCGGATCGCCGTGGGCGCCGTCGCCGGCCGTGACACCATCGCCCTGGACGGCATCGGTACCGACGGCCTCTTCCACGCCGCGCAGACCCTGCGCCAGCTGATCGTCACGCCGAAGGACCGGCCCACCGTCCCCGGTGTTGTCGTACGCGACTGGCCCGGCACGGCCGTACGGGGCACGACCGAGGGCTTCTACGGACAGCCCTGGGACCATCAGGAGCGGCTCGCGCAGCTCGACTTCATGGGGCGCACCAAGCAGAACCGCTATCTGTACGCGCCCGGCGACGACCCGTACCGGCAGGCGCGCTGGCGCGACCCGTATCCCGCCGCGCAGCGCGCGGACTTCCGTGAGCTGGCCGAGCGCGCCCGCCGCAACCATGTGACCCTCGCCTGGGCCGTGGCCCCCGCCCAGGCCATGTGCATGACCTCGGACAAGGACCTGAAGGCGCTCACCCACAAGATCGACGCGATGTGGGCGCTGGGCGTGCGCGCCTTCCAGCTCCAGTTCCAGGACGTCAGCTACAGCGAGTGGCACTGCGCGGCGGACGCGGACACCTTCGGTTCAGGACCCGGGGCGGCGGCCGAGGCACAGGCCCGGGTCGCGAACGCGGTGGCGGCCCATCTGGCGGACCGGCACGCCGGCGCCGAGCCCCTCACCGTGATGCCGACCGAGTACTACCAGGACGGCTCGACCGACTACCGCGACGCGCTCGCGGGGGCGCTCGACGGGCGCGTACAGGTGGCGTGGACGGGCGTCGGGGTCGTACCGCGCACCATCACGGGCCGGGAGCTCGCGGGCGCGCGCGCCGCGTTCCGGCACCCGCTGGTCACGATGGACAACTACCCGGTCAACGACTACGAGCAGGGCCGGATCTTCCTCGGCCCGTACACCGGCCGGGAGCCGGCCGTCGCCACCGGCTCCGTCGCGCTGCTCGCCAACGCCATGGAGCAGGCGTCGGCGTCCCGTATCCCGCTGTTCACCGCGGCCGACTACGCCTGGAATCCGCGTGGATACCAGCCGCAGGAGTCCTGGCGGGCCGCCATAAACGATCTCGCGGGCGAGGACACCGCGGCGCGCGAGGCGCTGACCGCGCTGGCGGGCAATGACGCGTCCTCCATCCTCGATTCGTCGGAGTCGGCCTATCTGAAACCGCTGTTCGAGGCGTTCTGGCGGTCCCGTACGACCACGGACGCCAAGGCCAGGAGCGCCGCCGCCGACCGGCTCAGGGCCGCGTTCACGGTGATGCGCGAGGCCCCGCGGCGGCTCGCCGGGGCCGCCGACGGCCGGCTCGACGACGAGGTGCGGCCCTGGCTCGACCAGCTGGCGCGGTACGGCGGGGCGGGCGAGCTGGCCATCGACATGCTGCGGGCCCAGGAACGCGGTGACGGCGCGGCGGCCTGGCAGGCCTCACTGGATCTGGAGCCGCTGCGCGAGGCCGCGGCGGCGAGCCAGGTCACGGTCGGCAAGGGGGTGCTCGATCCCTTCCTCGACCGGGCCGTCACGGAATCGGCGACCTGGACGGGCGCGGACCGCGCCGCGGGCGCGGACGTCACCAAGGACGCGCAGGCGTACACCGTCGGCCTCGGCCGGGCCCGTCCCGTCGAGGCGGTGAACACGATGACCGAGCCCGGCACGGGCGCGGGCGCGACCGTCGAGGCCCATGTCCCCGGCGCGGGCTGGCGCCCCCTGGGCCCGCTCTCGATGTCCGGCTGGACCCAGTCGGACGCGCGGGGGCTGCGGATCGACGCGGTACGGCTCGTCTGGCCCGGCAGCGGCTCGGGGGTCGCGGGTCCTGGCGGGTCGGCGCCGTCTGTACGCCATGTCGTGCCCTGGTTCGCCGACGAACCGCGGGCCCGGCTCGATCTGACGCGGGGCGAGGCGGACGCCCAGATCGGCGGGAAGCCGCAGAAGGTCGAGGCGCGGCTGGCGGCCCAGCGGCCCGGTGAGGTGCGAGGCACACTCACCGCGAAGGCGCCTTCGGGCATCCGGGTGACGGTGCCCAAGGAGACGACCGTGCCGCGCGGTGCTCGTACGAATGTTCCCGTCGAGGTCAGTGTGCCCGCGGGCACCCCGGCCGGGACGTACGAGGTGCCGCTCGCCTTCGCCGGGGAGGAGCGGACCCTGACGGTCCGCGCCTCGCCGCGCACCGGCGGCCCGGACCTCGCCCGTACCGGCGTCGCGTCGTCCTCCGGTGACGAGACCCCCGACTTCCCGGCGTCCGCCGTGGTCGACGGCGATCCGGTCAGCCGGTGGTCCTCGCCGGTCGAGGACGGCGCCTGGTGGCAGCTGGAGCTGGCGCGGCCTGCCCGGGTCGGCCAGGTGGTGCTGCGCTGGCAGGACGCGTACGCGAGCCGCTACCGCATCCAGGTCTCCTCGGACGGGACCACGTGGCGCACGGCGGCGACGGTCAAGGACGGCAGGGGCGGGCGCGAGGCGATCGGGATGGACGCGAAGGACACCCGGTTCGTGCGGATCCAGGGCGAGGCGCGGGGCACGCGGTTCGGCTACTCGCTGTTCTCGGTGGAGGCGTACGCGGTCGCGGAGTGACGCGGGGCCGGGCGTACGGAGCGACACGGCAACCGGGATGCGGAGTGACGCGGGGCCGGGGGTGTGGGCACGCCCCCGCCCCCTCAGGCGGAAATGCCGTCGATCCGGGCCATCGCGTCGTCCGCGCCGTACGGCTGCAGATACGGCAGCCAGCGCGGATCCCGGTGTCCGGTTCCGATGATCCGCCAGGCGAGCCCGGACGGCGGGGCCGGCTGGTGGTTGAGCCGCCACCCCAGCTCCAGCAGATGGCGGTCGGCCTTGACGTGGTTGCAGCGGCGGCAGGCCGCCACCACGTTGTCCCACACGTGCTGTCCGCCGCGGCTGCGCGGAATGACGTGGTCGACGCTGGTTGCGACGCCACCGCAGTACATACAGCGGCCGCCATCTCGGGCGAAGAGCGCACGGCGGGTCAACGGAACGGGCCCCCGGTAGGGGACCCGTACGAAGCGCTTCAGCCGTACGACGCTGGGTGCTGGAACGACACGGGTTGCGCTGTGCATGAAGGCGCCGGATTCCTCGAGGCAGATGGCCTTGTTCTCGAGGACGAGGACGAGCGCGCGGCGGAGCGGTACGACGCCGAGCGGCTCGTACGACGCGTTGAGGACCAGGACATGCGGCACGGATGCCTCCTTGTACGCCGGCGGCGCGTGGCTCGCGCCGGGACGATCTGCTCCAGTCTCTCCTTATGCCTGGTCGAAACGCCACCACGTCCGGGTAACGGGCTCGGAGTGTTTTCAACCACAGAGCGCTCTCCCCCGCGTACAGGCCCCTGTGCGGCCGCCTGGGGCCCACGTGAGGATCGTCTCTCCCCCGAACGGAGCGCCGGAGCGTGCGCACTGCCCCGTTAGTGTGGTTGGTCCGCCCTGCCCTATCCGGAGGTTCCCGTCGTGTCCTGGTCCGCCCTGCCGGCCGCAGGCCCCCCGTCCGACCCCGTCACCCTCGACGAGGCGGCGGACCGGGCGACCGACGCCGCGGGCTGGGTGGAGCAGAACTGGTCCACCTGGCTGAGCGTCGGCCTGCGCATCGTGCTCATCATGGTGATCGCGCTGGTCCTGCGTCATGTGATCCGGCGTGCCCTGACCAAGCTGATCGAGCGGATGAACCGCAGCGTCCAGGCGGTGGAGGGCACCGCGCTCGGCGGTCTGCTGGTGAACGCCGAGCGGCGCCGTCAGCGCTCCGAGGCCATCGGCTCGGTGCTCCGCTCGGTCACGTCGTTCCTGATCCTGGGCACGGCGGCGCTGATGATGCTGGGGGCGCTGAACATCAACCTGGCCCCGCTGCTGGCCTCCGCGGGGGTCGCGGGGGTGGCGCTGGGCTTCGGCGCGCGCAACCTCGTCACCGATTTCCTCTCCGGTGTCTTCATGATCCTGGAGGACCAGTACGGCGTCGGCGACACCATCGACGCGGGGGTGGCCTCCGGCGAGGTGATCGAGGTCGGCCTGCGCGTCACCAAGCTGCGCGGTGACAACGGCGAGATCTGGTACGTGCGCAACGGCGAGGTGAAGCGGATCGGCAACCTCAGCCAGGGCTGGGCCACCGCCGGGGTCGATGTGATGGTCCGGCCGTCCGAGGACCTGGAGAAGGTCCGTGCGGTCATCACGCAGGTCACGGAGAAGCTGGCCAAGGACGACCCCTGGAGCGAGAAGCTGTGGGGCCCGGTCGAGGTGCTCGGCCTGGACTCCGTCCTGCTGGACTCGATGACCGTACGGCTCTCGGCGAAGACGATGCCGGGTCAGGCGCTGAGCGTGGAGCGCGAACTGCGCTGGCGGATCAAGGAGGCGTTCGACGAGGCGGGCATCCGGATCGTCGGCGGCCTCCTGCCCGCGACGGACGGGGCGCCCGTGGCGGACCCGGCGGCGGGCGTCTCAGCGCCGTCGGCCCTGGCGAGCCCCACCTCTCCGCAGTCCCTGGCGGCGTCGCCGCTGGCCCCGCCCCAGAATCTCTCGAAGTAACCGCCGGTACACCCCGGCAGGTACCCGCCGGCCCACCCCGGCAGGTAACAGCCACGGTCCTCTCCGTCGCCCCGCACACCCCCGCAGGTAACGCTTTGGTTGCCTCGGGGGTGTCGTGCGTCGGAGGGTATTGACGGCTTCCTGACGGCGGGCCTACTTTCCTCGAAACCCGATAGGAAACTTTCCTAACAGTGTCATCGGGAGAACGAGCAGTCGAAAGGCAGGCGTCCGAACCGTGACCGGATCATCCACTCCGTCGCCGGGGACACCGCGGGTACTGCGGGCCATGAACGACCGGGCCGCGCTCGATCTGCTCATCGCCCACGGTCCGCTCACCCGCACCAGGATCGGTGAGCTGACCGGCCTTTCCAAGCCCACCGCCTCCCAGCTGCTGACCCGGCTGGAGGCCGCGGGACTGGTCCGTACGACCGGCAGCCAGAGCGGCCGTCCAGGACCCAACGCCGTGCTGTACGAGGTGCACCCGGCCGCCGCCCATGTGGTGGCGCTCTCCGCGGGGCCCACCGGCATCGACGCCGTGGTCGCCGACATCACCGGCACGGTGGTCGGGACCTGCCGGGTCGAGGCGGAAGCCGTCGCGGAGGACGTGCGCCACCGTACCGCCCAGCTCGTCTCGGAAGCCGTGGACGGCGCCCTGCGGGAGGCCGGTCTCGGCCATGAGGACCTGCACTGCGCGGTGATCGGCACACCGGGCGCGATCGACCCGCACACGGGGCAGCTGCGCTACGCGCCGCATCTGCCGGGCTGGCACTCCCGCACCCTCCAGGCCGATCTGGCCCAGGTGCTCGGCACCCGGGTCTTCATCGAGAACGATGTGAACCTCGCCGCCATCGCCGAGCAGTACGAGGGCGCCGCGCAGGACCACGACGATTTCGTGCTCGCCTGGCTCGACGAGGGTGTCGGCGCCGCGATCGTGCTGAACGGCACCCTGCTGCGGGGCGCCACCGGCGGCGCCGGGGAGATCGGCTACATGCCGCTGCCCGGCGCACCGCTCGCCCGCGGCGGCGCGCGGGACTGGGCGGGGCCCGACGCGGGCGGCGGCTTCCAGAGCCAGGTCTCCTCCCCCGCCGTACGGGACCTGGCCGGCGGCCTGCCGCTGGCCAAGGCCCTCGCCGACGAGGCCGTACGCGACCAGGTCGCCCGCATGCTGGCCACCGGCCTCGCCGCCGTGGTCGCCGTGGTCGACCCCGAACTCGTCGTGCTCTCGGGAGCGGTGGCCGAGGCCGGCGGCGAGGCGCTGCGCGAGCGGGTCGAGGCCGAGCTGACCGGGCTCGCGCTGCCCCGGCCGCTGCTGCGGATCAGCGATCTGGACGGCGACCCGATCCTGACCGGAGCGCTGCGGACCGCCCTCACCCACGCCCGTGACGCGGTCTTCGACACCACCTGACCCCCGCACCCCACCCAGCACCTGACTCCCCGCCCGGCCCACAAGCCCACCCCCGACCCACCACCCACCCACTCATGCCCCTTTTATGCCACTTGCTTCCCCTCTCGCGACCCCCTCCCCCGTCCCCTCCCCGTAAAGGAAGTCCGCCATGGCGCGATGGCGTATACGCACCTGCGTGTCCGCGGCACTCGCCGCAGCCGCGCTGCTGTTGGCCGGCTGTGCCAATCCCAGCACCGGCAGCAACACCGACGACCCGACCGCGCCGGTGACGCTGAAGTTCTGGCACGGCTGGTCGGCGGCCGGCGAGGTGAAGGCGATCAACGCGAACATCGCCCGCTTCGAGAAACTCCACCCGAACATCAAGGTCGTCTCCACCGGCAATGTCGGCGACGAGACGATCAACCAGGCACTGCGCGCCGGTGGCAGCGGCGCGCCCGACGTGGTCACCTCCTTCACCACCAACAACGTCGGCCAGTACTGCTCGTCCGGCATGTGGGCCGATCTCGACCCCTTCCTGAAGAAGAGCGGGATCGAGAAGGCGAAGGTCTTCCCGAAGACCCTGCTGGACTACACCCAGTACGAGGGCGTCCAGTGCGCGATGCCGCTGCTCGCCGACGCGTTCGGCATGTACTACAACAAGGACGCCTTCGACGCGGCCGGGATCAGCCGGCCGCCGCGCACCATGTCCGAGATGAAGGCCGACGCGGTCAAGCTGACCGAGCGGAACAAGGACGGCTCGCTCAAGCGCGCCGGATTCATGCCGAACTTCCAGCTCTACCAGAACGCCCCGGACCGGATGTTCGCTCAGTGGGGCCCGAAGTACTTCACCGCCGACGGCAAGGCCCAGCTCGCCGACGAGCCCAAGACCGAGCAGTTCTTCTCGGCGATGAAGGACCTCTCCGACGCGCAGGGCGGCTACGGCGCCATGGAGAAGCTCCGCGGCACCTTCGGTGACGAGATGTCGTCGCAGAACGGCTTCCTGACCGGCAAGCTCGCCATGCATCTGGACGGTGAGTGGCGCGGGCTGATGCTCGACGACGCCAAGGCGAAATTCAACTGGGCCGTGGCGCCGCTGCCGGTCCCCGACGACCAGGCCGACACGTACGGCCGCGGCTATCTGACCGGCACCGTCGCCGGTATCGCGCACAGCAGCAAGCACCAGAACGCGGCGTGGGAGCTGATGAAGTTCCTGACGATCGACACCGGCTCGGTGGTGAGCTTCGCGAACGCGATCCACAACGTGCCGTCCACGTTCGCCGCGCTCGAGTCACCCGACCTGGACTCGGACCCGTCCTTCCGGCAGTTCCTCAAGATCGCGCAGAACCCCTACAGCCAGGCGGTCCCGCCGTCCAACAACGGCGGCCAGTACATCAACTCGTTCGGTGACTTCTCGCAGTCCGTCGAATCGGGCAGGACGCGCGACCTCCACAAGGCCCTGAAGGAACTCGACGACCAGATCGACGCCGACAACCTCCAGTCGGAAAACTGAGGAGCCGAGCCATGGCACTGTCACTCTCCACCTCGGCGGACACCGCCAGGGCCGGGGCCGAACCGGCCCCCGGCAACACCCCGCTGCGCCGCAAGCGCAACCGCCAGCGGCTGCGCACCCTGGGCTTCCTGTCCCCCTGGCTGGTCGGCTTCTCGGTCTTCTTCGCCTATCCGCTGCTCGCCACCGTCTACTTCTCGTTCATGCACTACAACCAGATCAAGGCGCCCACCTTCGTGGGCCTGCGGAACTGGAAGTACGTGCTGGAACAGATGCCGCTGTTCGGCCCCGCGCTGTGGAACACCCTGTGGCTGGTCGTCGTGATGGTCGCGCTGCGCGTGGTCTTCGGCCTCGGCATCGGCCTGCTGGTGACGAAGATCAAGTCGGGCGTCGGACTGTTCCGTACCGCCTTCTACATCCCGTATCTGGCGCCGCCGGTCGCCGCGACCGTCGCCTTCGTCTTCCTCCTCAACCCGTCCACGGGACCGGTCAACGAGGTGCTGGCCTGGATCGGCATCCACGGCCCGAACTGGTTCAACGACCCGAGCTGGTCGAAGCCCTCGCTGGTGCTGCTCTCCCTGTGGGGCATCGGCGACCTGATGGTCATCTTCATGGCCTCGCTGCTGGACGTGTCCAAGGAGCAGTACGAGGCCGCCGATCTGGACGGCGCGGGCGCCTGGTCGAAGTTCCGCTACGTCACCTGGCCGGCGATCACCCCGATCGTGCTGTTCGCCGTCGTCACCGGGGTCGTACAGACGATGCAGTACTACACCCAGGCCCTGGTCGCGGGAAAGCTCGCCTCCGGCGTCTCCATCGGCCCCGGCACGGTGATCCAGCCCGGCTACCCGGACCACTCCACCCTGACGGTCCCGCAGCTCGTCTACTCACTGGGCTTCCAGAACTTCAACACCGGCGCGGCATGCGTGCTCTCGCTCGTGCTCTTCGCCATCGCCATGGCCGTCACCCTGCTGCTGATGCGCAAGAGCGTCGGCCTCATCCCGGCGGAGGACTGAGATGACCACCACCACCCTGAATCCGCCGGCCACCGCGGCGCCGAGCCGCCCGAGCGGCCCCGAGGCCGCCAGACAGCGCCGCAAGCGCGCGCTGAACTGGATCGCCGTCCACTCCGTGGCCCTCGCGCTGGCCCTCTTCTTCGTCCTGCCGTTCGTGTTCGTCTTCCTCACCTCGGTGATGAGTGACGGGCAGGCGCTGAGCGGCGAGCTGTGGCCCTCCTCGTGGCACTGGTCGAACTACTCGACGGTGTTCCACACGCCCGGCTTCCTCACCTGGTGGCGCAACTCGCTGGTGTACGCGCTCCTGGGCACGGTCTTCACGGTGTGCTCGTCAGTGCCGGTGGCCTACGCGCTCGCCAAGTTCCGCTTCCGCGGCCGCCGGACGGCGATGCTCCTCGTCATCTCGACGATGATGCTGCCGCCGCAGGTCATCATCATCCCGATGTACCTGGTCTGGGCCCAGCAGTTCCACCTGTCGGGCTCGCTGTGGCCGCTGATCATCCCGATGGCGTTCGGCGACGCGTACTCGATCTTCCTGCTGCGGCAGTTCCTGCTCACCATTCCCTCGGAGTACATCGAGTCGGCGAAGGTCGACGGCTGTGGTGAGCTGCGCACCCTGCTCAAGATCGTGGTCCCGATGGCCAAGCCCGGCATCGCCGCCGTCGCGCTCTTCCAGTTCTTCTACTGCTGGAACGACTACTTCGGACCGCAGATCTACGCCGCGCAGAACCCCGGCGCCTGGACCCTGAGCTACGGCCTGGAATCCTTCAAGAGCGCGCACGCGGTCAACTGGAACCTGACCATGGCCGCGACGCTGCTGGTCATGGCGCCGGTCATCATCGTCTTCTTCTTCGCACAAAAGGCCTTCGTAGAAGGCGTCACGCTCACCGGAGTAAAGGGCTGAGAACCATGAAGCTCGCTGTCGTAGGCGGAGGATCCACCTACACACCCGAACTCATCGACGGATTCGCACGGTTGAGGGACACTCTGCCGATCGAGGAACTCGTACTGATCGACCCCGCGGCCGACCGGCTGGACCTGGTCGGCGGGCTGGCCCGGCGGATCTTCGCCAAGCAGGGACACCCCGGTCGTATCACCACCACCTCCGACGTGGACGCGGGCGTCGCGGGCGCCTCGGCGGTGCTGCTCCAGCTGCGGGTCGGCGGACAGGCCGCGCGCAACCAGGACGAGACCTGGCCGCTGGAGTGCGGCTGCGTCGGACAGGAGACGACGGGCGCCGGCGGCCTCGCCAAGGCGCTGCGTACGGTCCCGGTCGTCCTCGACATCGCGGAGCGGGTCCGGCGGGCCAACCCGGACGCCTGGATCATCGACTTCACCAACCCGGTGGGCATCGTGACCCGGGCGCTGCTGCAGGCCGGCCACAAGGCCGTCGGCCTGTGCAATGTGGCGATCGGCTTCCAGCGCAAGTTCGCGAAACTGCTGGAGGTCGCGCCCTCCGAGGTGTACCTGGAGCATGTGGGGCTGAACCACCTGACCTGGGAGCGCGGGGTGCGCCTCGGTGGTCCCGACGGCGCCGACGTGCTGCCCAAGCTGCTGGCCGAGCACGGCAACGCGCTCGCGGACGAGCTGCGTCTGCCGCGTTCGGTGCTCGACCGGCTCGGGGTCGTGCCCTCGTACTACCTGCGCTACTTCTACGCGCACGACGAGGTCGTACGGGAGCTGGGCACCAAGCCGTCCCGGGCCGCCGAGGTGGCCGAGATGGAGAAGCAGCTGCTGGCGATGTACGGCGACCCGGCGCTGGACGAGAAGCCGGAGCTGCTGTCCAAGCGCGGCGGCGCCTTCTACTCGGAGGCCGCGGTGGATCTGGCGGCGTCGCTGCTGCGCGGTGGCGGCAGCCCGGTCCAGGTCGTCAACACGTACAACAACGGCACCCTGCCGTTCCTGGCGGACGACGCGGTGATCGAGGTCCAGGCCCGGGTGGGCACGGAGGGTGCGGTGCCGCTCGCGGTGGACGCGCTGGACCCGCTGTACGCGGGCCTGATCGCGCATGTCACGGCGTACGAGGACCTGGCGCTGGAGGCCGCGCTGCACGGCGGCCGCGACCGCGTCTTCAAGGCGCTGCTGGCGCACCCGCTGATCGGCCAGCACGCGGACGCGGACGCGCTCACCGACCGGCTGATCTCGCACAACCGGGAGCATCTCGCGTGGGTGTGAGCACTGCCGGTACGGCGGCGGGGCGCGCGAGCGTCCTCGCCGTCGACGCCGGGAACAGCAAGACCGATGTGGCCGTGATCGGCGCCGACGGTTCGGTGCTCGGCACGGCCCGCGGGGGCGGCTTCCAGCCGCCGGTCGTAGGGATCGAGGCGGCGATCGACTCGCTGGCGCTGGCGGTCGCCGAGGCCGTCTCGGCCGCGGGGCTGCCGGAGCGGGACTTCGCGGATCATGTGTCGGCCTGTCTCGCCAACGCCGACCTCCCGGTGGAGGAGCGGGAGCTGGCCGAGGCCGTGCAGGCGCGCGGCTGGGGCCGTACCACCGAGGTACGCAACGACACCTTCGCGGTCCTGCGGGCCGGTCTGCCGAGCGGCGCGGAGCCGCGGGGCGTCGCCGTCGTCTGCGGCGCGGGGATCAACTGTGTGGGCATGCTGCCGGACGGCCGTACCGCCCGTTTCCCCGCGATCGGCCGGATCTCCGGTGACTGGGGCGGCGGTTCGGGTCTCGCGGAGGAGGCGCTGTGGTTCGCGGCGCGGGCGGAGGACGGCCGCGGTGAGCCGACGGAGCTGGTGCGGACCCTGCCGGGGCACTTCGGTCTCGCGTCGATGTACGAGCTGATAGAGGCGCTGCATCTGGGGCACATCCCGTTCCTCCGCCGGCACGAGCTGACGCCGGTGCTGTTCGCGACGAGTGCGGCGGGCGACGCGGTGGCCGGGTCGCTGGTGGACCGGCTGGCCGAGGAGGTCGTCGCGCTGGCGACGGTCGCGCTCGGCAAGCTGGATCTGCTCGACGAGGAGGCGCCGGTGCTGCTGGGCGGCAGTGTGCTGGCGGCCCGTCATCCGCGGCTCGACGACCGGATCGGGGAACTGCTCGCGGCCAGGGCGCCCAAGGCGGTCGCCAGGGTCGTGACGGCGCCGCCGGTGCTGGGCGCGGCTCTGCTGGGGCTGGACCGGGTACGGGCGAGCGCCGAGGCGCACGCCCGGCTGGGGGCGTCCTACGCCTGATCCGACCCCGGTGCCTCCAACACCGGTGCGTTCGCCCCCGGTGCCTCCGACCTTGGTGCCTCCCGCCGTCTGACGGCTCATCCGAACGCGTACGAAGACCCGTGATCGGGAACCGATCACGGGTCAGTGGCGTATTCATGGTGGGGAGAGCGGACGGCCGCGGCGGGCGCGACAGGAGGAAGATCCAGTCAAGCCTTGTGCAGTTGTCGGTCCCTGCGGCCATACTGCTGGCCTGGGACTCGTCCCCCACCCGCCGGGGGCGGGCCGCCGTCGTCAAATGACCGAGGGGGAGGTCACGTGACTTACCCGCCGAATGTGCGCCCCGCGCCACCATCGGCGCCCACGCACGCGCCGGCGCAACCGCCCGTACAGCCACCGGCTCCGCCGCCCGCGCGCCACAGCGCGTGGACCGAGACCACGGAGCGGCTGCGCGCGGCGGCGATGACCGAGCCCGGCCGGCTGAGGATCATCGGGGCCGCACTGGCGCTGCTGGTCGTGGCGTTCGGGGCGGTGACGGCATGGGAGGCCGCCGACCGGTTCTCCGCCGCCGACGACGTGGTGAGCCACAGTCAGCCGCTGAGCGCGGACGCGGCGGACATCTACCGCTCGCTGGCCGACGCCGACACGGCCGCGGCGAGCGGCTTCCTGGCGGGCGCGCAGGAGCCGCCGAAGGTGCAGCAGCGCTATCGGGACGACATCGAGAAGGCGTCCGGGCTGCTGGTCAAGGCCGCGGCCAACACGGACAGTTCCAGCGACTCGGCCCGGCAGATCGCCACGCTCAACGAGGGGCTCCCCCGCTACACCGGTCTGATCGAGCGCGCCCGTGCCAACAACCGGCAGGGACTGCCGCTGGGCGGCGCCTATCTGCGGTACGCGAACCAGCAGATGGCCAACGAACTGCTGCCCGCGGCCGAGAAGCTGTACGCGGCGGAGACGGACCGGCTCGCCCGGGACAACGACGACGCGCGGCTCTGGCCGTTCGTCTCCCTGGTGATGGGGGTGCTGGCGTTCGGCGGCCTCTTCTGGGCCCAGCGGCGCAACTACCTCCGGACGAACCGGGTGTTCAACCAGGGCCTGCTGGCCGCGACCGCCTCGGCCACGGTCCTGCTGCTGTGGCTGGCCGTCGGGCAGACCGTCGCGCGGGCCGAGCTGAATACCGCTCAGGTACACGGGCAGGAATCACTGAAGGTCCTCAACGACGCCCGGATCAACTCCCTCAAGGCCCGTGCCAACGAGAACCTGACACTGGTGGCGCGGGGCGCCGTCCTCACGGCGGACGGTAAGAACGACAAGTACGAGACGGACTACAACACGGGCATGGACAAGCTCAGCACCGCGCTCGGCGAGGCGAAGAAGCTCGCCGACGACAGCGCGGGCGGCAAGCCGGTGGACGACGCGATCTCCTCGGTCGCCCAGTGGCGGGAGCGCCACACGTCGGCCAGCAAGACCGACAAGGCCGGTGACTACGAGGGCGCGCTGAAGAAGGTCATCGGCAGCGAGGAATCCACCGGGCAGTCGTTCGACCAGGTGGACACGGCGCTGCGCAAGGCGCTCGTCCAGGAGCAGCGGGAGTTCACCCGGGCCGCCTCGGACGGCCGGGGTGCGCTGACCGGACTGGCGGTCGGAGCCGGGGTGCTGGCCCTGGTCGGTGCGGTGGGCGCCATCCTGGGCATCGGCCGCAGGCTTTCGGAGTACCGGTGAGAGGCGGAGGGATGACTTCCATGGACAGGCCCCGCCGGTCCCGCGGGCTCCGCCCGTTCGACAGGCTCCGGGGCTGGGGCGGTGTCTCCGCCATGGCCGCCGCCTGCGTGCTGACGGCGTCCCTCACCCTGCTGCCGCTGTCCCACTCGGTCGCCGAAGGGCCGGGGGAGTCAGGACAGCGGATCGCCACGGCCATGCCCGCCAAGGCCGACGAGTGCACGGAACCGGAGGCCAGCCTCCCGGCCTCCGGCGAGGACGGCGCCACCATAGAGAAGATCAAGGCCCGTACGAACAGGAAGCTGATCGTCGGTGTCGACCAGAACAGCTACCGCTGGGGTTACCGCGACCCGGCCACCGGCAGTCTGGAAGGCTTCGACATCGATCTGGCCCGGGCCATAGCGAAGGACATACTCGGCGATCCGGACGCCATCATCTTCCGCGCCATCCCCACCAATCAGCGGGTCGGGGCGCTGGAGAACGGCACGGTGGATCTCGTCGTCAGGACGATGACGATCAACTGCGCCCGGATCAAGCAGGTCGCCTTCTCCACCGCCTACTTCCAGGCGGGCCAGCAGGTGCTGGCCCCCAGGGACTCGACGGTCACCGGCTACGACCGGTCGCTCGCCGGGAAGCGGGTCTGCTCCGCCGAGGGCTCGACGGCGTACGAAGCCCTGGAGAAGCAGTCGTACGGCGCGGAGTTCAAGGACGAGCACGACGGACAGCCGGCCGACGAGGACCGGCTGACGGTGCCCAACCAGCTCGACTGTCTGGTCCGGCTCCAGCTGGGCGAGGTGGACGCGGTGGTGACGGACAACGCCCTCGCGGCAGGTCAGGCGGCCCAGGACCCGGCGGTCGAGCTGCAAGGAGAGCCGTTCACCGTCGAGTACTACGGCGTCGCCGCCAAGCTCGGCAACGACGACCTGATACGCCGGGTGAACAAGGTGCTGGAGGGGTATCGCGCAGGCGGGGCGAACAGTCCCTGGATGACGTCGTACCGGAAGTGGCTGGAGGCGGGCCTGCCCGGAATAACCGCACCGCCGGGCGCCAAGTACAAGGAGAACAGCTAGTTCCGCCGGACCTTCCGGTCCTGCGAGAGCTGCCGAAGCTTCCAGTGCTGCGGGACCTTCCAGTGCTTCCAGTCAGTCGTACGCGTCGTACGGACAAGAGCGGAGAGGTGATCGATGGGCGCCACGGGCTCCTTCCCCGACTCGACGGGGAGTCCGCCGGGACCGGTGATGGACCGGGACGAGGTGGACCGGGCTCTGGCACGCCTCGAAGCGGAGCACGAGGCGATCGAGACCTCGCTGCTCGCCCTGCAGGACCACGCGGGCCGCAGACTCCTCGAAGGGGCCGCGCTCACCGGGGTCACCAAGGACCGCTGGGCCGACGCCGAGCAGTCGATCACCCTGCTGTGGACGTACTTCGACCACTACGCCGCGGCGCTGAGCGGCGCCCGTGAGGCGCGCGCCAGACGGCGCTGGCCGAACCGCGACGATCTGGTGGAGCTGACCGAGACGCTGCGCGGCCGCGGTGTGACCATCGCGGGCACCGCCGAGCACCAGCCGCCGTCCCTCACCGGTCCTGCCAAGCTCTCCGAGCACTTCACGCTCGCGGAGCTGGTGTCCCGGATGAACGGGCTGTACGCGCGCTCGCTGGACATGGTCGTGGCCGCGGACTCGGTGTGGTCCGCGCTGCCCGCCCGGATCGATCTGCTCTCCGCGGAGCTGCAGCGCACGCGCTCGCTGGCGCACTCCGTCGGCGTACGGCCCGGGGAGCACCCGGCCGGCGACGACCTGGAGTCGATCACCCATGAGCTGAGCGCCCTGCGCGCCCAGGTGGTCTCCGATCCGCTGGCCTTCTGGCGTCCCGCGCCCGGCAGTTCGGCCCCGGGCGGCGGCCGTCCCGACACCGAGCGCTACGACCGGGCGGCCCGCGCCCTGGAGGACGTACGACGGGAGATCGAAGCGGTCCTCGCGGTGCGCCAGGACTCGGAGGAGCGGCTGATGCGGCTGCGCGACGTGCTGTCGCGCGCGGACCGTACCCTCGCCGAGGCGCGGTCGGCCCGCGGTGAGGTGCTGGCGAAGATCGCGGCGTCCGAGGTACCGGCCGTCAGCGGTCCGCCGACCGTGCTCCACGAGCGGCTCTCGACCGCGGCGGAGCACCGCAGGCATGCCCAGTGGCACCGGCTCTCACCGCTGCTGGAGTCGCTGGAGCGCGACGCCGAGGACGAACTGCTGCGTGCCCGCGAGTCCTTGACGGCGGTCACGGCGCCGCTCGCGGTCCGCGCGGAGCTGCGCGGCCGGCTGGACGCGTACAAGGCGAAGATCGCCCGGCACGGCATGGCCGAGGACCCGGTGCTGATCGAGCGGTACGACGCGGCCCGCAGGATGCTGTGGAGCGCGCCGTGCGATCTGCGCGTCGCCGAGCAGGCGGTGCTGCGCTACCAGCAGGCCGCGGCGGAGATCCTGGTCCCGCGCCGGCCGGAGCCCACCGACCGCAGGGGGGACGCGTGAGAGCGGCGACGGGACGTGCGGCGAAGAGAACAGAAGGCGAACGGGGGGACCGATGAGCGCGACGAACACATGCCAGCGCCCCGGCTGTGAGGGCTCGTACGAAGACATGGGCGGCGGTGAGCTGTACTGCGACACCTGCGGTCTGGCCCCCGTCGTCTCGCCCAACGGCGTGCTGTCGTCACCGCCCACCGGCATCACCGGCGGCGGCAGGGGCAGCGGCGGCTCGGGCAGGAGCGACTCCGCGCGCTCCTCCTCCCGGGCTTCCTCCCGGGCCTCCTCACGCTCGTCGACCTCACGGCGTTCGGTCTCCGGCCGGCTGTCGCGCGCACTGTCCGGGCGGCTGACCTCCCGGTCGGTGTCGGTGCGCAGCTCCGGTTCGTCCACGGCCGCGTCGGGGCGCAACCGGCTGGGCGCGGGACTGGTCTCCGTACCGGACGTGCCGCGTCCCGACCCGCGCTCCGCGGTGATGGCGAACCCGGAGGTGCCCGAGCGCAAGCGGTACTGCTCGCGTTCCGACTGCGGGGCGCCGGTGGGCCGTGCCCGCGGCGACCGGCCCGGCCGTACGGAAGGGTTCTGCACCAAGTGCGGGCACCCGTACTCCTTCGTGCCGAAGCTGCACGACGGCGACATCGTGCACGGGCAGTACGAAGTCGTGGGCTGTCTCGCCCACGGCGGGCTCGGCTGGGTCTATCTCGCCATCGACCGCGCCGTCTCGGACCGCTGGGTGGTCCTCAAGGGCCTGCTCGACACGGGCGACCAGGACGCCATGGAGGCGGCGATCTCCGAGCGCCGCTTCCTCGCGGAGATCGAGCACTCCAACATCGTCCGTATCTACAACTTCGTGGAACATCTCGACCAGCGCACCGGCTCCATGGACGGCTACATAGTCATGGAGTACGTCGGCGGGAAGTCGCTGAAGGAGATCGCCAACGAGCGGCGCACCGGTGCGGGAAAGCGTGATCCGCTGCCGGTCGAGCAGGCCTGCGCGTACGGCATCGAGGCGCTGGAGGCGCTCGGTCATCTGCACAGCCGGAATCTGCTCTACTGCGACTTCAAGGTCGACAACGCGATCCAGACCGAGGATCAGCTCAAGCTCATCGACATGGGCGCGGTCCGCAGGATGGACGACGACGAGTCGGCGATCTACGGAACCGTCGGGTACCAGGCGCCGGAGGTCGCGGAGACCGGTCCTTCCGTGGCCTCCGATCTGTACACGGTGGCCCGCACCCTGGCGGTGATGACCTTCGACTTCCAGGGCTATACGAATGTGTTCGTGGACTCGCTCCCGGACCCCGACAACATCGATGTCTTCCGGACGTACGAATCCTTCTACCGGCTGCTGGTGCGGGCGACGGACCCGGATCCGGCGCGGCGGTTCTCCTCGGCCCAGGAGATGGCTGAGCAGCTGACGGGCGTGTTGCGGGAGGTCGTCGCGCTGCAGACGGGCCGGCCGCGGCCCGCGCTGTCGACGCTGTTCGGCCCCGAGCTGCGGGTCACGGACACGGAGCTGTTCGCGGAGCTGATGGAGGACGTCTCGCGGCTGGGCGCGCGCGTGGAGCCGGCGCCGGGCGGCGGGAGGTTCGGCCGTCGTACGAAGGCGGTGGCCGCGGCCCCCCACGGCCTTCCTCCGGTGCCCGCCCTGCCGCCGGGCGTCGGCGCGGGCGCTCTGCCGGCGCCGGGAGCACGGCCCGGCGTTCCGGGGGCCGGCGGCCTCGACCCGGCGGCCCCTGCCCCTTCCCCGGGCGCGGCAGCGGTGCCGTACGCGCACGCGCAGCCCTTTGTCCCCGCTCCCCGCGCCGGAGGCACCACGGGTACGGCCGCACCGGTGAACGGCACGGGCGCGCCCCTGCTCGCGTCCCTCGACGCGCGGGCGACCGCGCTGGCGCTGCCCGTACCGCGCGTCGATCCGAACGATCCGAACGCCGGGTTCCTGGCCGGTCTGATGGCCTCGGCACCCGCCGAACTGATCTCCGCACTGGCCGCCGCCCCCACCGACTCGGTGGAGCGCAGACTGCGCGAGCTGCGGGCCCGGCTGGAGATGGGTGAACCGGCCACGGCCGCCGAGGCGCTGAGCGCCCTGGAGGCACGCCGCCCTGACGACTGGCGGGTCGTCTGGTACCGCGGCATCGCCTCGCTCGCCGCGGGCGACGACGAGATCGCGGCGCTCTCCTTCGACGCGATCTACGACGCGTTCCCCGGCGAGCCGGCCCCGAAGCTGGCGCTGGGCGTCTGCGCCGAGGTGCTCGGCCAGCTGGACAACGCCGCAGAGTATTACCGCCTCGTCTGGACGACCGACCCGAGCTATGTCAGCGCCGCGTTCGGCCTGGCCCGGGTGCAGCTGGCCGCCGGTGACCGGGTCGGTGCCGTACGGACGCTGGAGTCGGTGCCCGAGGCGTCGATCCATTACACGGCGGCGCGGGTCGCGGCCGTACGGGCCCGGCTGCGCCAGCGAGGCCCGCACGCGCCGGCCCCCGGCTCCGGCGCGCAGCCGCCGCTGATCGACGATCTGACAGCGGCTGCCCAACAGGTGTCCGCGCTGCAGCAGTTCGGTCTGGACGCGGTACGGCGTGAACAGTTGTCGACAGAGGTACTGGGCACGGCCCTGGACTGGGTACTCTCCGGTAGTCCCGGGTCCAGTCCCGTACAGGCCGTGCTGCTCGGCAGCGAACTGGACGAGCGCGGCCTGCGTTTCGGACTGGAACGCTCGTACCGGGTGCTCGCCCGGCTCGCTCAGCGCGGCGAGGAGAGGATCGAACTGGTGGAACGGGCCAACCGTTTCCGCCCCCGGACGTGGGTGTGATTGATGTCCCAGATGCCCCAGTCGGCCGGTCGGCCGACATGCCCCGGCTGCACGGAGCCGCTGGAGTCCGGCGACCTGTTCTGCGGCGCGTGCGGATACGACCTGTCGGCCGTACCTCCACGACCGGACGACCATCCCACCATCGTCATGACCGGCGCCGGGCAGACGCTGCCCGGCACCCCGGTCGCCGGTGTGGAGTGGCCCCCCGCCACCGGAAGGGACGGCTCGGACGCCCACGCGCCGGTGCATCTGCCCGGTGAGCTGCCGGGGGTGGACTCGGGCGGCTCAGAACTGCCTTCTCAGTCGGGCGACTTCGAGCTGCCCGCGCCAGGGACGCCGGTGCCGGAGACGTCCACCCCTGGGGCACCCGCTCCGGCGACGTCCGCTCCCGGGAACGCCGCTAACGCGTCGGGTTCCGTGGTCCGGGACGCCTCGGCCCGGGACACCGCTGGCCCGGTCCCGGCCGATCCGGCCTCGGCCGGCCCCTGCGCCGATCCGCGCACCGCGGATCCCGCCCACGCGTCCCACGCGGGCAGCAAGCTCTGTGTGGCCTGCCGCGCGGGCCGGGTCGACACGGACGGCTACTGCGAGAACTGCGGCCATGCCCAGCCGCGTGAGCGTGACCATGTGGAGCAGGAGCTCGGGGCGGTGGCCGCGGTCAGCGACCGCGGACTGCGCCACCACCGCAACGAGGACGCGTTCGCCGTGTCCTCCGCCGCCCTCCAGGACGGTTCACCCGCCGTGGTCGCGATCGTCTGCGACGGCGTGTCCTCGGCGACCCGGCCCGACGAGGCCTCGGCCGCGGCGGCCGCCTCGGCGAACGAGTCCCTGCTCGAAGCGCTGCCGCGCGGAACGCATCCGCAGCAGGCGATGCACGAGGCGATCGTCGTGGCCGCCGAGGCGGTCAACTGCCTCGCCACCCACCCGGGCGGCGCGACGGCGCGCGATCCGCACCCCCATCAGAACGCCCCCGCGTGCACGATCGTCGGCGCGGTGGTGGCGAGCGGCCTGCTGGTCGTCGGCTGGATCGGCGACAGCCGGGCGTACTGGGTGCCCGACGACCGCGGCGGCCCGCCCGCCCGGCTCACCGAGGACGACTCCTGGGCCGCGCAGATGGTCGCGGCCGGCCTGATGAACGAGGCGGAGGCGTACGCGGACGAGCGCGCCCACGCCATCACGGGCTGGCTCGGCGCCGACGCGTACGAACTGGAGCCGCACACGGCGTCCTTCAAGCCGGACCGCCCCGGTGTGGTGGTGGTCTGCACGGACGGTCTGTGGAACTACGCGGAGGGTGCGGACGAGATGGCCAGGGCGCTGCCGGCCGACGCCGCGGAACGCCCGCTGCACGCGGCTCAGGTGCTGGTCGGGCACGCGCTGGACGGCGGGGGCCACGACAACGTAACAGTGGCCGTACTGCCGTTCGCCGTGCCGCCGCAAGGGGCAGGATCCGCCTACAACACGGCGTGAGCACCACTCTGTCCGACCTCGACCCCCCATGCCCGTTTCGCTGACCCCTTTTTCACTTGTCTCTGCTGTGTGGAGCGTCAAGGAGCCGATACAGATGGCGAACTTCTCCAAGTCGAACGTGCCGCAGTTCTCCGTCGACGTGTACCAGAACGAATACCTGCCCGAGGGCGGGCGCGAGGTCAACGCGATCGTCACGGTCACGTCCACCGGGGGCGGCACCACCGGCGGAGTGCCACTGGCGGGATCCTCGTCCACTCCCTCGGCGCTGCCCGGCCACAGCCCGAACGCGGCCGTGGTGATCATGGTCGACTGTTCGGGCTCGATGGACTACCCGCCGACGAAGATGCGCAACGCGCGCGATGCCACGGCGGCGGCCGTCGACACCCTGCGCGACGGCGTCGCCTTCGCGATCGTCGGCGGTACGCATGTGGCGAAGGAGGTCTTCCCGGGCAACGGGAGGCTCGCCGTCGCCGACACGCAGACCAGGGCCCAGGCCAAGGAGGCGCTGCGCCGGCTCAGTGCGGGCGGTGGCACGGCGATCGGCACCTGGCTGCGGCTGGCCGACCGGCTGCTGGCCACGGCCGATGTCCCCATCCGGCACGGCATCCTGCTCACCGACGGCCGTAACGAGCACGAGTCCCCGGAGGACCTGAAGGCCGCGCTCGACACCTGCGCGGGCCGCTTCACCTGTGACGCCAGGGGCGTCGGTACGGACTGGGAGGTCAAGGAGGTCACCGGCATCGCCTCCGCACTGCTCGGGACCGCCGATATCGTCGCCGATCCGGCGGGCCTCGCCGCGGACTTCACCCAGATGATGGAGAACGCGATGGGCAAGGAGGTCGCGGATGTGGCGCTGCGGCTCTGGACGCCCGTCGGGGTGGAGATCGGCTTCGTCAAGCAAGTGGCGCCCACGGTCGAGGAGCTGACCGGCCGGCGCACCGAGGCGGGGCCGCGGGCCGGGGATTATCCGACCGGTTCCTGGGGCGACGAATCCCGCGACTACCACGTATGCGTGAAGGTCCCGGAGGCCGGCATCGGTCAGGAGATGCTGGCCGCGCGGGTCTCGCTGATACTTCCCGCGCCGGGCGGCGGCGCTCCCCAGGTGCTGTCACAGGGGCTGGTCCGCGCGGTGTGGACGGACGACATGGCGGCCTCCACCTCCATCAACCCCCAGGTCGCGCATTACACGGGCCAGGCCGAACTGGCACACGTCATCCAACAGGGCCTGGATGCCCGTAAGTCGGGTGATTTCGACGGCGCGACCGCGAAACTGGGGCGCGCGGTGCAGCTCGCCGCCTCGTCAGGGAACGCCGATACGGCGAAACTGCTTTCGAAGGTGGTGGACGTGGTCGACGCGGCGACAGGTACTGTGCGACTGAAAGCGAAGGTCGCCGATGCGGACGAGATGACCCTCGAAACGCGCTCGACCAAGACCGTACGCGTCAAGAAGTAGCAGCGAGCAGCGGCCTGCGGGCCGGACGAGGAGAGGGGGAAGCGCCGACATGCCGACCTGCCCGAACGGACACCAGTCGGGTTCCGACGACTGGTGCGAGGTCTGCGGCCATCGCATGGCCGGTCCTGGCGCTCCCACGGGCGCCGTGCCGCCCCCGCCGCCGCCCGCGCTCGGCTACGGCTATCCCCAGGGCCAGGGCCCTGACGCCACCGCCCAGGCCGAGCTGTGCCCGCAGTGCCGCACCCCGCGCGAGCCGATGGCTCCGTTCTGCGAGGAGTGCCGCTGGAACTTCCTGACGAACACGGCGACGTCGTACACCCCGCTGGCTCCGCAGCAGCCCGGTCCCGGCGGTCCCGGCGGCGGCCCTGGTCCGGGTATGGGCAGTCCCGTCCCCGGGCTGAATCTGCCGCCGGGCTTCCAGGCCCAGCAGCCGCCCCGGCCGCACGACCCGTACGAGTACCAGAGCTCGCGGCCCTCGCAGCTGAACCGGCCCGCCGAGCCGCTGACGCCCGACCGGCCCTCGCAGCAGGACCCGCACCGGCCCGACGCGCACCGGCAGGGCCCGCATCAGCAGGGCCCGCCGCCTCCGCCGCCGTACGTGCAGCAGGGTCCGCCGGCGCCGCCCGCCTTCCCGCAGCAGTCCTCCGCCCCGCCGGCCCCGCCGCAGCCCCGGCGGACCGGCGACGACGACTGGATGCTGCCGCCGCCCTCGTCGCACCAGACACCGCAGTTCCCGGCCCCGCAGACACCGCAGCACCAGACACCCCAGCACCAGACCGCGCAGCCCCCGGCGCCGCAGCCCCAGACCCCGGTGAGCTGGACGGCGGTCGTCGGCCCGGACCGTGAGTACTTCATGGCGATGATGCAGCGCAGCGGCCCCGAGGCCACCGGGCTGAATCTGCCGGCTTACTCCCCCGAGCAGCGCCTCCCGCTGGGCGGGAACCAGGTCACCATCGGCCGCCGCCGCCACTCCACCGGCGAGTCCCCCGACATCGACCTGTCCGTGCCGCCGGAGGACCCGGGCGTCTCGCACCAGCACGCGGTCCTGGTCCACCAGCCGGACGGCAGCTGGGCCGTGGTCGACCAGAACTCCACCAACGGCACCACGCTCAACGGCGCCGAGGACCCGATACAGCCCTATGTCCCCGTCCCGCTCAAGGACGGCGACCGGGTGCATGTCGGCGCCTGGACGACGATCACGATCCGCCGAGGCTGAACCCGCCGGGGCCCAGGGGCCAGAGGTACGGCCCCGAGGGGTCGTCCAGCCAGGCCCACTGGCGGTCTCCGGCGACGGTGACGCCGAACCGCTCGCGCTCCGGGCGCCGCTCGCGCTCCCACAGGGAGAGCGCCTCGTGCGGATCCAGGCTGCCCGAGGTCAGCGCGAGCAGGAAACGGAAGAGGTCGTTCTCGGCCGTGCGCCTCGGCAGTCCGCCGAGGGGCCGCCGCGCCGTAGGACCGCCCCCGGGGACGCCTCGTAGCGGTACGAAGAACGCCGGGGTGTGCAGAAAGCGTCCCTCCGCGCAGCGGCCGTCTGCGCCGTCGCCGACCCGTAGCGCGATCAGTCCGGTGGCGAGCGGCGCCAGGATCCGTGCCCCCGGCCGGCACTGCGCCAGCCAGCCGGCCGGCACCGACGGCAGGGTGCAGGTCGCGATGATCCGGTCGAACGGCGCGCGCTCCGGGACGCCGCGCGCTCCGTCGCCGGTGAAGACGGCGGGGCGGTAGCCGGCCGCCGCGAGATGTGTGCGGGCGGACTCCGTGATCTCCGGGTCCAGATCGATGGTGGTGACGAGCTTGTCGCCCAGCCGGTGGGCGAGCAGGGCCGCGTTGTAGCCGGATCCCGCGCCGATCTCCAGGACGCGGTCCCCGTCCCGTACATCCAGCTCCACCAGCATGCGGGCCATCAGGGAGGGCTGGCTGCTGGACGAGATCAGCTCACCGTCGCGGACCCGGGTCGCGAGCGGCCCGTCCGCGTACGCCCCCCTCAGCCAGCGCTGCCGCCGCGCCGCGTCGGGGTCGCCGCTCCACAGCCGGTCGTAGCCGCCGGGACGGCTGACGAAGTAGTACGGCACGAAGACATGGCGCGGCACCTCCTCGAACGCGGCCCGCCAGGCCGGATCGTCCAGCGCCCCGGATGCCGCGATCTCCTCCACCAGCACGGCGCGCGCCCGCGCCGCGGCCGCGTCGTCCGGCCCGTACGCCTCGTCACGGTGTGCGCCCATCCCTCCACTGTCCTGGGTGAGCGGTCCGGAAGCGAGTGGGCCCGGCGGGTGGCCCTGATGCACAGACCCGGCGCACGGGCACCCGGTCCTGGGTCGGACAGGACCTAGGACCGAGGTCCTCGGCCGGTGCGTCTGAGACCATGGACGGGTGAAAGAGATTCCGCACGGCACGCTTCAGGAGCAGACCTTCTACGAGCAGGTCGGCGGCGAGGAAACCTTCCGGCGCCTGGTTCACCGCTTCTACCAGGGGGTCGCGGAGGACCCGCTGCTGCGGGCGATGTACCCGGAAGAGGACCTGGGCCCCGCGGAGGAGCGCTTCACGCTCTTCCTGATGCAGTACTGGGGCGGTCCCCGCACCTACAGCGACAACCGCGGCCACCCCCGGCTGCGGATGCGCCATGTCCCGTTCGCCGTCGACAAGGCCGCGCACGACGCCTGGCTGAAGCACATGCGGGTGGCGGTCGACGAGCTGGGACTGTCCGAGGCGCACGAGCGGCAGTTGTGGGACTACCTCACCTATGCCGCCGCCTCGATGGTGAACACCCCGGGCTGAGCTGCCCCCCCATTACCTTTTTGGTGGCCCCGCAACGGGGCTCCCGGCCTCCGGGTCCGGCATGACTTCCCCCCTTGTTGACCATGATCCGGGGGGTGGTGTCACCGGGTCCGGAGGCACTGACTGACCGCTGATTAGGGGCATGACCACCGGCCTGTCCGGCAGGCCGGGAGGCTCTTCGTAACGTGGATGTGGCGGATCGGTGCCGTGGGTGAGGCCGGGCAGGGCACGACCAAAGGACGCACGTGATCGAAACCGGCGACATCGACGTCTATCTCGGCCTAGACGTCGGCAAGGGCGAACACCACGCCACCGCCGTCACTCCGGCCGGGAAGAAGGCGTTCGACAAACGCCTGCCCAACACCGAGCCGAAGCTGCGTGAGCTGTTCGCGAAACTCCAGGCCAAGCACGGAACGGTGTTGGTCGTGGTCGACCAGCCGGCCTCGATCGGCGCCCTGCCTCTGGCAGTGGCCCGGGACATGGGCTGCCCCGTCGCCTACCTGCCCGGCCTGACGATGCGGCGGATCGCTGACCTCTACCCCGGCGAGGTCAAGACCGACGCGAAGGACGCGTTCATCATCGCCGACGCCGCCCGCGCGATGCCCCACACCCTGCGCTCGGTCGACCTCGAAGACGAGACGATCGCCGAGCTGGAGATGATCGTCGGCTTCGACGACGACCTGACGGGCGAGGCCACCCGGGTCGCGAACCGGCTCCACGGTCTGCTGACCCAGATCCACCCGTCCCTGGAACGGGTCTTGGGGCCGCGGTTGCAGCACCCGGCCGTCCTGGCCCTGCTGGAACGGTTCGGGTCACCGGCCCAGATCCGCAAGGCAGGCCGGCGCCGGCTGGTCACGCTGCTGCCGCCGAAGGCACCAAGGATGGCCGAGCGACTGGCCGACGACATATTCACCGCGCTGGACGAGCAGACCGTGGTGGTGCCCGGCACCGAGGCGGCCGCGCTGATCGTCCCGAGCCTGGCCGCCTCACTCACCGCCGTCCTCGACCAGCGCAAGCTCCTGGCCGGGCGGATCGAGGAACTGCTGGAAGCCCACCCTCTTTCCAAGGTCCTGATCTCGATGCCGGGCGTCGGTATCAGGACCGGAGCAAGGATCCTCATCGAAGTCGGCGACGGCAGCAGCTTCCCCTCCGCCGCCCACCTCGCCGCCTACGCCGGCCTCGCCCCGGCGACCCGCAACTCGGGCTCCTCAATCCGCGGCGAGCAACCCTCCCGCAGAGGGAACAAGCAGCTCAAACGGGCCTTCTTCCTCTCCGCGTTCGCCGCCCTCGGCCACCCGGCATCCCGGGCCTACTACGACAAGAAAATCGCCCAGGGCAAGCACCACACCCAAGCACTCCTCTGCCTCGCGAGACGACGAGCCGACGTCCTCTTCGCCATGCTCCGCGACGGCACCTTCTACGAAGCCCGGCCAGCCACAGCGACATGAGCCATCTACGGATCCTCGCCAGTCGCTCAGGGCCGGGCCAGACCGACCACGACGTTCACGCCCGAAGCGGTGGCCAGAACACCACAGGTGAACCTGACCATCGCCGGTGTCAGGAGCCGATTGATCCCCACTGTGTTCGCCATGAAGCCGTGGATCCGCCACGCAACATCGCGATAGTTGAACGCCACCATCAAAGTGGCGACACCAAAGACCACACCCCACGCAACCTCTGCCCACGCATACATCGGTTCCCCCACAGAGACAGTCGATGCCCAGTATCGGTCCTGGCGCTTGACCAAACCCATAGGGGCACCCCCCCGGACCCGGGCGCGCGGGCGCGCGCTCAGGCCGGGGTGGGTGTGTCTCAGGCCGGGGTGACCGTGAGGCTGCCGAGTCCCGCGCGGCGTACCGCGATCGAGCCGTACCGCGTACGGAGCCGGAGCCAGCCGCCGGACGCCAGCAGCGCCAACGGCTCCTCGGGCGCCGGGCCGGCCGCCACCATGACCCGGACCGGGCGCAGGAAGCCCAGCGACTGGGCGGCGTGCACGGCCCGCAGCGGGAGACGGGTGTCGCCGAGCGTCCTGGACCATATCTCGCGGCCGATCCGGTCGCGTTCGGCGCGGGTCCGGCTGTCGGGCGTCAACTGCTCGTCCCGGGAGCGGAATTCGGCGACCGCGGCGGTCAGCGCGGCCCGGATCGCGTCCTCGTCCGGCAGTCCTGGCACCTGTTGCCAGCCGCCGCGCGGCGGCAGCACTCCGGCCCACGGCGGACCGGTGACAGCTGCGGGGACGGCCGCGGCGCTCTCGGTCTCGTCGATGGATTCGAGGAGTTCACCGGCGGAGACGGTGACATCCAGTTCGTACGGTGCGGCCAGCCTGGCGGTACGGATGGCCAGCACCTCGAAGGACGCCGGTCGGCCGAACACGGCGAGCGCGCCGCCGCCGGCCTGGAGCCGGACAGCGGCGGCGCGGTCGTAGTGGATCAGCCGGGCGAGGAAGGCGCCGAGATCGGCCGCCTCCCGCGCGTCGGCGAACTCCAGTGCCGTCACGGGCGTGGTCATGCCGCGAGAGCACCCTCGTCCGCGTCCAGGTACTTCAGGAGGTGGGACTTCTCCTCCTCGGTGATCCGTCGCGGCCGCCCGGCCGCCAGGTCGTACGGCACGACGACCGTCGAGGCCCGTACGTACACCTGGTCCGCGTCCTTGATCTCGTACGCGATCGTCAGCGACGCGGCGTTGATCTTCGTCACCCAGGACTCGATGGTCACCGGCTCGTGCCGGTGGACCAGCGGCCGCTTGTAGTCGATCTCGTGGCGGGCCACGACGGACCCGCCGGAGAAGGACGGGGAGCCGTCGCCCGGCGCGAGCCGGAACATGAAGTCGATGCGGGCCTCTTCGAGATAGCTGATGAAGACCGCGTTGTTGACGTGCCCGAAGGCGTCCATGTCCGACCAGCGCAGGGGGCAGCTGTAGATGTGGCGGCCCATGTCAGCCCCGCGTGAGCTTCTTGTAGGTGGCGCGGTGCGGGCGGGCGGCGTCCGCGCCGAGCCGCTCGACCTTGTTCTTCTCGTACGAGTCGAAGTTGCCCTCGAACCAGAACCACCTGGAGTCGCCCTCGTACGCCAGGATGTGCGTGGCGACGCGGTCCAGGAACCACCGGTCGTGGGAGACGACCACGGCCGCGCCGGGGAACTCCAGCAGCGCGTTCTCCAGCGACGACAGGGTCTCGACGTCGAGGTCGTTGGTCGGCTCGTCGAGGAGCAGCAGGTTGCCGCCCTGCTTGAGGGTCAGCGCCAGGTTGAGGCGGTTGCGCTCACCACCGGAGAGCACCCCGGCCGGCTTCTGCTGGTCCGGGCCCTTGAAGCCGAAGGCGGAGACGTAGGCCCGCGAGGGCACCTCGACCTGGCCGACGTTGATGTAGTCCAGCTCGTCGGAGACGACGGCCCACAGCGTCTTCTTCGGGTCGATGTTCCCGCGGGTCTGGTCGACATAGCTGATCTTGACGGTGTCGCCGACCTTGATGATGCCGGAGTCCGGCTCCTCGAAGCCCTGGATCATCTTGAACAGCGTGGTCTTGCCCGCACCGTTCGGGCCGATGACACCGACGATGCCGTTGCGCGGGAGGCTGAACGACAGGTCGTCGATCAGGACCTTGTCGCCGAAGGCCTTGGTGAGGTGCTCGACCTCGACGACGACACTGCCGAGCCGCGGGCCCGGCGGGATCTGGATCTCCTCGAAGTCCAGCTTCCGCATCTTGTCGGCCTCGGCGGCCATCTCCTCGTAACGGGCCAGGCGGGCCTTGGACTTGGCCTGCCGCCCCTTCGCGTTGGAGCGGACCCACTCGAGCTCTTCCTTGAGCCGCTTGGCGCGCTTGGCGTCCTTCTGGCCCTCGACCTTCAGACGCGACTGCTTGCTCTCCAGGTACGTGGAGTAGTTGCCCTCGTAGCCGATGGCGCGGCCGCGGTCGAGCTCCAGGATCCAGCCGGCGACATTGTCGAGGAAGTACCGGTCGTGGGTGACGGCGACGACGGTGCCGGGGTACTTGGCGAGGTGCTGCTCCAGCCACTGCACGGACTCGGCGTCCAGGTGGTTGGTGGGCTCGTCGAGGAGCAGCAGGTCGGGGGCTTCGAGCAGCAGCTTGCAGAGCGCGACGCGACGGCGCTCGCCACCGGAGAGGTTGGTGACGGGCCAGTCGCCGGGCGGGCAGCCGAGCGCGTCCATGGCCTGTTCGAGCTGGGTGTCCAGGTCCCACGCGTTGGCGTGGTCGAGGTCCTCCTGGAGCTTGCCCATCTCCTCCATGAGCGCGTCGGAGTAGTCCGTCGCCATCAGCTCGGCCACTTCGTTGAAGCGGTTGAGCTTGCCCATGATCTCGGACGCGCCGTCCTGGACGTTCTGCAGGACGGTCTTGGACTCGTCGAGCGGCGGCTCCTGGAGGAGCATGCCGACGGTGTAGCCCGGGGACAGGAACGCGTCGCCGTTGGAGGGCTGCTCCAGGCCGGCCATGATCTTCAGCACGGTGGACTTACCGGCGCCGTTCGGACCCACCACACCGATCTTCGCGCCCGGCAGGAAGCTCAGCGTCACATCATCGAGGATGACCTTGTCGCCGTGCGCCTTACGCGTCTTGCGCATCGTGTAGATGTACTCAGCCAAGAGAAACCGTCCGGCAATCGAGAAGGGCCAATGTGCGGCTCCGCCGCGTGAGGGCAGATACACCCCATCTTGCCTGACGTCCATCCCCCGGGGGAAACCAGTACCGCTCCGTGGTCCCTGACCTGGACATCGGCCGACCGCTTACGTCAGTGATCTGTCACCGGTGCGGCGCGCACGCGGGCGGAACCGGTTTGTTCGGGGTCGCGTCCCACGGCCAGGGAGGGGTGTGACGTGATACGTCAGAGCAGGGCCCGTGTTTCGGGCCGCGTGCGGTTCTTCGCGTTAGTGGCCACGGTCTTGGTGGCCGCCGGTTGCGGCGGGCTGAACGATCCGGTGAAGGAACGCTGGGAGTCCAGAGCCGAGTCTCCACGGTGTGGCGCGGTGAGCCTGGATCAGGGTGAGGAGATGCGGAAGAAGGGGGTGCGGGAGATCGGCTGCCTCCAGCGAGCCCTGAAGAGCGGCGAGAGCGCGGAACTGAAGGTGACCCGGCCCACCGTGGAGGGTGACCCGATTCGTGAGTACTACCGCTTGACGCCGCAAGGCGGGCTCGAGGTGTACACCGACAGCACGGACGACCGCTACTCGGACCAGAAGTGGTCGTTCGACGAGTGCTACGCCCCGGAATGGCTGGCTGAGATCTCCTGCGGTCAGTGACCGGGCCGACGGCGCCGTGTCCGGCCCGTCGCCGCACACCAGTGGCCCCCGGCACGCTGTCGCGTACCGGGGGCCACGGTCGGCGCCGAATCACTCAGCGCCAGGGGTCATTTACTCTCCGGTGGCTGCCGCGTTCTTCTTGCGGAGGAAGAAGACCGCTCCGCCGCCGAGCACGACGAGCGCGATGGCGATGCCCGCGATCATCGGGGTGGCGCTGGAGGAGCCGGTCTCGGCCAGGTCGCCCGTGCTGCCCGCGGTGGAGCCGCCGGCCGAGGCCGCGCTGGGCTGCGAGGAGGGCTGCTCGGGCGCCGGGCCCTCGCTGCCGGTGGTCTTGCAGTCCAGGACGCCCTTGAAGGTCTGCGTGAACCCGCCGGGCCCGGTGATGGTGAAGTCGTACGCCTCGTCCTCGCCGACCGGAACGGTGATGGTCTGGGACTCACCGGCGGCGACCGAGTGCTCGGTGCCCTTCAGATCGAAGGTGAACGGCTCGTCACCGCTGTTGGTGGCGGTGACGTCGATGCCGCCCTTGGCGCAGTTCTTCTCCGCCGTGAGCGCCGGGATCGCACCCTGCTTGGCCCAGTTCGCGGTGGCCGTCGCGGCGACGGTGGAGTCGCTGGAGCCGGCCAGGATCTGCGTCTGGCTCTTGGTCACACCGGCGAAGGCGCGGCCGACCGGCACGGAGGTGGTGGCCTGCACACCGAGCGACGCGGTGCCGTCCGAGGCACCGGCCGGCACGTCGAAGTACAGCTCCGTGCCGTTGACGGCGGTGGTGACGGCCTTGCCGTCCTTGTCGGTGACCTTGACACCGCTGGCGGCGGCGTCGGCGGGCGGCGTCACCGTGACGCTCGCGGCGTCGGTACGGACGGTGACGGGACCGAGCTTCTCGCCTGCCTTGCCGGAGACCGCGCCGGGCTCCAGGGTGAGCGAGGCCTTGGGCTCCGCGGCGTCCTGCGCGTTCTGCTGCAGCCAGTCGGCGAGCTTCTCGGCCTGCGGGTCACTCGCGTCGACGTCGGCGTTGTCCGAGTAGCGCCAGATCGCGACCTGGGTGCCGGCCGCCGCGGTCTTCTCGGTGAGCGGTCCGGTGCCCGCGGTGCCCGCCAGCGCGGCGAGGTCGTCGATCTGCGGGTAGGAGTGCTCCAGGATCCAGCGGATCTTGCCCGCGTTCTGGTTGGCACCCAGCGAGGTCTGGTCCCAGGGGGTCTCCAGGTACTTCGCCTGGTCCTGCGTCGGGTTGTGGATGTCGATGCAGTACGTCTTGAGCTTGCCGCCACCGTCGACGGTCATCTCGAACAGCCCGGCGGGCAGCTGCTGGTCCTTGCCGTCCGTGTGGAGGACGGCGCCGTCGTAGGTCTTCAGCCCGTCCAGGGTGGCGGCCGCGCCGCCCTGGTGCTGAGGCGCCTCATCGGCGGTGGCCGCGCCGGCGCCGGCCAGGGAGCCCATCGCCACCAGGCCCGAGACCAGGACCGCGGCGGCGAGACGGGCGGCGCCTCGACTCCGTACGGATGACGCAGATATCGCAGAAAACACAGAATTCCCTTCGGGCGAGGTTCTTCCGCGTGTGAACGCGTGGGGGGTATGCCTCGCCGGCAGACTCAAGTGCCCCGTGAGTACTGGGGAATCCTATGGACGACGGGAAGCCCCGGTGCCCGCCCAAGGATCAGATAACCGTTCCGAATCGGAATCGTTATCGAGTACCCGGCGCACTCGCGGAATACGGCTGGGTATATCGACAAATCTCCACAGTCGACGGCCGGTCCGCCGCCGTTGGCGCCGCCGCTCACACCGTGGTCCCCACCGGCGCCGGATCCGGACGCTCGAACGGAATCGTGCCCTGACCCGGCGCCCGGACCGGTACTTGACCCGGCGTCTGCCCCGGTGTCCGACCCGGCACGTGACCCGCTGCCTGCCCCGGCGTCCGGCGTGGCATCTGGCCCTGAGTCGCGTCCTCGTGACGTTCCGTCAGGGAAGGAACCGCCCTGACCACGCGTCTGAACGCCGAGGTCCCGCGCGTCAGATCGTGTCCCACCGCCACCGCGTCGATGTCCACGAACGTCCTGCGCTGTCCCTCCCCTTCCTCGTCCCGCACCCGCAGCCTGCCGTGCACCACGAGCGGCTCACCGACGGAGACCGACGCGGCCAGATTCGCTCCCAGCGTCCGCCACGCCCACACCGTGTAGAAGCTCGTCGGCCCGTCCGCCCAGACCTCCTTCTGCCGGTCCCAGCGGCGCCCGGTGACCGCGAATCTGAACCGCGCCACCCCGCCCGTGGCCGACTCCCTGAATTCCACACCTGTTGCGACATTCCCCACCACCGTCACCACGGTGTCGTTCATAACGGCCCCTCCCATCCGGCTGCATTGACTGATCCCATGCTGGACCGGACGGAAAGAATGCGCTGGAGCCTGTGGATTACCTGTCAGTTGTGGAAAACCGGGTCACCCGCCCGCCCGGGTGCCCGCCATTACTCCGTCACCGCGAGACAGTCACGTACTGCTCCCGCACCTCCCGGTACCGCATCAGCTCCGCCGAGACCGGGTCCAGCACCCTCGCCCGTCCGCAGCCCGCCGCCGCCTCGCGCAGCCGCCGCTCGGCGTCCTGCCCGTACCGCCGCGCCGGCCCCTTGGCCGCCGCCCCGCAGGCCCACTCCACGAGCGGACCGCCGATGATCCCGGCGAGCATGACCAGCACGGGCGGGAGCAGCCCCGGTTCCAGTACGCCGATGATCTGGCCCACCAGCCAGAGCGCCCCGTAGATCTGAAGCAGCGTCATCGCGGCCTGCGCCAGCACGGCGGCGGGCCACCAGGCCGGCCGCGGCGGCCGGCCGCTCGGCGTCCCCGCCGTCACCGCCAGCTCGTCCAGCGCCTCGGGGAGCCCCTCCGCGCCCCGTACCGCCGCCTCGCGTACGGCGTGCGCCCACGGCGCGGGCAGTCCGGCGGACGCCTCCTCCCCCACCGTACGTACGGCCTGTTCCACCCGCTGTCTGGCCGTCAGCTCCTCCTCCACGACTGCCGGGGCCTGCGGGGTGCCGCCGCCTGGCGTCCGGGTGCTCTCGTACCACCGCCAGAGCCGCAGCCACGGCGTCCCGCAGGCCCGCCCGGCGTTCCTTCGCCACTCGCGCTCCGCCGCCTCGCCCGCCGCCACCGCGCCGACCGCCCAGGCCAGCCGGTCCGCGAACTGCTCGCGGGAGCGCTCACCGAGTCCCGTACGCCCCTCCGCGACATACGCCGACCGCAGCCGCCGGGCCGCCGCGTCGACATCGGCCGACAGCCGGCGCGCCGGCGCGTTCCGCTCCCGTACGAACCGTCCGAGCAGCTCGCGCAACTCACCCACGCCCTGCCCACTGAGCGCGGAGAGCGCGAGCACGGTGGCGCCCGGCTCGCCGTGTTCGCCCAGGGCCATGCCGTCCTCGTCGAGCAGCCGGCGCAGATCGTCGAGCACTTGGTGGGCGGCCTCGCCGGGCAGCCGGTCGATCTGGTTGAGCACTACGAAGGTGACCTCCGCGTGCCCGGCGAGTGGCCGCAGATAGCGCTCGTGGAGCGCGGCGTCCGCGTACTTCTCGGGATCGACGACCCAGATCACCGCGTCCACGAGTGCGATGACCCGGTCCACCTGGTCGCGGTGGCGGATGACGGCCGAGTCGTGATCGGGGAGATCGACGAGGACGAGGCCGTGCAGCTCGTCGTCGCCGTCGCCGCCCGCCAGCGGCCTGCGCCGCAGCCGCCCCGGGATGGCGAGCCGGTCGAGCAGCCCCGCCGCGCCGTCCGACCACATGCACGCGATGGGGGCGGAGGTGGTGGGCCTGCGCAGCCCGGTCTCCGAGATCGGTACCCCGGCCAGGGCGTTGAACAGGGTCGACTTGCCGCTGCCCGTCGCTCCCGCGATGGCGACGACGGTGTGGCGCGAGGACAGCCGCTGGCGTGCGGACGCCTCGTCCAGTACGCGTCCCGCCTCGGCGAGGATGGACCCTTCGAGCCGGGCCCGCGACAGCCCGACCAGCTCGCCCAGGGCGTCGAGACGTACCCGCAGCGCGCCTCCGAACGGGCCGCCGATGGGCGTGTGCGCGTCGGTCTCGTCCTGGGCGGCCGCCGAGCGGTCCCGCGCGCCGGTGAGGCCCTCGACGCCGTTGAGGTCGTCCGCCCGGCTGAGCCCGCCGGTCCCGGTCCCGGTCCCGTCCGGCCGTTCCGGATAGGCAGGACGCTCCTTGGCGCCCCTCTCGTCGGCCTTGGCTCCCCTCTCGTCGGCCTTGGCTCCCCTCTCGTCGGCCTTGGCTCCCCTCTCGTCGGCGCGCCGGGCGATCAGCCCGTCGTCCCAGCCGGCGCCGGACTCGCCGGAACCCTGCGACGTGCCTGTCCTCTCCGCCGTGCCTGTCCTCTCCGCCGCGCCTGCCCTCTCCACCGTGTCGCGCCTGGTTCCTGTCTTCTCTCCCGCTCCTGACTTCTCCGCCGCTCCTGACTTCTTTCTCCTGCCGGTTCTTCTGGACTGTCCGGCGGCTGCGGCCGCTCCTGGCTTCTCAGCCTTCGCGGACTCCCCGGATTCATCCGTCACAGCGGTCACCTCGGTCACCTTTCCCTCTGCAGTACGGACAGCGCGGCGATCAGCTCGGCCTGCGGCTCCGGGGTCACCCCGAGGGCGTCGAGTGGCGCCAGCCGCCGGTCGCGCTCCCCGTGCAGTACGCGATCGATGTACGTCGTCACGAGCGCGCCGCCCCGGTCACGCAGCCGCAGCGCGCCCTGCGCCCCGATCCGCTCCGCGAGCCGCTCCCCCGCGATCCGGGCCCGCCGCCCGCCGAGCAGGGCCGCGGCGAGCAGCGCCGCCACGGTCTCGGCGTCGGGCGCGGCGCTCCGGTCCAGCTTCCGCACCTCTTCCTCGGCCAGTTCCTCCAGGACCCGTTGCCAGCGGCGTACGGCCATCCCGACCCGTTCCGTCACTTCCCTGTCCGGGCCCGGCACAGGGAGGGCGCCGGCCGCCGGTTCGCGCTGCCAGGCCTCCTGCACCCGCTCGTCGGCGGCGGCCACGGCGCACTGGAGCAGCGCGCCGAGGCTCTCCGTCAGCGAATCGAGCAGCTCCCGGGCCGAGCTGTACCGCGGATAGCCGCGCCAGCGGGTCCGCGCGTCCCCGGCGAGTACGGCGCCGCGCTGGAGCTGCCTGCGCACCCGTTCCCCCTCGGCCCCGTAGGCGTCCTCCACCGCGCTCGTCAGCCGTACGGCGGCGGCGTACTGCGTGGCCACCGCTCCGGCCAGCTCCGGCATCCGCACGTTCAGCGAGTTGATGACGCCCGCCGCGGTGCGGACCACGGCCTGCTGGCGGGCGGCGGGGTCCTGCACCCGGTGCGCGAGCCAGGCGAGCAGCGGCGCGACGGCGGTGGTGGGCAGCAGCCCGCTCCCGCCACCGGCCGACTCGGGCAGTTCGGGGATGGTGAACCGGGGTACGTCACCGAGTCCCGCCTTGGTCATCAGCGCGCCGTACTGCCGTGACACCTCGTCGAGCACCTGATGCGGCACCCGGTCGAGCACGGTCACCAGCGAGGCGTCGTACTGCTTGGCGGTACGCAGCAGATGCCACGGCACGGCGTCCGCGTAACGGGAGGCGGTGGTCACCATCACCCACACATCGGCGGCGCAGATCAACTCGGCGGCCAGCAGCCGGTTGACCACCACGAGTGAATCGATGTCGGGGGCGTCGAGCAGCGCGAGTCCACGGGGCAGGGAGGCGGCGGTGTCGATACGGAGCGCGTTCTCCTCCATGGCCCCGGCGCCCGTCCTGCCGTCCTCCTCCTGCTGCGGCAGCCACACGCGGGTGAGGTGCGGCAGCACCCGCATCCCGGCGAACCAGTGGTGGTCCTCGGGATGGCACACCAGTACGGGGGTCCGTGTGGTGGGCCGCAACACCCCTGCCTCACTGACCCGCCGCCCCACAAGGGAGTTGACGAGCGTGGACTTCCCGGCACCGGTGGATCCGCCGACGACCGCGAGCAGCGGTGCTTCAGGATCCCGGAGCCTGGGAAGCAGATAGTCGTCGAGCTGCGCGAGCAGCTCGGCCCTCGTCTGCCGGGCGCGCGGCGCCCCGGGAAGAGGCAGTGGAAGACGCACGGAAGCGACACGGTCGCGCAGTGCGGAAAGTGCGTCGATCAGCTGGGGCCGTACGTCCAAGGTCACCACATGCGAAGAATGCCCAATTTTGGAGCCTTTTTGAAGCGTATAGCCCCCTCTGCGCGCCGATAAAACAGTCGGGGCAGACTTAGGACAGACGGGACGAGTGGGGCAACGGCATAACGAGTGCACAACACCCGGGGCGCGGGGGGTGAAAAGCGATGCACGAATCGCACCTGCCTGCGATTATCGGTTCGCTTCACTGAACCTCCACATCGTGCCACGCACGTGAAGCAACCGGGTCAAGGCGATCGGAGCCCTATCCTTGTCCCGGCAAGGCCGCGGAACCACCCAAGCGGGGCTCCAGGTCACCGAGGCCACCAACCGGCCCCCGTAGCTCAGTGGATAGAGCAGGTGCCTTCTAAGCACTTGGCCGCAGGTTCGAGTCCTGCCGGGGGCACTCTTCTACGCGCGGTGCGAAGCCCTCCGTGAAGGAGGGCTTTTCCGCTGGTCAGGGACATCGCACCAGGCTCGGCGCCACAGGCTCGGCTGATCGGGTATGGTCTCTCGCCGGTTGATCACAGGACATATCGGCATTCAGGTTGAAGATGGGCGATTGTCGGATCATCCTTGCCGTCATGACTCTTGCCCCCACCGCTCCGGATGTGTCGGACCCGCGCGATGACGCCTTCGACTGGGCGCTGGTCGACGTGGAGACCTCTGGGCTCATACCCCGTCAGCACCGGGTGTTATCGATCGCGGTGGTGACCCTCGGCCCGGACGGGGAGCAGACCGGGGAGTTCTCGACCCTGCTGAACCCGGGCTGCGATCCGGGCCCCGTGCACATACACGGCCTGACTCCGGAACGGTTGCGCGGGGCACCGACCTTCGAGCAGGTCGCGGGGCAGATCGCGGCGCTGCTGCGGGACCGCGTTCTGGTGGCCCACAACGCCCAGTTCGACTACGACTTCCTGACGCACGAGTTCGCGCGGGCGGGGCTGCGGCTGCCGGTGTCGCGGCGGCTGTGCACCCTGGCGCTGAACCGTCGGGTGGACCCGCCGACCGCGGACCTGCGTCTGGGGACGCTGGCCGCCCACTACGGCGTAGCGCAGTCGAAGGCGCACGACGCACTGGACGACACCCGCGTCCTGGCCGGGATCCTGCGCGCCACCCTGAGGGAGGCCGCCCTCCTCGACCTGCCGCTGCCGCTGGTGGCCTGTCCGCCGCGGCAGGACCCGCGGTTCGCGCCGAAACCGCCCAAGACGCCGTGCGCGTTCCGCAATCCCGGGAGGCTCGCACCGGGCGGTCCACTCACGCAGGGTATGAAGATCGCCATCACAGGTGACACCGAGACGGTGCGAACGGAGTTGGTCGCACGGTCCGCCGCCGCCGGGCTGAACATGGTGAGCTCGGTCAGCCGGCACACCAGCGCTCTGGTCACCAACGACTCCGCCTCGGGGTCGTCGAAGGCCCGTCGGGCTGTCGCCGAGGGCGTTCCGGTCCTCGACGAACAAGCCTTCCTCAAGCTGCTGGACGACGTGAGTCCCGGCACGCCGCACGAGAACCCGACGACGACGGAGCCGGCGGAGCCGGTTGCCGTGACGGTGCCCGTCCCGGCCGCGCGCCGGCATGAGCCCGCCGCCGAGGGCACGTCGCTGGCCGGGCGACGCGTCCTCGTAGTGGGCGGTGTCCACCAGGACGCGGCCGAAGCTCGCACCCGTGTCGTCGAACTGGGCGGATCCGCGGCCGTCAACCTCTCCGCGAGCGTCACGGACGTCGTGCTCCTCCCCGGCGGCGAGCGCGACAGGCGTCTGCCCCGGATCACTTCCCTCCGCCTTCCGACCCACGACGCCGACTGGCTCACCGCGCCCACCTCGGCGGCACCTTCGTACGGGAGCGAGCGCGCACGGTTCCCGCACGTCCTGCCCCGAGGCGGGGTGATCGATCTTCCCGGTACGGCCGCGGAGACCCGCTGGGACGTGAGCGCCTCCTGGGCACAGCGGACAAGCTGCGAGATCGACGTCGTGGCCTTCATCGTCGACGAGGACGAACAGGTCTCCTGCGACGAGGACTTCGTCTTCTACAGCGCCCCGGAAAGCCCCAACGGCTCCGTACGGCTCCTCAGCGACGGGCCGACCGAGCAGACGATCACCGTCGACCTCACCGCGATGCCGCCGGCAGCCCGCAAGGTGGTCGTCTGCGCTGCCATCGACGGCGTGCCCACCTTCGGTGATGTCGGCGCGGTGCAGATCGCCACGGCACCGGGCAGCAGTGCGACGCCACTGGCGCAGGTGACCGTGGACGCCGCGACCACCGAGCGCACCATGCTCCTCGCCGAGATCTACCGCCGCGGCCCGCTCTGGCGCTTCCGCGCCGTCGGCCAGGGCTACGACCACGGCCTGGCCGCGCTCGCCCGTACCTACGGCGTCAACATCACGGACTGAGCGATGCGGCAAGCAGTCCGCCTCTGCGAGCCGCCTTACAAATGGGCCCTCCTTTCGGAGGGCCCATTTGTGGACCGGCGGCTAGGGGGCCGCGCGGAGGGTTGAGGGGGGCCGGGCGATGGTGCCCGGCCCCCCGGTGGGATCAGATGCCGGGGCCGTTGACGTAGGTGAAGTCGCCCGTGGCGGTGCCGCCAGTGGTGGTCACGACCACCTCCGCGGGGCCCGGAGAGCCGTCGCCCGTGGGCGGGGTGACGACGGAAAGGGTGGTGTCGTTGATGACCGTGAACGGCGCGGGAATGCCGTCGAAGGTGACCGACTGGGTGGTGGTGAGCCCGGTGCCGGGGATGGTCACCGCGGTTCCGCCGGTGGGCGGGCCGGAGTCGGGAGTCAGCGTGCCGATGGTGGGTCCGTCCACGTAGGTGTAGGTGAAGCCGTTGTTCGTGCCGCCCGCGGTGGTGACGCTGACGCTGACCGGTCCTGCCGTGCCTGCCGGTACGACGGCGGTCAGTTGACTGTCGCTGACCACAGTCGGGGTCACCGTGCCCGCGCCGAAGTGCACGGCGGTGGCGGTGGACAGGCCGGTGCCGTTGATGGTGACGGTGTCACCGCCCGCGGTGACACCGGAGGTGGGGCTCAGGCTGGACTTGAACGGCGCGCCGACGTAGAAGAACGAAATCGGGTTGCTGGTTCCGCCCGGGGTGGCCACCGTCACGCCGACCGTGCCGGAGCCCGACGGGGAGACGGCGGTGACCTGCGTCGGCGAGACGTTGGTGACGGCGGTGGCCGGCTTGGAGCCGAACTTCACCGCGGTGGTACCGCTGAGGTTGGTACCGGTGATGGTGACCGTGGTCCCGCCGCCGGACGATCCCTGGTTGGGGGAAATAGGCATGACTGCTCCTTCATTGAAACGCTGTTGGCTGAGGAATGAAGAGCTGATGCCGGAGGGCAGTCAGCGCAGCCGGGCCAGCTGCTCGACGAGGCGTTGTTGTCCGGACACACCACTGGCATCTGGGTATGCGTGGTAGCCGGGACAGGGGCCATCCCTGCGGAAATGGCACAGACGTCGAACATGGACCGAAGAGCGCGGACCGTTCACGTCGTTACCGGAGGAGCCCCACTGGGGCTGCGCGGCCGCCTGGCCGGCTGTGCGTCCAGGCGGGTCGGCGGAGAAGCCGACTGTTCATCCCCCGGGGGAAGGGCGCCCACCGATTGGATGTGGCCAGTAACACATCGGGGTGAATCAGCCCGCAATGGCGTTGACGCCGGTTCACCCGAATGGCAGAGCGTGGGAGTGATTGCGGTGCGGCACGTACCACCGCGCCACGCCCCCACCAAGCCGCACGCTCCCGGCGCACCGGACTCGACCGGGACTGGACCCGGACTCGACCCGGACTCGCGCTGGAGTCGTGCCGGGCTCGACAGGCAACCGTTTGGTTGCCTATCTTGGGTCGGAGCGTGAGGCCAGAGATGACGATGGACGCGGTGTTCAAGGCGCTCGCCGATCCGAGCCGCAGACAGCTGCTCGACCGGCTCAACGCGCGCAACGGACAGACCCTGCGGGAGCTGAGCGAGGGGCTGGCCATGAGCAGACAGGCGGTGAGCAAGCACCTGGCCGTACTGGAGTCGGCCCTGCTGGTGGCCGTCGTGCGGCAGGGCCGGGAGAAGCTGCATTACCTCAATCCCGTGCCCATCCACGAGATCGCGGACCGCTGGATCGGCCGGTACGAACGCGGCCGGCTGACCGCGCTGTCCCATCTGAAACAGACCCTGGAAGGACCACCCATGAGCAAGCCCGAGTTCGTGTACGTCACCTATATCCAGACCACCGCGGAAAAGCTCTATCAGGCCCTGACCGACCCGCAGTTCATCAAGATCTATATGGGCGGCACCGGGCCGGAGTCGACCTGGGAGGTGGGCGCTCCCGTTCGCTGGAAGATGGACCCGAGCGGGGAGTTCGAGGAGCTCGGCCAGCGAGTCCTGGAGGCGGAGCCCGGCAAGCGGCTCTCGTACTCCTGGCACACGCTGCAGCCCATGCACCGCGCCCTGTTCGATTCGGACGAGGAGTTCGCGAAGGCTTGCGAGGAACGCTCCAGGGTCACCTTCGACATCGAGCCCGCCGAGGTGCCCATGCTGGGCATCAAGCTGACCATCACCCACGACGAGTTCGACGCCCCGGACAGCAAGATGATGGAAGGCACCAGCGGCGGCTGGATCATGATCCTTTCCGCGCTCAAGACCGTGCTGGAGGGCGGAAAGTTCGTCTCCGAGCAGTAGGGCGGCAGGGCGGTTCCGAGCAGTGCGGCGGGGCAACCGCCGGGGCAACCTCTCGACGTGCCCCGAAAAGGGCCGGAGAAACGAACAAAAACACATGTGTTTCTCGCGCATAGCCGGAATTACCGGGGGCACACGGCTGCTCGGAGGTTGATAACTATGGTTCCCCTGATACTCGTTCTTCTGCTCGCCCTGATCCTCTTCGGTGCCGGTTTCGCACTCAAGGCACTGTGGTGGATCGCCATTATCGTGCTGGTCGTCTGGCTGCTCGGATTCGTGGTACGTCCGGCCGCCAGCGGTGGCAAGCGTGGCCGCTGGTACCGGTGGTAGACCCACAGCACAGCGCTGAACAGCAGTGATGTGGGCGGGGCCCGGACGATGTCGTCCGGGCCCCGCCCATGTGTGCGACGGCCCGATATCCCGTTAGTTTCCATAGGGAAATAGATCTCGGTACGACAACGGCGGGGTTACGGAATGGCCGCCCCGGGATTCTTTCTCGGCCGCCGGGGCCGGACCGCAGGCGGGCAGCGGGCACGGTCGGCGATGTGATGCATATCGAGCTGAATCTCGCCGAGATCCAGCCAGACCGGCCGCCGGACCGGTATCGCCGACAGGAGCCCGTACCCTCGCCTCACCGCCCCCTTCGTCGCCCCCGCGCAATCCCCCGATCGAGTGGCCACCCACCTCACGGGTGATTCGAACGGAGCACGAAGGCCGGTCGTGCCCACCCCGCACGGCCCTCGCTCCAGGCTCGAACATCTGTTCTATGATTCCCCCCGCGTGCCCCGTTACAGGCCCTTGATCAGGTCCGTTGTCCGGGCGCCCACCCCAACCGCAGTGCACTCCGGAGGAATCATGCGACCTGTTCCCGCTCCCGTTGGCGTCGCCGCCGGACATCCCGCGTTCGAGAACGGTGCGGTGCCCCTCCAGCCCGCCGCGCACCGGGTTGACGCCGCCTGCCGCCGCGCCGACCTGTCATCTCGACCGTCACCGAGGTGGGACGCATGAGTCACACCAAAACCAGTCACGCCGCCATCCTCCCGCCGTTGCTGCGGGCCTGGGCCGAGCGCCTCCTCGGGCCCCTCTCCGCCGTACACGACGCGTCACAGCCACGCGAGAACTCGCGGGTGTGGGAGGTCACCGGCAGCCACGGCCGGCGCTTCTTCCTCAAGCAGTCGCCGAGTCCGAAGTCCTACGAACGCGAGACCTTCGGGTACCAGTCCGCCGTCCCCGCCCTGGGATTCGGACGCGCCCCGCAGCTCGTGGAGAGCGACGCCAGGCACCTGACGCTGCTGCTGACCGCCGTACCCGGCACGCCCCTGTCGCAGCTCGCCCTCACCCCCTCGGAACACCGCGCCGCGCATCGGCAGTTCGGCGCGTTGCTGCGCCGCCTGCACGGCGCGGACAAAATGCCCGCACAGGGCCGCAGGGAAGCCGAAGCGGCCGCCGAGCGCGCGGCCGCCGACGTCGAGGAACACCTCGCGCGCGCCGGTGACCTGCTGACCGAGGACCGGCGCACGCTCGTCCGCCGCTCGGCCGACCACGTACGCGGCCTCACCGAACGGCTCACGCCGGCGCACATCCACGGCGACGCCCAGGAGCGCAACGCCCTGTGGTCCGGGCAGCTGGCCGTCATCGACTTCGAGCGGTCCCGGTACGCCCCCGCCGTGCAGGATTTCGTCCGGCTGGCCTGCGGCCCGTGGCAGGACCGCGGCGAACTGCGCACCGCGTTCTTCCAGGGGTACGGCCGCCCGCTGACCGAGGCGGAGCGTTACGCGCTGCCGTGCCTGGCGGCGCTCGATGCCGCGAGCTGTCTGGCCTACGGCCCGGCCCATGGCGACGACGAGGTCACCGACCGCGGGCTGCGCACGATGGCCCGGCTGGAGAGGGGGGCCTTCGTATGAGCGAGCACTGCACGTACGCCGCCGAGAGCGACACCGCGAACGTCACCGAGGGGCCCGGCGACAGCGCTGCGCCCCGCGCCCTGGACCTCAGGAGCCCGACCGGCCACCGCGCCGCCGACGCCGGCCCGCACCGCCTGCTGGCCGCCCTCGCTCAGGAGGTGCGGCCGGGCGAGCGGCTCGAACTCACCGTAGGGATGGGGGATCTCACCCCGGAGCTGTGGGAGGACCTGCTCGTGGAGGCGGGTTTCACCGTCGACGAGATCGTTCCTCTCGGCGGCCCGACCGTTCCCCTCGGCGGCCGGGACGCGGAAGGGCCGCTTCCCGGCCGGCTGATCCGGGCCCGGCGACGCGAGAGCCCCTCGTACCCTCGCGTCACCAGCCGCCCGCGCGCCGCCGCGCCGCCCACCGCTCACGCCACGCTCGGCGTCGGCGTGATCGTGCGGGACCGGGCGGGACGTGTCCTGCTCGGCCTGCACCACGGCGGGACCTGGGAGCTGCCCGGCGGCAAGGTCGAACCGGACGAGTCCGTCGCCACCGCGGCCGTACGCGAACTCCGCGAGGAGACCGGCCTTCGCGCCCACGAGCAGGACGTGACCGTGTTCGCGATGCTGCACGACGAGATCGCCGGTTTCGCGCGCGTGACCATGGCCGCCGTCCTCACCGTGTACGAGGGCGACCCCGTGGCGGCGGAGCCGCAGCTGATCAGCCATTGGCGCTGGGCACGCACCGAGGAACTGCCGAGTCCGCTGTTCGTGCCCTCCGCGCAGGTGCTGACCGCCTGGCGGCCGGGTCTCGACATCGCCCATCCACCGGCGCACCGCCTGCCCATCGCCGGGAGTCACGGCTTGCGGGCGACCCCCGCGTAGATGGAGACCGCCGCATCGGTGACGCCGTCGAGCGGTTCGCCGTCCGGGCGCCAGCGGTGCGGCACCGCGAGCCCGGGATCGACGAACTCCAGTCCGTCGAAGAAACGGAGGACGTCGTCCCGCGACCGCACCTGGGCCGGGATGCCACCACGGTGGTAGACGTCGATGACCCCCTCCCACATCTCCGGCGCGAAGTCCTGCGTGCAGTGGGAGAGGACCAGGTAGCTGCCGGAGGGCAGGGCGTCGAGGAGGTACTGAACGGTCTCGTACGGGCGGAACTCGTCCGGGACGAAGTGCAGCAGCGCGTTGAGCGACAGCGCGACCGGGCGGGTCAGGTCGATCGTCTGGTGCAGTTGCTCCGACGCGATGATGGTCTTCGGTTCCCGGACGTCCGCCTGTATGTACGCGGTACGGCCCTCGGGTGAGCTGCGCATCAGGGCCTCGGCGTGGCGCAGGACGATCGGGTCGTTGTCGACGTAGACGACATGGGACTCCGGGGCGGCCCCCTGGGCGACCTGGTGGAGGTTGGGGCGCGTGGGGATGCCCGTACCGATGTCCAGGAACTGGCGGACACCGGCTTCGGCCGCGAGCCAGCGGGTCGCCCGGTGCATGAAGAGCCGGTTGGTCCGCGCGCAGGTCTTGGCGGTCGGGAAGACCGACTCGACCTTGGCTGCGGCCTCCTTGTCGACTTCGTAGTAGTCCTTGCCCTGAAGGTAGAAGTCGTACATGCGCGCGGGGTGGGGCTTGCTGGTATCGATCTCGTGGATCGACGGCTGGTCGAGGTCCGTCATACTGATCCGTCCATTTCTGGGTGTGGGGGGGTGGGTGCCGACACCACAGCGCCCGGCACCACAACAGCTGGCACCACAACAGCTGGCGCCACAGCGGCCAGCGCCACAGCGCCCGGCGCCACAGCAGCCAGCCACTTGCCGCCGACTACAGCAGGAAGTCGGCGAGGCCGTTCTTCGCGCCTTCGACGAAGCCCGCCATGGCCTCCGTGGTGCAGATGAGGGCCGGACCCGACGGGTCCGCGGACTGACGGACCGCGATGTGCTCGCCGTCCACCTTCTTGGTCTCGACGCAGCTGCCGCCGTTGGGGCCGCTCCACGGCTTTACCCAGCCGTCGGCTCCCAGCTCGTCGGCCGGCATTCCGTTGAATATGTCCCGCATTAGAGCTCCTTGCGTATTTCTCGGAGAAAAGCTCTCGATCCGTCAACGAGCGCCGCCCGGGCGGACATGTTGTCCAGGACTTCCAGGTAGGCAGCGACATCGGGGCGCTGATCCATATAGACGGCGCCGGTGAGGTTCTCGGTGTAGACGACGTCCGGCAGTTCGGTGAGGTCGAACCGGAAAAGATGGAAGGGTCCGAACGCCCCGAGATGCGGGCCGACCGCGAACGGCATGATCTGCAAGGTCACGTTCGGCATGGCCGTGGCTTCGAGCAGCCGGTCGATCTGCGCCCGCATGACCTCCGCGTCACCGATGGGTCTGCGCAGAACCGCCTCCTCCAGGAGGATCCACAGAATCGGCGCGTCCGGCTTCAAGAGCAATTGCTGCCGCTTGATCCGCAGCGCGACGCGCCGCTCCAGCTCGTCCGCGTTGCGGTGGGCGCCCGCGCGCAGCACCCCGCGGGCATAGTCCTCGGTCTGCAACAGGCCGGGGACATAGTGGGGTTCGTACGTCCTGATCAGGGCGGCCTCGTCCTCAAGGCTGACATAGGCGCTGAACCACCCCGGCAGGGCGTCGCGGTAACGGTGCCACCAGCCGGGCTTGTTGGCCGCCTTGGCCAGCTGGACGAATTCGTCGGCCTCGCTCCCCGCGACTCCATATGCCTGAAGAAGAAGCCGGACATAGGGGAGTTTGAGGCTGACTTCGGAATTCTCCATCCGCCGAATCGTCAGCGGGGTCACATCCAGGACTTTGGCGGCCGCCTCGCGGGACACGCGCGCCTTCGCACGCAGTGCGCCGAGCCGCTTGCCGAGGACTATTCGCAGGACTGTGGGTGCGGTTCCCGTACGGGCCTCACTCACGTGGTACCTCCTGACACCTACTCATTCCGCGCAGTCTGACAGCTGGTTGACGACCCAGCCAGAGAGCATGTGTGGACATTCTGAAATTATCAGATCGATCAGTTGCGACCTGAGAGCGCCAGCCCGCATAGTGAACGCGTGGCTCATATCACGGATCACCGTGCACACCAGCAACCCCCGTCGGCTGCCAAGGAGTTACAGGTGCGCGCCCGGCACCCCTGGGGTGTCTGGTGCGCCTCGGTCCGCAGAACGGGCGAGGGAAACAGCTCCGGCCTCCGTGTCCGTACATACGGGCACGAGGCACGCAAACACCAGGCGCACGGGCACGAGTGTTTCTTCACTCTCCCCGGCAGGCGGGATTCCGTCGCCCGGGCGCGGCACCGGGTACGGGCCGAGCTTCAGCGGCGAAGACTGCCCGCGGATCTGTGCGATGTCGCCGTCCTGGTGATCTCCGAACTGGTCACCAACGCCGTGCTCCACACGGGCGGCGCGCTGGTCGGCTGTGAGGTGCGCGTCATGACCGACCATGTACGCCTCGACGTGCACGACCAGGGCATCCAGGACGGGGCACTCGGCCCCCGATGCCCCGACTCCGACGCGGAGAGCGGGCGCGGACTGCTCCTGGTCGACAGCCTGGCCGACTCCTGGGGTGTCGTGTCCCGCGAGGGCGGCATCGGCCGCACCGTATGGGCGACGCTCCCCTTCCCCGCTTGAGAGACACGCGAGACGTACGAGGTGAGCGCCGCGCTTCCCCCCACAGACAACGCCCCCACTGAGAAAACCCTCACGGACAACACCCTCACGGACAACACCCCCACCGAGAACACCCGCAGCGGGAACACCCTGGCCGGGAACGCCTCAGCGGAAGCCGAGGAAGCCGAAGAGGCTGAGGAACACGACAGCGGCGATCTGGCGCGGGACCTGCTGCGCCGGATCGCCGAGGACAGCAGGCTGACGGCGGCGGCGCAGCGACTGCCCGCGAGTCATCTGCGCCGGCTCCTGACGAGATGCCACGCCGAGAACGCCGAGGCGCTGCGGCACATCGTCACCGCGCACGGCTGGCCGACGGCCGCCCTGGTCGGCGAGGACGCGTCAACGGCCGCTCTGATGATCCTGCTGCACTCGGACGACCTCGGTTTCCAGCTGGCATGCCGGGACCTGATCGCCGCGGCGGTCGCCCTGGGCGACTGCCCGCCGATCCACGGCGCCTATGTCACGGACCGCTGCGCGGTGTCGATGGGACGCCCGCAGGTGTACGGAACCCGCTACACGCCCTTGGGCCGTCCCTACCCGGTCGTCGACCCCGAGGGTGTCGACGACCGGCGGCGGGCGGTCGGCCTGCGCACCATGGCCGACGAGCAACAGGCACTGCGGGAACTGCGGTTGCGCCGGATGAACCGCGCCTCGGCGTAAGAGCCCCGGCGTAAGAGACGACGGGTTCCGGCCGGCAGTACAGGGGTCTGCCGGTCAACGGGCCCGGTCGGGGGAGGCTGCGGGGGGCCGGGAAGGACACAGGGGTGCGGGCCGGTCACGGCGGCTCCGGTGCCCATTCCGGCGCCCCGGCCGCCGCGCCGGGCTCGCAGCCGCGGCGGCCGAACTGCCCGGGACCGGCGCTTCGCACGGGGCTTCATAAAAAGCTTTACCAAGAAACAGAAAGGGATTACTAGAGGCCCCATTGAGGAACGCTAGATTCCGAATCGACGCCAGACGGCATAAATGTCATGACCGATGACAGTGCGGATCCAATTTCCTCTTGCGTGTGCCCCGGGTGGATAGCATGCCCGCGATCGGAACAGGGACAGACTCCCTTTTCCCTGGCATCCCGGAAAGGAATCCCAGTGCTTTCTCGTCGTCATGCGATACAGCTCGGGCTCACCGCAGGAGCCCTCGGCGTCACCGGTGCCACCGGCTATACGGCACAGGCACTCGGCGCCCGCGACAAGCCGGGTCCTGCCACCAGACCCGCCGGGCCCGTGACAAAGTTCAGTGTGCCCCTCACCCGGCCCCCGGTGCTCGCGCCGGTGCGCAGAACGGCGGCCGCGGACTACTACTCGGTCGTGATGACCAGGTCGCGCCGCGAGATCCTGCCGGGCACCAGCACCGAGGTACTGACGTACAACGGCTCCTTCCCAGGACCGACGATCCGGGCCCGTTCGGGGCGGACCGTGGTGGTCAAGCAGGTCAACGCGCTGGACATGCCGACGTCGGTGCATCTGCACGGCGGCGCCAACCCCGTCGCCGACGACGGCGGCATGATGGACACGATCGCGCCGCGCGGCACCAGGACGTACACCTACGCCAACGCCCAGCCGGCCGCCACGCTGTGGATGCACGACCACGCGCACCACATGGAGTCCGAGCACGTGTACCGCGGGCTGTCCAACCTCTATCTGCTGGGTGACGACAGGGAGGATGCCCTCGGGCTGCCCTCCAGTGAGTTCGAGGTGCCGCTCGTCCTGCGGGACGCGCGGTTCGACGCGAACGCGCAGATGGTCTACGAGATGGACGACGCCTTCAACCGGACGACCATCCTGGTGAACGGCAGGCCGTGGCCGTACCTGAAGGTCAAGGCGCGCAAGTACCGCTTCCGGCTGGTCAATTCATCCAATCTGCGGATCTTCGTGCTACAGCTGTCCGACGGCAGTGAGATGACGCAGATAGGCTCCGACGGCGGCTTGCTGGAGAAGCCGGCCACGTCGCCGACGCTGACGCTCTCCCCCGGCGAACGCGCCGACGTCGTCATCGACTTCTCGCAGTACAAGCCCGGCACGCAGCTGGTGCTGAAGAACCTGCTCGGCCCGGGGCCTGTCGAGGAGGTCGGCCAGATAATACGGTTCGACGTCGGCGAGCGGGTGCGCGACACGAGCAGGGTGCCCGGCACGCTCACCACGCTGGCGGCGCTGCGTACGCCGACCGTCCAGCGGAGCTTCGAGCTGAACATGGACGAGCCGGGGACCGGCGAGCAGGGGTACATCAACGGGAAGTCCTTCGACCCGAACCGGATCGACACGACCGTCAACTGGGGCACCACCGAGGTGTGGACCGTCACCAACGCCAGCACGCTCATCCCGCACAACTTCCATATGCACCTGGTGCAGTTCCGCGTCCTCGAACGCGACGGGGAGCCGGTGAGCGCGTCGGAGGCGGGGCGCAAGGACACCGTGCTGCTCCTGCCCGGTCAGAGCGTGAAACTGCAGGTCACCTTCGACAGCCATCGCGGGGTCTTCCCCTACCACTGCCATCTGATCGACCACGGCGGGATGGGCATGATGGCCAACCTGAAGATCGTGTGATCCGGACGCACCCGGTATGACGCGTGTGACGCGCGTCGTGACGCATATCAGGGCACGTCGGGCTGCGGGCCGGCCAGAACGAAAGACTCCGACCCGCTGCCCCGGCCGGGGCCGACGCCGTCAGGACAGGGTGGCGCTGACCACCAGGACGAACGCGGCCACCGAGAACAGGGTGCGGACCCGGTGGCAGGCGTTCCAGCGGGACTCGAAGGCCGCGCGCGCCACACTGTCGGGAGAGGACGTGGACGCGGCCAGCGCGTTGTTGAGAGGGACATTGCCCCCGATGGTGACCAGATGGTTGATGATCGCGCAGACCAGTCCGGCCACCAGGAGCAGCCGCTGAGTCTCCGAGCGGCCGTCGACCGGAACGGCGAGGGCAGCGGACGGGAACCCCACGATGGCGAAGAAGGTCAGCAGGAAGACCGGGCGCGGCACGAGCTCATTTATCCGGCGCATGGCCGGGACGAACTGCGCGTCCGTGAGCCGCGCCAGGGCGGGCATGATGCCGGTCTGGAAGATCAGGAAGAACCCCGCGTACAGACCCGTGGAGATCGCGGCGAGAGCGAGCAGCAAAGTGGCCATGACGACCATCATGGCGCACGAAAAGGCCAGCGTGGCACCGTTCTTGAGCGTATTTCGATCACGTCGCCGGTTCATGGTCACGCGCCCGGGGAGTTACCCGGCATGACGGGGCAACTCCCCTACTGCGAAGGGCCCGCGGGTCAGCCTTCCTGCCATCCCACACTGCCGACGCCGGAGCCGCCGCCACAGGTCGCCGAGGACCATCCGGAGGCGCCCGGCCGCAGCGTGATCCAGGCGCCGTAGGCGTCCGGCCACCATCCGCAGACGACGACCGCACGGAAGGCGACCACCTGACTGCTGTAGTTGGTGCAATCCGCCCTGCCGGTCCAGCCGTCGGTGCTGGTCGAGCAGTTGAGGAGCGCGGCGGGGCCCGCCCGGTCCGCCGCCTGGACGGATCCCACGGCGGGGGACAGTACGACCAGGGGCAGTGCCGCCGCGGCGGCCAGGAGCTTGCCGGTCAATCGCTGGGACATCGTGGTCTTCCCTTCGTCTCGCGTTGGTTCGCGTTGTCTCGCGGTGCCTCGGCTCGTCTCATGCCGAGCGATCACCAGCGTGCGGGAGAAAAGACCGATTACTGAGCCACTGGCATGGAGTCGCCACACTCCGAACTGGCACTTGTCACGGTGTGCAGTCATATGCGTACATGGAGTGGCGTACGGCTCCGAGGGGATGGCGGGGGTGGTCAGCCGTGGCGGATGTTCCAGGTTCTGTGCTCAACAGGTCGGCGCTGTCGATGGGCGTGGTGCGGGAGGACGTGGTGGACTCGCTCCATCCGCCCGGCCGGCCCATCCGCGGGGTGCGGCAGGTGATGGCGACGCTGACCGCCCTGGTCCGCTCGGCCCGCCGTGAGCTGCTCGTCTTCGACGACCCCGGCAGCTGTCTGGGCCAGGGCATTCCGGAGCAGTTCCTTGAGTTCGCGGGCTCCTGCGTGCGCGCGGCGGGTGAGCGGGCCGGGCCGGACGGCGAGGGCGCCGGCGGCAGGGCGCGGGGGCGCCCGCCCGTGGTCAGCGTCCGCAGGATCGTGCCCCGGCACGGGCTGGCCGGGCTTCCGTACCCACTGCCCCGCCGGCTCCCCGGCCGGGCGAGACAGACGGACTCCATCCCGTTCAAGATGATCCTGGTGGACCGCGCGGTCGCCGCGGTCCCGCTCGATCTCCAACTCCACTACCACGGGGTGCTGCTGATCCGTGATCCGGTGGCCGTCCAGGCCCTGGTCCGTACCCACCAGATGTGGTGGGAGACGGGCGAGGAGCTGCCCACGGCCGCCGTCCCCTCCCCCGGAGTCCTGCCGGGGCAGCTGCGGCCCGTGCTGGAGGCCCTGTTGGCCGGGCTCACCGACGAGACGGCAGCGACGCGACTGGGCATGTCCAGCAGGACGTACAGCCGCCGGGTGGGTGACCTGCTCACCGCCCTCGGCACGACGAGCCGCTTCCGGGCGGGTGCGGAAGCGGCTCGACGGGGGTGGGTCTGAGGGCTGCCCGGCGGATCTTCGCGGGCCCGCCCTACGAAACGATGTCCTTGCGGGAGAAGCCCCGGAAGGCCAGGGCGAACAGCACCACGGCATACGTCACCGAGACCGCCGCGCCCTTCACCATGCCACCCCACTCCAGCTGCGGCTGGAGCGCGTCCGCCCAGGCGAACTGCCAGTGCGCGGGCAGGAACTCCCGCCATGAGCCGAGCGCCGTCACGGCGTCCAGCACATTGCCGATGATCGTCAGTCCGACCGCGCCACCGACCGCGCCCAGCGGGGCGTCCGTCTTGGTCGACAACCAGAAAGCGAGGCCGGCCGTGACCAGTTGGGAGACAAAGATGAACGCGACGATCAGCGCGAGCCGCGGCACGGTGTCGGCGGCGGCCAGAGAGCCGCCCGTCGGTAGTTCGAGCGGTCCCCAGCCATAGGCCGCCGTGCCCGCCGTCAGCGCGACCAGCGGCAGCAGCACCATCGCCGCCGCGCTCATCCCGAGCGCCACCGCCAGCTTGCTCCAGAGCAGCCTGACCCGTGGCACGGGCGCGGCGAGAAGGTAGCGCAGCGAGGACCAGCTCGCCTCGGAGGCCACCGTGTCCCCGCAGAACAGCGCGACGGGCACCACCAGCAGGAAACCCGCCGAGACAAAGAGACAGGTGGCGGCGAAGTTGGCGCCGGAGGCGGTCGCGGTGTCCATGAGGCTCAGCCGGTCGTCCGGCTCACCCCCTGGCGTTCCACCGATCGCGAAGGCCACGATCAGCACGAAGGGCAGGATGCCCAGCACGGCGCCCATCGCCACCGTCCGCCTGCGCTTCAGCTGCCGCATCGCCTCGACCCGCAGGGGCAGGGTGTGCCGTGCCCGGTAGCCGGGCGCCGAATCGATCAGCGCGCTCATGCGGAGCCTCCTGAGATCAGAGTGAGGAACGCGTCCTCCAGGCGGCGGTGCGGTCCGACACCCGTCAGCGGAACGTCGAGCCGGACCAACTCGGTGATCAGGGTGCTGGTGCTCGCACCGTCGAGCTGGACGAGCAGTCCGTTGTCCGTACGGACGGCGGAACCGATCCCCGCCAGCGCGGCGATCTTCTCGACGACGGGCTCGGGCACCTCCTCGGCGCTGGTGATGAGCAGGGTGTCGCCCGAGCCGGTGATCTCCGCGACCGGTCCTGCCTGGACGAGCTGCCCGCGGTGCATGACCACCAGATGCGTACAGGACTGCTCGACCTCGGAGAGAAGATGGCTGGAGACGATGACGGTCCTGCCGCCGGCCGCGTACCTGATCATCACGTCCCGCATCTCGCGGATCTGTGGCGGGTCGAGGCCGTTCGTCGGTTCGTCGAGGATCAACAGATCCGGCATACCGAGCATGGCCTGGGCGATGGCGAGCCGCTGCCGCATGCCCTGCGAGTAGGTGCGTACGGCCCGCGCGAGCGCGTCACCGAGCCCGGCGATCTCCAAGGCCTCCTCGATATGGGAGTCCTCGGCGGGTCGGCCGGTGGCCTGCCAGTACAGCTCCAGGTTGGCGCGTCCCGACAGATGCGGCAGGAAGCCCGCTCCCTCGACGAACGAACCGACCCGGGAGAGCACCGGCGCGCCCGGCCGGATCGCGTGCCCGAAGACCCGGATCTCACCGGCGTCGGGGCTGATCAGCCCCATCAGCATGCGCAGGGTGGTGGTCTTGCCTGCGCCGTTCGGGCCGAGCAGACCGAGCACCTGCCCCTTCTCGACCCGGAAGGAGAGATCGCGGACGGCATAGCGGTCGGCGGACTTGCTGTAGCGCTTCGACAGATCGGTGATCTGCAGCGGTACGTCGGCGAGCGCGGGGTCCGGGGCCGGTGCGATGGTGCGGCGCCGGGCGGTGAGCAGCAGCGCGGCCGCGATCAGCACGCCGGCGGCCGGAAGCCCCCAGGTCCACCAGGGCAGCCCGGTGGTCCCGGCGGTGAGCACGGGCACGGTGGGTACGGTCAGCGCGCCGTCCACGGCGACCCGGTAGGTGGCCGGGGCGAGCGGCGACGCGTAGGCGAGATCGGTGGCGGCGAGGACGACCCGGAGCCGGTGCCCGGCCTCCACCTGATGGTCCACGGCGGGCATGGTCAGCTCGACGGTCCTGCCCTGCCGTGCGTCCTCGACCCGGACGGGCGCGACAAGCTGGGAGGGCAGCACCTGCTGGCGGCCATCGGGGCCGACGTCGTACACCTTGCCGAAGAGCACCGCGTCACCGCTGCTGGACGTGACCGTGACCCGGACGGTCGGCGAGCCGGTGATCCGCAGCGACCGGTCGAGCGGCCGGGAGTCGAAGCGCGCGTTCTGCCCCGGGAAGTCGAGGGAGAGTCCGACGCCGAGCGTCGACAGCTGGGAGAGCCCGCCGCCGAGGCCGGGTACGGCGGAGATCCCGGGCGGGCTGGCACCCGCGGGGTTGCCGAAGGTCTGCGTGCCGCCGCTGAGCGGGACGGTGGTGGAGCCGCTCTCCAGCCCCGGGTAGCGGTCGCTGCTCGCGCCGCGCAGCAGGGGCCGGCCGTCGGTGGAGTCCACGCCTCCGGTCCGGCTGACGCGGAACGCCGGACCGGTGTCCGCGCCCTTGTCGTCCTTGAGATAGCGGTCGAACCAGGACGAGATCCTGCTCTCGACCCGGCCGGTCTCCTGGTTTCCGCCGTCGTGCCCGCCGGCCATCCAGTCGACGTCGACGGGTGCGCCGTTGCCGCTGATCGCCTTCGCCATGGCGTCGGCCTGGCCGAGCGGGAAGAGCGAGTCGGACTGGCCCTGGACGATCAGCGCCGGCACATCGATCCGGTCGCCGACGGCGGCGGGACTGCGCTGTTCCAGTAGCTCACGGGCTGCCGCGTCGGGTTTCCCGGCGACGGCAACCCGCTGGTACATCTCGCACAGCTGCTTCTCGAAGGTCGTGCAGCCACCACCGGTGGAGAAGAAGATCCCGGCCCAGAGCTTCTTGAAGACTCCGTTGGGAAAGAGCGCGTCGGCGAGGTTCCAGTACGTGATCTGAGGGGCGATGGCGTCGACCCGCTTGTCGTATCCGGCGGCGAGCAGCGAGACGGCCCCGCCGTACGAGGCGCCGGTGACGCCCACGCGCGGATCGCCGTCCGCGTCGAGCCGTACCTCGGGCCGCTTCGCCAGCCAGTCGATGATCCGGGACACGTCCTTGACCTCGTGATCCGGGTCGTTCAGCCCGATCTCACCGGTGGACTTCCCGAAGCCGCGCGCCGACCAGGTCAGCACCGCGTATCCGTCGCGCGCGAGCTTCTCGGCCTGGGCCCGTACATCGTTCTTACTGCCGCCGAAGCCGTGCCCGATCAGCACGGCGGGCCTGCGTCCGCTGCCCGCGGTGAAGTACGAGGTGTCGATCCGGGCGCCCGGCATCTCCAGCACCTGGTCCTCGCGGTGCACGGTGGGCGCGCCGTCCGAGGCGACGGCGGTCCATGTACCGGCTCCTACGAGCACCAGCGCCGCGGCCGCGCCCGCGAGCCATCGCGCGCGCGGCCGCAACCGGCGGGGGGTTCGGGTCTCCATGATTGAACCCTAAACGGCCCCGGAACCCGGCAGCGCTGACACCGGTCGGAACTCGGGGGCCTCCTCGAGTAGTACGGGGTAGCGTCGCCGTACACCAGACGCGGTACGCACGCCCTGCTCAGGAGGCACCCCCATGGAGATCCGCCGGGCGACGACCGTCGCCGAACTGACCGCCGCGGAGCACCTCTACGACGGCCCGGCCCGCCCCGAATGGGCGGAGCGCTTCCTCGCCGCTCCCGGCCACCTGATGCTGATCGCCTACCTCGACGGCGCCCCCGCCGGAATGATCTCCGGCATCGAGATGCTCCACCCCGACAAGGGCACCGAAATGTGCCTGTACGAGCTCTCGGTGCACGAGCCACACCGCCGACGCGGCATCGGCCGCGCACTGACCGACGCACTGGCGACGGTCGCACGCGAGCGCGGCTGCTACGACATGTGGGTCGGCGTAGACACGGACAACGCCCCGGCCCTGTCCACCTACCGCGCGGCCGGAGCCCTGAACGACGGCGAATTCACCACGCTGACCTGGAACTTCACCACCCCAGCCACCCCCGCCCTCGCATAACGAGCCGGCTTCAGTTGTGAGGCGGTGGCCATAGCGGCCGCATCTGGCACGTTTGGGCGGGCGTTGGCGGCTGGTGCGAGGGTGTTGTCAGTGGCGGATGTTAGCTTCCGGACCAGGTATGAGCCGGTTCGTCGTTCTCGCTGAGAACGCGGCGGCCAAGGGGGGTGGCCGGATAGGGATCCCCGGATCTGTGTGGTCCCGGGACACCGAATGGCTCCGCACCCACCCCCTCTCCACCTTCCGATCCGTAGCTCTACACAGATCGGTCATTGAAGGTCATTCAGGCTGCCGGGAAGCTCATGAGGGCCGGTGCTAGGCGCTGCCGACTGCTGAGGTTGCTGTTGGAGGACGATGCCGAGCTCATCGGTGCCGAGGTCACCTGGCTATGTTCAGGAGAATGGTCAGCAGATGTTCGCCACTTCGAGAGGCGCCGCAGCACGCCGAGAATTCGAACACTGAGTAAACCGCTTGCCGCCGTCAGAGACGGCGGCGGCTGGCGCTCGCCCGCGCTGCGTTGACGCTCCACGACGATGGCAGGTCCCGTTCCCACACGGACGAGAAAACACGTTGGCCGACGGCCCCCGAGCTGCGACGATGCAGCTGTTTCCCATGCGGAGGGGCCTTTGTTCGTTTTCGTTTGCGCGAGGTGCAATGCCGAGCTGACCGTCCCCTTGTCCCAGGTCTCCCTTCCGGCCCACGCCCGTCAGACTTACGGGAACGGCGTCCAGCTTCCGGTGCTCATGGAGTCAGAGACGTTTGCCGTGGACCCGGACCCCTGGGGAGGGCCGTGGCGGATGTGGGACGAGATCGATCCGGGCGAGGCGGAGGCACGCGGCATCTACGCGCCGGTCTACGCCCTGTCCGACAGCCCGCCCGGGGCGATCGTCATCGCGCCCGGTGATATCCGCGGAACCAGGCTGATCCCCGAGAAGCGAGGCGATGCCTGCTGTGGCCTCGACGGGGCCGACGGGCCCAACATGGCCTGCGAAGCGTGCGACCTGCCCGTAGCCACCAGGGTCGACGACTGCTCGCTCTGGCAGGCAGTGCGGCTCAGCTCAGACGCCGTGCGCCGCGTCCTCGTCGACGATGTCTACGCTGCGCCGCTCTCCTGGGCGGAGCTGGCAGAGAAGGGGGAGAGCACGCCCCCGTTCGAGCCGATCGCCACGTGGGGAGGACGGTTTGGGTCGAGCCACTACTGGTCGTGGAGTCCGCAATGGGAGGCGGCAGCGGGCCAGGCGCTCGCCCACCTGCTGGTGGCCTCCAATGGGCAGCCGGTGAAGGTCCCCGACGGTCTGACCGCGGATGTGTTCCAACGTGCGCTCGACGCCCTGCTGCCCGCGGGCAGGCCAACGCGGCGCGCCGTCCTGGCTGGACCGGGACGGCCCTCCCCCGATGCGAACGTCGACATCCTCCTCGTACCGGTCCATCCCCAGACGGGTCAGACCTGGGCCCCCGCCGGCCCGGCTGCGTCGGCATACCTGGTGCCCCTGCCGCTGGGGGTGTGGCTGTGGCTGGTCTCTCCCTCGCCGTACTTGCCGCTTCCCGCGTCGGGCGGCCTACCCCAGGACGTCCTCCGCGACGACCCGCTCCCGCCGCGCCCCAACTACCTGTTCCGGGCCGACCGGGGAACGTTCCAGCACACCCTGGTCCGGCTACCAGCCGTGCGCAGCCCGTGGCTCCGCACGATCCTCGAGAACCTCACGCACGACAGGTCGGCCGGCCCCTTCTAGCCGTCCGGCAATCGAACAGCGCCAGACTCTCGTGCCTCCCGAAGTGGCGAACATCTGCTGTCCATTCTCGTGAACATAGCCAGTCACCGTACTGCGAGCACCTGATGGCTCCGTCCAATCCCCGCGCGCTCACGTAGTCGCCGAACTGGTCAGTCAGCTTCGAGGGGACCTACCCCACGAGACGCAGCGCGCTCAAGGTGACCTGGAGGCCCTGACGGGCCTCGATGGCAACGCAGGCGAGGTTTCCAGATGCTGAGAAGTAGGTCGCCAGCGCTTGACCATGGCCGCTGAAAGATGGAACACCGCCCACTTGCCAATCACTTCCGCGCTGGGAAGATCACCGTCCAGCGCGGCAACCACTTGGTCTCCGTGCTTGGCTGCTGGCGACCATGTCGACAGGAATCAGCTGCCGTCGGCTGGGTCTTGCCAGTGCCAGGGCACATTTGGTGGCAGCCAGGCGGTGCTGTCGTTTCGCTCAAGTGCAGGAGGTTCGCAGCCATCCGGCATGGGGCTGGCATCGATCACGGCTTCCAGACTGAGTTGGACGTAGCGCAGGTACCCGCTTACGTCCCGAATCTGACGCTCCCGGTTCTGCTGACCGATGCTCCGCCACGCGACGTCGTAACACAGTCGCACCAGAATCCTGAAGCGCGCACGGACTCGATCGTCCGCTATGGAGAGAAGGTCTGTTTGCATGCCATGGCGGATCGACTCGAGTGCCGACGCGCAACGCTCGCGGGCCTGCACGCTCAAGCGAGGCTCGTCCAACGCCACATCCGGCAATGAGGGAAGCCATGCGTAAAGCGTTGCGAGGTGCTCTAAGAGTCGTTGGGCAGCCTCGGCGGAGCGCTGTCGGGTCCACTGATTACGTGCGAGCGCCACGTTGGCAGCCTCTTGTGAGGCAGCAAGTTGGGATTGAGCCTCGATCGTCCTTGTCGTTTGCCAGCGCGCCACGTGCACAGTGATGGCCCCGCCGGCCAATGTCCCCACCAGCGCGCTAGCTGCTTGGCTCGCCAGATCTCCCCAGCTGCTCATGCACTGATCCTGGCGCGCAACACCAAAATAAAACCCGGTACGAAAACTGGCCGAGAATTGATCAATCACCACCATCCCACCAGGAGAGCCCTGAGCTTGGGAAGCACCGCGCTTCCACAACCCAACCAGGCCTCTGAGCGGGTTCAATGGGCACTGGAGCACTGCCTGGAGGCGTCGCCCCGGACTCACCATTGACCGTGGCACGGCAGCCTGCCGACCTATAGCACTAGCTGGTATGGGGCGGCGAAGCTGACCTCTCCCCGCATCATCTTGGGTCCGAGCATCCGACCGATGGCGATCCAGTTGCCGAACTGGACAAGATCATCCATGACCTCGCCGGTTGCGGGACGGCCACTGCGCCACCGCTGGATGAGGGTGCGTGGTCGCGTCTGCGTGACAATCCCACAACCGCCGCGCAAGTAAGCGGCCCCTGACCAGGCAAATCGGCGGGGGTCGTTCTCATCTGCGCTGTCCGCCAATCACCGTGGTTTCCCGCTAGTTGCCCGCCGATCGCACATCAGGGGCACGCACTTCCGACCCGTAGTCGCAGCGGGAACTCACAGCGCTGTGAGAGTTTCGGCCAACTGAGCATGCAGCGGACGCGCATAAGGCACGCTTATGTTCGGTTGCTGGCTCTCTTTGCAGGCGGATTCCTTCGGTGAAGCTACAAGAGATTGTCCCCATATTCGTAGCGTTCATCACGCTGGCTGGAGTCCTTGCCCAGCTGAGGCGTAGACGCCCCAAAATGAGGGAGAGCGTAAGGCAAGACGCGTAACTGCTTGCGAGCAATGCTCAAGACCTGTGGATCGGCCTCGGGAGGGGTGCCTCGCGGAACGTGGAGGGCGTACCTTCCCGAGTGATCGATTGATGGTCACCGAGTAGACCCGCGTTGCACCGCGGGTCGGCAAGGCATGCCCGTGCTCAGCGTAGTCAACGACGAGGGAACCACCGAGACCGGATCCCTGATGGACGACATTGTCCGTGAGGGTGCCCGGCGGATGCTCGCCGCGGCCCTGGAGGCCGAAGTCAACCAGTACATAGCCGAGTTGGCCGGTGGGCGGGACGAGGCCGGTCGCCGTCTGGTGGTCCGTAACCGTCATCATCCCGAACGGAAGGTGACCACCGCTGCCGGGTCGGTCGCGGTGAAGGTGCCTCGCGTGAATGACAAGCGTGTCGACGTGGAGACGGGTGAGCGCAAGCGGTTCTCGTCGAAGATCCTTGCGCCGTGGTGCCGGAAGTCTCCGAAGGTCAACGAGGTCCTGCCCCTGCTCTACCTTCACGGACTGTCCTCCGGGGATTTCGTGCCCGCGATGGAGCAGTTCCTGGGCTCCTCGACCGGCCTCACGCCGGCGACGGTGACCCGGCTGACGAAGCAGTGGGTCGAGGACCACACCGCCTTCCAGGCCCGCGACCTGTCGGATTCCGACTACGTCTACGTGTGGGCCGACGGCGTTCACCCCAAGGTCCGCCTCGGCCAGGCCCACTCCTGCGTCCTGGTCCTGATGAGCGTGCGCCCCAACGGCCGCAAGGAACTCGTCGCGCTGGCCGAGGGGCTGCGTGAATCGACCGAGTCGTGGGCGGATCTGCTGCGCGACTGCCGCCGACGCGGCATGCGCGATCCCGAACTCGTCGTCGGGGATGGTGCTATGGGCCCATGGCGGGCGCTGGCGGAGGTATTTCCGCAGGCCAGGCACCAGAGGTGCTGGGTTCACAAGGTCCGCAATGTCATGAACGCGCTGCCGAAGTCGGCCAAGAAGGTCACCGACGAGACCGACGAGCTCCTCGCGTTCTACGACTTCCCCGCCGAGCATTGGGTGCACCTGCGCACGACAAACCCCATCGAAAGCACTTTCAGCACCGTGAAGCTGCGGACCAAGGTCACCCGCGGGGCCGGCAGCCCGGTCGCGGCCCTGGCGATGGTGTTCAAGTTCGTCGAGTCCGCCCAGGCCCGCTGGCGCGCGATCACCGCACCTCACCTCGTTGCCCTCGTCCGCAACGGCGCCCGCTTCAAGAACGGTCACCTCGTCGAACGCTCCGAAGCGGGGGCCGCCTGATGACACCGCCAGACGAGCACCGCTACCCCAAACTCCTGCGGGTTCCCCAGGTGGCAGACGATGTCTGGCTGTCCCAGCCCGAGGCCGCCCGCCAACTGGGCATCGCTCTCTTTCGCATCGGCGCACTCATCGCCTGCGGCCACCTGACGCCCGCGGAGAACTCGGCCGGGAGGGCGGGCGTCACGATCACAAGCGTGCAGGCAGAGAAGACCTGGCGCGACAGCGCCACATACCGCGCAAAAGCCCTTCGCCTTCTCAAGCACACGATCGGCTTCTTCTAACTAACCAGTCCACAGGTCTTGACGATTGCTCACTGCTTGCCCTTCTTCCTGAAGAGGGAAAAGAAGGCGGCTCCTCCAGGGGCACATCGACAGCGCGATCCGGGTAATGGTCCAGGCCGAGGATCACAAGACCACTAACTCCGGTGGAGCCATTGGGAGTGCGTTTCTGGCCACGATCGGTACCGGGGCTTTGGTTGCCCTGTACCTCTGGACACCCTTCGATGCTTGGTGGTGGTGGGTGATCGTTTGGCAGTCCGGTGGGGCTGTCATCTTTGTCGTCGTAGAGTGCGTTGGCGATTTGACCCCGAAGTACCGTGACGTCAGGGGTCGCCGCTAGTAACTCTGGGACTGTGAGCAACAACCACTCACCCCAGCTCCCATCCCGTCTGCCGTCGACCCACACACCGTGGAGCAGGCGTGGTCCATGTCGTCCAGATAGAGCGCACCACTGTACAAACGGCCTGGACGCCAGGGGCCGCGTTTGCTCGGCTCTGCCTGGGTCGAGGGCGGACGGGATGGGAGCTCCCGCGCACGCCCCAACATGCCCGCAGTCGGGAACGGCGCCCCTCCATCCCAGTGCCGACCAATCCCCCGCCGGAGGCATTGCCTTGACCCGCTCGCGCTCGACGGTGATCGACTCACACCGACCGGCGCTTCCCGCATATGGGCGCGCGTCGGCACAGCGCGGGCGGAGCGGGGCGCAGCCAGTACGCGGGTCGGAGAGCAGCCTGTCGACTGTGAACAGTGCTGCGCCTTGGGCGAGTCGGTAGCCAGGCGGGGCCTCGGCCTGGCTCCGCTCATGGTGGCCGGTACGGAGGGTTTGGCGCTGCGAGTGACGGTCCGCGATACGCAGGAAGAACCGGTCATCGTGGTTCTCAAGACGTGCGGTTGACGCATGCCATGCTCCGTGATGCGTTGGCTTTATGGGCCTGCGGGTCGTAGGTGGGCGAGCAGGGGGTCTTCCGGCGGGTAGGGGGGTTCTTCTGGGAGTAGTTGGGTGGCGGTGGTTAGGTCGCCCTGACGCACCAGGGCGTGGATTCGGTGCGCTAGGGGCGTTACGTCGGTGACGGAGACTGTCCACTCGTCCGCGTACTGCCGCGACGCCTCTCCTGAAAGGCCGAGCTGGAGGGAGCGGTAGGGCAGCGGCCTCAGGTGCAAGTCCCGCTCCGGATCCCACTGGACCCGGGTCGGGGACCGTTTCAGCTCGCGTTTCCAGGAGGGCTGGTCGGGGTGTAGGGCACGGTCGTAGTGCGACAAACAGGCGTTCCGCAGCGCCCAGTCAAAGCCGTGCCTGGTGATCTCCACGGCAAGGATGGTCTCCTGCCCTTCCTTGCCGGCCCAGCCGGAGCGGTACATCATCCAGCGGAACGATGGCTTGATCCAGGTCATCCGGTCGCGTTTCCAGGTGGAGGGGAAGCGGCCGTCGCGGGCTGTGGGGAGGCCTATGGGTGGGGGGTAGGCCTGGTAGACGGTGATCGTGGTCGGTGTGTGCAGGGCGCGGATGCGGTGCTTCGGTTCTGGCATGGGACCAGGGTGGTGTGGCTCGTGGCGGCCGGCCACCGGTTATCAGGGAAGTGTGATCTCCGGGTTGTAGAGGTCGAGCCAGAGCGCGAGGTCCAGGGTGCGTTCCAGGCCGCGGCGTGAGGCCATGGTGATCTGCGGGGTGTCGTGCTCCGCCGCGCGGCGGACCGTGGCCGGGTCGACCAGGTCGAAGACGCGGTGGGCGGGGTCGGCGAGCAGGTCCTTGGCCTGTTCCTGGAGGGCGATGGCGTACTTGGGGTCCTGGGTGGAGGGGTAGGGGCTCTTCACCCGGTCGTAGACGGACTTCGGGAGCACGTCGGCCGTCGCCTCCCTCAGCAGGCTCTTCTCCCTGCCGTCGAAGGACTTCAGGGACCAGGGGGTGTTGTAGACGTACTCGACGAGCCGGTGGTCGCAGAAGGGCACCCGGACCTCCAGGCCGACCGCCATGCTCGTGCGGTCCTTGCGGTCGAGCAGCAGCCGGACGAAGCGGGTCAGGTGCAGGTAGCAGATCCTGCGCATCCGGTACTCGAAGTCGCTTTCGCCAGGGAGGCGTTCGATGTCGGCCACGGCCGTGGCGTAGCTGTCCTGGAGGAATCCGGGGATGTTCAGGGCCGTGTGCACCTCGGGCCGCAGCACATCGGCGTCGTCGCCGAAGTGCCGGGCGAACTGCACCAGCCAGGGGAACATGTCGGACCGCCTGGCCTCCTCGTCGAAGAACTGGAGGTAGCCGCCGAAGACCTCGTCGGCCGACTCGCCGGAGAGCGCGACGGTCGAGTGGTCCCGGATGGACTTGAAGAGCAGATACAGCGAGGCGTCCATGTCGCCGAGACCCATGGGCAGGTCACGGGCCCTGATCACCCGGGCCCGCACCGCGGGGTCGGCGAGTGCGTGGGTGTCGAGCACGATGTCCTGGTGGACGGTGCCCGAGGCGCGCGCGACGTCGTGCACGAAGGGGGTGTCCGGGGTGGCGCGGAGTTCGTCGGCGACGAAGTTCTCCGTCTGGCCGACGAAGTCGACGGCGAAGCTGCGGACCTTCTCGCCGGACTCGGCCAGCTGCTGGGCGGCCAGCGCGGTCATGGCGGAGGAGTCGAGGCCCCCGGAGAGCAGGGTGCAGAGCGGCACGTCAGAGATGAGCTGGCGCCGGACGATGTCGTCGAGGAGCGTGCGCACCTTCGCCACGGAGGTCGCCTGGTTGTCGGTGTGGGGCCGCGTCTTCAGGGACCAGTAGACGTGCCGGCGCAGACCGCTCCGGTCCACGGTCACGACGGTGCCGGGCTCGACCTCGTGCATGCCGTCCCATACCGCGTGGCCGGGCGTTTTGACGAAGGCGAACAGTTCGCGCAGCCCGTCGAGACCGACGCGGGCACGGGCGAGCGGGTTGGCGAGGATCGCCTTGGGCTCGGAACCGAACAGCACCCCGTCGGGGGTCGGGTAGTAGTAGAAGGGCTTGATGCCCATCCGGTCGCGGATCATCACGAGCTTCTGGTGCCGGCCGTCCCAGAGAGCGAAGGCGTACATCCCGTTGAGGCGTTCCGCCACGGCCTCGCCCCACTCCAGATATCCGCGCAGGACGACTTCCGTGTCGGATTCGGTGGTGAACCGGTGGCCGCGGCCGGTCAGCTCCCGGCGCAGCTCGGTGAAGTTGTAGGTCTCGCCCGAGTAGACGAGTGCGAGGGGGCCCTGCGGTGTCTCGACAGTCATCGGCTGCCGCCCGCCGGGCAGGTCGATGATCGCCAGTCGGCGGTGTCCGAGGCCCGCGGGGCCGCTGATCCAGGTGCCTCGGTCGTCGGGGCCCCGGCAGGCCATCGTCTCCGTCATCGCATCCAATGTCGTGGACGCGTCCCGCAGATCACGGTCGAAGGAGACCCAGCCGGTGATTCCACACATGTGTGTCCTCCTGCTTCCGATCGGTCCGGTGCGCAGGTCAGAGTGGAGATGACCAGAGAGTCCACAGCACGACAGCAGGCCGGGCCGGATCAGTTGTATCCAGCACCTATATTACGAGCGTGTGTCATACGACTCGCTCGGTCAACGCTGCCGTCACACCGCCGGTCGCCCGACCCCGGTGAATTCAGCCGTCCGCCGTACGCGATGGCCGCCCACGACCGGCCCCGGTCCCGGGCGCCCCAAGGCCGGTGGATCCGTTGGACACGGCCGGGCGTCACGATCAGGCCATGGGCAAAGACTTCCCCAATCCGCACCGGGCCGGAACAGGCCGTGGCCCGTACGGACGCGGGACGCCGTACGGGCCACGGTCGGCCGGGGGCCGGAGAGGGGTTAGTGGATCCGTAGAGGGGTCAGTGGTTACGGGGGAACCCGAGGTCCACGCCCGCCGGGGCGTCCGACGGGTCCGGCCAGCGGGTGGTGACCACCTTGCCGCGCGTGTAGAAGTGCACGCCGTCGTTGCCGTAGATGTGGTGGTCGCCGAAGAGCGAGTCCTTCCAGCCGCCGAAGGAGTGGTAGCCCACCGGCACCGGGATCGGCACGTTCACCCCGACCATGCCGGCCTCGATCTCCAGCTGGAAGCGGCGGGCGGCGCCGCCGTCGCGGGTGAAGATGGCCGTGCCGTTGCCGTACGGCGAGGCGTTGATCAGGTCGACGCCCTCCTCGTACGTCTCCGTACGCAGCACGCACAGCACCGGGCCGAAGATCTCGTCCCGGTACGCGTCGGAGTCGGTGGAGACCTTGTCGAGGAGGGACAGGCCGATCCAGTGCCCGTCCTCGAAGCCGTCGACGCTGTAGCCCGTGCCGTCCAGGACGACCTCGGCGCCCTGGGCCGCCGCGCCCGTGACATACGTGGCGACCTTGTCGCGGTGGGCCTTGGTGATCAGCGGGCCCATCTCGGAGGCCGGGTCCTGGCCGGGGCCGATCTTGATCTTCTCGGCGCGCTCGCGGATCTTGGCGACCAGCTCGTCGCCGATCGCGCCCACCGCCACGACCGCCGAGATCGCCATGCAGCGCTCACCGGCGGAGCCGTACGCCGCCGAGACCGCCGCGTCCGCGGCGGCGTCGAGGTCGGCGTCCGGCAGGACGAGCATGTGGTTCTTGGCGCCGCCGAGCGCCTGGACACGCTTGCCGTTGGCGGAGGCCGTCGTGTGGATGTAGCGGGCGATCGGGGTGGAGCCGACGAAGGAGACCGCCGCCACGTCCGGGTGCGCGAGGAGGGCGTCCACCGCGACCTTGTCGCCGTGCACGACGTTCAGCACGCCGTCGGGCAGGCCGGCCTCGGCGGCCAGCTCGGCCAGGAGATTCGCGGCCGACGGGTCCTTCTCGCTGGGCTTGAGTACGAAGGTGTTGCCGCAGGCCACCGCCAGCGGGAACATCCACATCGGCACCATCGCCGGGAAGTTGAAGGGCGTGATGCCCGCGACGACCCCCAGCGACTGGCGGATCGCGGCCACATCCACCCGCTGGGAGACCTGGGTGGACAGCTCGCCCTTGAGCTGTGTGGTGATCCCGCAGGCCAGCTCGACGATCTCCAGCCCGCGCGCGACCTCGCCGAGCGCGTCCGTGTGCACCTTGCCGTGCTCGGCGGTGATCAGCGCGGCGATGTCGTCACGGCGCGCGTCGAGCAGCGCCCGGTAGCGGAAGAGGATGCCGGTGCGCTGGGCGAGGGACGAGGTGCCCCACGTGGCGTACGCGGCCTTCGCGGCGGCGACCGCCGTGTCCACCTCTTCGGCGGAGGCCAGCGCGACCTGCGTGGTGACGGCGCCGGTCGCGGGGTCCGTGACCGGTCCCCAGTTGCCCGACGCGCCCTCGACGGTCTTGCCACCGATCCAGTGGTTGACGGTCTTCATTGCGTGCTCCTTCACAGATGGCGGCGGCGGGCTGCTGCGTGGCGGTCGTACTCCTCGCGTGCCGTGACCGCGGACGCACGGGTCGCGGTCTCCGCCACGGGCACATCCCACCATGCCTGGGCCGGGGGCACGCCGGACACAGTGTCTGCCGTTCCGGTCTCCACGTAGACACATGTGGGGGTGTCGGCGGCGCGCGCCTCGGCCAGGGCTTCGTGCAGGTCACGAATGGTCTTGGGGCGGATCACCCGCAGACCGAGCGAGGCCGCGTTGGCGGCGAGGTCGACCGGCAGCGGGGCTCCGGTGTACGTGCCGTCGGCGGCCCGGAAGCGGTAGGCCGTACCGAACCGCTCCGCGCCGACCGACTCGGAGAGTCCGCCGATGGAGGCATAGCCGTGGTTCTGGAGGATCACGACCTTGAGGGGCAGCCGCTCCTGGACCGCCGTGACGATTTCGGTGGGGTTCATCAGATACGTACCGTCGCCGACGAGCGCCCAGACGGGTTGTCCGGGGGCCGCGAGCATGACACCGATGGCGGCGGGGATCTCGTAGCCCATGCAGGAGTAGCCGTACTCGACGTGGTACTGGTGGCGCGAGCGGGCCCGCCACAGCTTGTGCAGATCGCCGGGGAGCGAGCCGGCCGCGTTGATGACGATGTCCTCGTCGGTGACGAGCGCGTCGAGCACGCCGAGGACCTGCGCCTGGGTGGGCCGTACGAGATCGTCGTCGTCACCCGTGAACGCGGCGTCGACGCGGTACTCCCAGCGCTCCTTGTCCTCGCCGTACTCGGCCGCGTAGGCGGGCTCGACCCGATGGCCGTCGAGCCCCGCGGTGAGTCCTTTCAACGCGGTACGGGCGTCCGCCACCAGCGGGCGGGCCGCGAGCTTGTGGGCGTCGAAGCCGGTGACATTGAGATTGAGGAAGCGGACGGCCGGATTGGAGAAGAGCGTGGCGGACGCGGTGGAGAAGTCCGACCAGCGGGTGCCGACGCCGATGACCAGATCGGCGGTCCTGGCCAGTTCATCGGCGGTGGCGGTGCCGGTATGGCCGATGCCGCCGACATCGCACGGGTGGTCGTACCGCAGCGAGCCCTTGCCGGCCTGCGTGGAGGCGACCGGGATGCCGGTGGCGTCCGCGAGCGCGGCGAGCGCCTCCTCGGCCGCGCTGTGGTGGACACCGCCGCCCGCCACGATCAGGGGGCGGCGGGCTTCCCGCACCAGCCGGACCGCCTCGGTGAGTTCATCCGGATCCGGCGCCTGACGGCGGACACGCCAGACGCGCTCGGCGAAGAACTCCTCCGGCCAGTCGTACGCCTCCGCCTGCACATCCTGCGGCAGCGCGAGGGTGACGGCTCCGGTCTCGGCCGGGTCGGTGAGCACCCGCATCGCGGCGAGCGCGGCCGGAATCAGCGCCTCGGGGCGGGTGACGCGGTCGAAGTACTTCGAGACGGGCCGCAGGGCGTCGTTGACGGAGACATCGCCCGCGGAGGGGACTTCGAGTTGTTGGAGGACGGGGTCGGCGGGACGGGTGGCGAAGGTGTCCCCGGGCAGCAGCAGTACGGGCAGGCGGTTGATGGTGGCGAGAGCCGCGCCGGTGACGAGATTGGTGGCGCCGGGGCCGATGGAGCTGGTCACGGCGTGGGCGGAGAGGCGGTTGCTCTGGCGGGCGTAGCCGACGGCGGCATGCACCATGGCTTGTTCGTTGCGTCCCTGCAAGTACCTCATCTCGCCGCCGGACTCGACAAGGGCCTGGCCGATGCCCGCCACATTGCCATGGCCGAAGATGCCCCAGGTGGCGTCGATCAGCCGCTGCCTGCGGCCGTCCCGCTCGGTGTACTGCCGGGACAGGAAGGTGATCAGTGCCTGGGCGACGGTGAGGCGGCGCGTGGTCATCGGGGGCCCTCCTCGGTTCCGGACCGGGTTCCGTACAGCGGCAGTCGGGGGTCGACGGCGAGCGCCGGCCAGGTGTCCCGGATCCAGCCGTGGTCGGGGTGGTCGCGGATCAGCCACTCCCGGGACTCACCGGGTCCTGCCATCACATTGAGGTAGTACATGTCGCGTCCGGGCGCGGCGATGGACGGGCCGTGCCAGCCGTCGGGGATCAGGACGGTGTCGCCGGTACGGACCTCGGCGAGGACGTCCGTACCGCCGGGGCGGGAGGGCGAGACCCGGTGGTAGCCGAGGCCGTCGCCGTCGATCTCGAAGTAGTAGATCTCTTCGAGCTCGGACTCGACGCCCGGATGGTGCTCGTCGTGTTTGTGCGGGGGGTACGACGACCAGTTGCCGCCGGGGGTGAGCACTTCGACCGCGATGAGCCGGTCGCACTCGAAGACGCCGGCCGCGGCGAAGTTGTTGACCTGGCGGGAGCAGTTGCCCGCGCCGCGCAGCTCGACCGGAACCTCCGGCGCGGGGCCGTAGCGAGCGGGGAGTCGTCGCTCGCACTTCGCTCCTGCCAGGGCGAAGCGGCCTCCCGCACCGGAGGCGATCTGTGCATGGGCGTCGCGCGGTAGGTACGCGAAGTCGGTGACCCCGCTGAACACGCTTTCCCTGCCCAGCAGTTCGAAAAACTCGCCGTGCGTGTGCACCGTACAACCGCCGGTGAGCGGGAGCACGATCCACTCACTGTCCCCGGTGGCCAGCGTGTGCGAGCCGCCGGGTGGGAGCTCCAGGACGCGCAGAGCGGAATGGGACCAGCCGGCCCGCCGGGGGTCGATGTCGAGGGCGTACGGTCCGGCCGCGGCGCTGCCCGCGGGCACATGACGCTCGTACGGCTCGTCCGGGCCGTAGGGCTCACGCGGCTCACTATCGATTGTCATGAAATCTCCCTACCCTCTACAGCAGACCCACGGCGGTATCGACGGCCCCCGCCACATCGCCGTCGACCGGATAGAGCAGCGAGCGGCCCACCACCAGGCCCTGGACGGTGGGCAGTTGCAGCGCCTTGCGCCATTTCTCGTACGCGCCCTCCTGGTCACCGCCGATCTCGCCGCCCAGCAGGACGGCCGGCAGCGTCGAGGTCTCCATCACCCTGGCCATATCGTCGGGGTCCTGGGTAACGGGAACCTTCAGCCAGGTGTACGCCGAGGTACCGGCCAGCCCCGAGGCGATGGCGATCGAGCGGGTCACGGCTTCCGCGCTCAGATCCGTACGGAGCCGTCCCTCGTCGCGGTGGCATATGAACGGCTCGACGAAGACCGGGAGCCGGTGCTCGGCCATGGCGTCGATGGCGCGGGCGGCGGAGTACAGGGTGTCGAGGGAGCCCGGGTCCTCGTAGTCGATACGGAGCAGCAGCTTGCCGGCGTCGAAGCCGCGGCGGGCGAGGTCCTCGGGGCGGAGTCCGGTGAAGCGGTCGTCGAGTTCGAAGGCGGCGCCCGCCAGTCCGCCGCGGTTCATCGAGCCCATGACGACGCGGTCCTCCAGGGCGCCGAGGAGCAGCAGGTCGTCGAGGATGTCGGCGGTGGCCAGGACGCCGTCCACGCCGGGGCGCGAGAGGGCCAGACAGAGCCGCTTCAGCAGATCGAGGCGGTTGGCCATGGCGAGTCGGCGGTCCCCGACGGCGAGGGCGCCGCGGGCCGGATGGTCGGCGGCGATGATCATCAGCCGTCCGGTGGACCTCAGCAGGGGCCTGCGGACGCGGCGCGCGGCGGCCTCGGCGATGGCCTCGGGGTGGTGCGCGCGCAGCCGGACCAGCTCGGACACATCGACGGGGATCACGAGACGGCCCCGGCGGGCGGCACGGGAGCGGGCGAGGCGGGGTCCTGCGCGGGGAAGGAGCCGCCCGCGAGGACCTGGCCGACCTCGGTGTCGTACGGCATCGCGGAGGAGCAGGCGAGGCGTCCCGCGACGATGGCGCCCGCGGCGTTGGCGTACCGCATGACGCGCTCCAGGTCCCAGCCGGCGAGCAGTCCGTGACAGAGGGCGCCGCCGAACGCGTCCCCGGCGCCGAGGCCGTTGACGACCTCGACGGGCACGGGCGGCACTTCGGCCCGGGTGCCGTCGCGATGGACGGCGAGCACGCCCTTGGGGCCTTGTTTGACCACGGCCAGTTCGACGCCGGCGGCGAGCAGGGCCCGCGCGGCGGCCTCGGGCTCACGCTCCCCGACGGCCACCTCGCACTCGTCGAGATTGCCGACGGCGACGGTGGCCTGGCGCAGGGCGCGCGCGTACAGCTCGCGCGGGTCGTCGGTGGACGGAGGAGAGCCGGTGGACGGGGTGGCGGTGGCGGGGGTGGCGGCGGACGGGGCATGGGTGGCAGGGGCGTCGATGGCGGGGGTGTCGGTGGCGGTGCCGTAGGGCGTCGGCCAGAACATCGGCCGCCAGTCGAGGTCGAAGACGGTGATTCCGGAGCGGCCGCGCGCCTCCAGCGCCGTCAGCGTCGCCGAGCGGCTGGGCTCCGCGCAGAGGCCCGTACCGGTCATCCAGAAGATCCGGGCCGACCGGATCGCGTCCAGGTCCAGTTCGTGTCCGTGGATCTCCAGGTCGGGTGCCTTCGGAAGCCGGTAGAAGTAGAGCGGGAAGTCGTCCGGCGGGAAGATCTCGCAGAAGGTGACCGGGGTCGGATAGCGCTCGACCGCCGTCACCCAGCGGTCGTCGACCTCGAACTCGCGCAGCGCCTGGTGAAGATAGTCGCCGAAGGCATCCCGGCCGGTACGGGTGATGACCGCGGCGCGGCGGCCCAGCCTGGCCGCCGCCACCGCGACATTGGTCGCGGAGCCGCCGAGGAACTTCCCGAAGGCGTCGACCTGTGCCAGCGGAACCCCGGTCCGCAGCGGATAGAGGTCCACTCCGATCCGGCCCATGGTGATCACGTCGTACGGCGCAGGCATACATGTCCCCCTTCGGTTCGACGGCCATGCCCAGGTTTAATGCTCCTCCTGGAGCCCTGTCAACGTTTTGTCCTGACATTCGGACGAAGTCTTGACACTCTTTCCCGGCGGCCGGAAAGCTGACCGGTATGAGCTCTTCCGTACCCACACTGAACCGCATCCGGGTCGGGTCGGCCCCTGACTCCTGGGGGGTGTGGTTTCCCGACGACCCGCGACAGGTCCCTTGGCGGCGCTTCCTCGACGAGGTCACCGAGGCCGGCTACGAGTGGATCGAACTCGGCCCCTACGGCTACCTCCCGACCGATCCCGAACGGCTGGCCGAGGAGACCGCGCGGCGCGGGCTGAAGGTCTCGGCCGGGACCGTCTTCACCGGGCTGCACCACGGGCCCGCCGTCTGGGAGAAGACCTGGGCGCATGTCGCGGACATCGCCGCCCTCACGCGGGCGATGGGCGCGGACCATCTGGTCGTCATCCCGTCCTTCTGGCGCGACGACAAGACCGGCGAGGTGCTGGAGGACCGCACGCTCACCGCCGCCCAGTGGCGCGATCTGACCGCCCAGACCGAGCGGCTGGGCCGGGAGGTGCGGGACCGTTACGGACTGCGGATCGTCGTACACCCGCACGCCGACACGCATATCGACAGCGAGGAGAACGTCAGCCGCTTCCTCGACGCCACCGACCCGGCGCTGGTCTCGCTCTGCCTGGACACCGGGCACTACGCCTACTGCGGCGGCGACAGCGTCCAGCTGATCGAGACCTACGGCGAACGGATCGGCTATCTCCATCTCAAGCAGGTGGACCCGGAGATCCTCGCCGAGGTCGTCGCGGCCGAGGTGCCGTTCGGACCGGCCGTCGCGCGCGGGGTGATGTGCGAGCCGCCGGCCGGGGTGCCCGCGCTGGAACCGGTCCTGGCGGCGGCGCAGCGGCTGGACGTCGATCTCTTCGCCATCGTCGAGCAGGACATGTACCCGTGTCCCCCCGACAAGCCGTTCCCGATCGCCACGCGCACCCGTCGTTTCCTGCGGAGCTGCGGAGCCTGACGCGCGGGCCGTTCGACCAGGTGGGTGCGGCCAGAACCGGCCCGACTTGATGTACATGCGTCACATGTGCCGCTTGTGTCACAGAGATCCCTCTACTGTCACACATGTCTTTATTACGCGGGTCTTCCGTCACGGGGAGGCGACAACCCCGCTCTCTCCATCACTCTCCGTCGCCCGACGGGCACAGGCTGGGTGATCACCAGCGCTTTGCCGCAGCTCCCTCGACGGCCCACCGGCCGCTCCTGCGGCGGGCGCAGGGAGGTGCTACTGATGACGGACAAAAGGCTCTGGTCGTACAAGGAGATCGCCGCGCACATCCGGGTGCAGCCGGACACCGTCCGCTCGTACCGCAAGCACGGTCTGCTCCCACCCCCGGACCATGTGGAGAACGGCAAGCCCTACTGGTACGCGGACACCGTCCGCGCGTGGGTGGCCAAGCGCCCCGGCAACAGAGGCAACAGAGGCTGATCGCCGGGCGATGAAGGGAAGTTGACGCAGGGACCATGAGCGGGGCCCCGTACCGATCCGGGTACGGGGCCCCGCCGTGTTTACCGTGTTCGGCCGTGCCCGCCGTGCCCGTCGTGCTTGCCGACCGTCAGACGCCCACCGTGTCCCGGTCCCGGGCAGGGGGCTCCGCGTGGCCAGCGGCGGCCGGCTTCGACTCGCCCTCGCTCAGCCCGAACCGTTCGTGGAAGCGGCGCAGCGGAGCCGGGGCCCACCAGGTCGCCTTCCCCGTCAGCTTCATCACCGCGGGGACCAGCAGACTGCGCACCACCATCGCGTCCATGATCACGGCGAGCGCGATACCGAGGCCCAGCATCTTGGTGTTGGTCACCCGCGAGGTGCCGATGCCCACCATGACCACCGCCAGGATCACGGCGGCGGCGGTGATCAGCCCTCCCGTGCGCCGCAGACCGAATGCCACCGCCTGCTCATGGTCACCGCCGCGGTCGTACTCCTCCTTGATCCGGGAGAGCAGAAAGACGCCGTAGTCCATGGAGAGCCCGAAGGCGACACAGAACATCAGGACCGGCAGGGTCGTCTCGATATCGCCGGTGGCCGTGAAGGAGAGCAGTCCGGAGAGATGGCCGTCCTGGAAGACCCAGACCACCGCACCGAACATCGCCGTGAGACTCAGCGCGTTGAGCACGACCGCCTGGACCGGTATCAGCACGCTCCCGGTGAGCAGGAAGACCAGCAGCAGGGTCACCACCACAATGATGGCCGCCGCCCAGGGCAGCCGGTCCGCGATGGAGTCCTTGGAGTCGACCAGCACGGCTGCGGCGCCGGTCACCGACGTGTCGAACGAGGCCGGTTCCGCGCGGATCTCCCGGACGACCCGCTGGGCGTCCTCTCCGACCGCCTCTCCCTTGGCCAGCACGGTGAAGTAGGCGTGCTCTCCGGAGGTGACAGGGCCGTCGACCCTCAGCACCCCGGGAAGGCCGGATATCCGGCTGCGGTAGTCGGCGTACTCGGCGGGCGTGGCGGCAGTCTCCGCGAACACCTCGAGGCCGCCGCTGGGGCTGCCGGGGAAGCTGTCCCGTATGTTCTCCTGGACCACGCGGGACTCAGCGCTCGACGGCAGCTGGCGGTGGTCGGCCGTGCCGAACTGGGCCCCCAGGAACGGCAGCCCGAGCAGCACGAGCCCGGCTGTCGTGGCGAACGCGAAGAGCGGGGCCCGGCGCATTACCAGCGCCGCCGTCCGCCCCCAGCCGGCCCCCTGCTCCGCGGACGCGCCGGCCGCCGTGGACCGGTCCGCCCCACCGGACGTACGCCGCCGGCGCAGCAGGCGCCGCAGGTCCAGCGCGTTGACCCGGTGGCCCAGCAGCATCAGCGCGGCCGGCAGCAGAATCAGTGCGGCGGCCGCGGCCAGCAGCACCACCGCGATCCCGGCATAGGCGAAGGACCGCAGGAAGTACTGCGGGAAGACCAGCATCGCGGCCAGCGACACCGCCACGGTCAGCGCGGAGAACAGCACCGTCCGCCCGGCGGTGCGCAGCGTGACTCCCACGGCGTCCCGCACCTCGGCGCCTTCGGCCAGCTCCTCGCGGAATCTGCGCACGATGAACAGGGCGTAGTCGACGGCCAGTCCGAGCCCGAGCGCCGTGGTGAGGTTCTGCGCGAAGACCGAGACATCGGTGAGCTCGGTGATCCCGCGCAACACGGCGTTGGTCCCCAGGATGGCGACGATCCCTAGGCCCAGGGGCAGCAGGGCGGCGACCGCACTGCCGAACACCATCACCAGCAGCACCAGCGTCACCGGCAGGGCGATCAGCTCGGCCCGCAGCAGGTCCTCCTGGATGATGCTCTGCATCTCGTGCCGCACGGCGATGGGCCCGCCGACCGAGACCTCCACCGGCCCCTGGGCTCCGCGGAATTCGGGCGCTATCCGGTCCAGGACCTCGGCGGCGGTCTTCTCGTCGCCCTCGATCCTCGCCGCGATCAGCGCCTCGCGTCCGTCCTCGGCGCGCAGCGCGGGCGCCTTCGTCTGCCAGTACGACCCGACGCCCGTGACCCCCTTCTCGGCCATGAGCCGGTCGCTGAGCCGCCCGGCCTCGGCGGCCACGGCCGGGTCGTCCACGCTCAGCCGCCCGCTGTCGACGAGCAGCAGCAGATTCGGCTGGGAGGCGGGGAACTCCCGCTCCAGGGCCTTCGTCGCATACGTCGACTCGGCGTCCGGATCCTCCCAGCCACCGCTGCCCATGCGGTCGGCGACACCGCTCCCCGCGAACACGGCGAGCGCCGTGATCACCAGTGCGACCAGCAGAGAAAGCCTCGGGCGCGCGGTGACGAACCGGGTCCATCCCCCGACGCGCGGTCCAGTATTGACTTCGGACATGGTGCGGTGTCCCCTTCACCGAGACCCGTGGCATGGGTCGGCCATCGCCATAGAATGGCAAACGCGAGTCATCGCTCGCATAACTCAAGAATGCGAGCGACCTCTCGCATTTGTCAACCGATCCAGGAAAGCCGGGGGATTCATATGCCGGACGCGAAGCGCGACAGCGGCGAGGTCACGGAGAGCGGCACCCCGGTCTCCGCCCCCGCCCCGGCGCCGGCGGCGCCGAAGCCGCGCCGCCGCCAGGCCCGCGGCGAGCGCCGCATCGCCCAGCTCCTCGAAGCGGCGGCCCATGTCTTCTGCACCACCGGCTACACCGGCGCGAGCACCAACTCCATCGCCAAGGAGGCCGGCGTCTCCCCCGGCACGCTCTACCAGTTCTTCCCGAACAAGGAGGCCATCGCCGTCGAGCTGGGCGACCAGCTCCTGCGGCGCTGGCGCGACACCTACGGCCAGGCATTCCTGCCGACCCATCTCGCACTGCCGCTGGACCAGCTGCTGGACGCCGTCCTCGACCCGCTGATCGAGTTCAACTGCGAGAATCCGGCCTTCGCCGTCCTGATGCACGGCTCCGAGATCCCCGGCCAGGTCACCCAGGAGCATGACGCCCTGTACTCCTCCATGCTCACCCGCGTGGAGGACATACTCGGCAGCTACCTCCCCGCGGCGCCGCAGGCCGATCTCACCCGGATCGCCAGCACGGTCTTCACCGTGTTCAAGGCCGGCCTGGACCTCATCCTCACCCGCGAGGGCGCCGAGCAGGCCGCGTACACCGCCGAGCTGAAGACCGTCATCTACCGCTATCTGCAGCCCCTCGTCGGGGACACGGAACGGTGCGCCGACCACACCGGCGCGGACAGTCCGGCCGGCTGAGCGACGCGCGGCCCGGGACGCGCGGCCCGGGACGTTCTTTTCATACCCCCTAGGGGTATAATCTGAAGCTGTCAGGCGGTCGCGGCGTCCTCGCGACCCCTGGCGCATCGTGGATTCTTATGCCGAAGCGCCCGAAGAGGAGAACGCCATGACCACCGAGACGAAGACCCAGCCCGCCGAGGCCACCGGCTCCTGCTGCTCACCCACCGGCTCCTGCCACGATGGCGCGAGCGACGTCCAGGTGGGCCAGGTCACCACCGTCTACCAGGTCACCGGCATGACCTGTGGGCACTGCGAGGGCGCCGTCTCCAGCGAGATCTCCGGGATCGAGGGCGTCACCTCGGTACAGGCCGTGGCCGCCACCGGACAGGTGACCGTCGTCTCCCGGGCCCCGCTGGACGAGACCGCCGTACGCGCCGCCGTCGACGAGGCGGGGTACGAACTGACCGGCCAGGCCTGACCGAGCCGATCCGCAGCGGTCCGGGCGATCCCGAGGCAGGTCAGAGGCGGTCCGGCGGCCGTTACCAATTCTTTGCGCCCGCGGTCCTTCACATGAGCCACAAGTCCTTCACAAAGAGATCTAGATCACATAGATTGAGGGGTAACCATCCGGGCAGCTCGCGTGTCTAAGAGGACGATGCCAGAGAACGTCTTGGGGGACGTTCATGAGATGTCTTGGGGGACATCTCAGGCAAGCGATTGGCCGGGGCACGTGCACCGGGGAGCTTTGAGCGGCCCTCCCGTACGTACCCCGGTCAGACCGCGCGAGGAGCTTCTGCTGGTAACGGCAGGTGCCCGCCCAGACGCCCGGCCCGGATCCCGTGGGGGGAATCCGCTCCGGGGATATGGAAAGCGCCCCGTTCGTCAACCCGTGGGGGGATTGGCGGCGGGGCGCTTTTCGGCTCTGTACGGGCGTTGTGCGAGCCGTACAAGCAGTCCTGCGGGCGCGGATGCGCGAAGGGTCAGCGGGACTCGACCGGGACGAAGTCGCGCAGGACCTCGCCGGTGTAGATCTGGCGCGGACGGCCGATGCGGGAACCGGGCTCCTTGATCATCTCGTGCCACTGCGCGATCCAGCCGGGCAGCCGGCCGATGGCGAACAGCACGGTGAACATCTCGGTCGGGAAGCCCATGGCCCGGTAGATCAGACCGGTGTAGAAGTCCACGTTCGGGTAGAGCTTGCGCTCGACGAAGTAGTCGTCGGCCAGCGCGTGCTCTTCGAGCTTGAGCGCGATGTCGAGCAGCTCGTCGGACTTGCCGAGCGCCGAGAGGACGTCGTGCGCCGCCGCCTTGATGATCTTCGCCCGGGGGTCGAAGTTCTTGTAGACGCGGTGCCCGAAGCCCATGAGCTTCACGCCGTCTTCCTTGTTCTTCACCTTGCGGATGAAGGTGTCGACATCGCCGCTGGAGGCCTGGATGCCTTCGAGCATCTCCAGCACCGACTGGTTGGCGCCACCGTGCAGCGGGCCCCACAGGGCGCTGATGCCGGCGGAGATCGAGGCGAACATGTTCGCCTGCGAGGAGCCGACCAGACGCACGGTGGAGGTCGAGCAGTTCTGCTCGTGGTCCGCGTGCAGGATCAGCAGCTTGTCGAGCGCGGAGACCACGACCGGGTCCGGCACGTACTCCTGCGCCGGCACCGAGAAGGTCATGCGCAGGAAGTTCTCGACGTACCCGAGGTCGTTGCGCGGGTAGACGAAGGGGTGGCCGATCGACTTCTTGTAGGCGTACGCCGCGATCGTCGGCAGCTTGGCGAGCAGCCGGATCGTGGAGAGATGGCGCTGCTTCTCGTCGAACGGGTTGTGGCTGTCCTGGTAGAACGTGGACAGCGCGCTCACCACGGAGGACAGCATCGCCATCGGGTGCGCGTCGCGCGGGAAGCCGTCATAGAAGCGCTTGACGTCCTCGTGCAGCAGCGTGTGCTGCGTGATCTCGTTCTTGAACGAGGCGAGTTCGTCGACCGTCGGCAGCTCGCCGTTGATCAGCAGATACGCCACCTCGACAAAGCTGGACCGCTCGGCCAGCTGTTCGATCGGATAGCCGCGGTAGCGCAGGATGCCCTGCTCGCCGTCGAGGTAGGTGATCGCGGACTTGTAGGCGGCGGTATTGCCGTAGCCACTGTCCAGGGTCACCAGACCGGTCTGAGAACGGAGCTTCCCGATGTCGAAGCCCGTATCGCCGACGGTGCTGTCGATCACCGGGTAGGTGTACTCGCCGTCGCCGTACCGCAGTACTACCGCGTTGTCGCGTTTCTCGCTCACGTCATCCCTCACCGACGTAGTGCCTCTTCTTCGAGGTGCCCTGACTGTCTCTACCATCCCCCATTTGGCTCAGGAGAGTGCACTCGGGGTCGGCCATTAGGCCGATTCGCGGCACTCAGTGCCGCCAACCTGCTCATCCTGCCCCCTTCGCCCCGGTTAAGAAAGTCCCCGGCGCCGTTTCGCGGCCGTCCCCGGGTCCAGCACCGCGCTCCCCCGCGCCCTCATCCGCCGCCCTCACCTGTCACCCTCACCCTCCGGATGTGAGCCGGTGGTCGACGGCGGTGAAGCGTCTGCCGGCGGAAACCGTACGGACCGCCTGGCCTATGGCCTTGCGGGAGCCGACCAGCACCACAAGCTTCTTGGCGCGCGTGACGGCCGTGTACAGCAGATTCCGCTGGAGCATCATCCAGGCACCGGTGGTGACCGGAATGACCACGGCCGGATACTCACTGCCCTGGGAGCGGTGGATGGTCACGGCGTACGCGTGCGCCAGCTCGTCCAGCTCGTCGAAGTCGTACGGCACTTCTTCGTCCTCGTCCGTCAGCACCGTCAGCCGTTGGTCGTCCAGGTTGAGCGAGGTGACCACCCCGACCGTGCCGTTGAAGACTCCATTCTCCCCCTTCTCGTAGTTGTTGCGGATCTGGGTGACCTTGTCCCCCACCCGGAAGACCCGGCCGCCGAGCCGCTTCTCGGGAAGCTCGGGCCTGGCGGGCGTGATGGCCTCCTGGAGCAGGCCGTTCAGCGCGCCCGCGCCCGCCGGGCCGCGGTGCATCGGTGCCAGGACCTGCACGTCCCGCCGCGGGTCCAGACCGAATCTGGCGGGAATCCGCCGGGCCGCGACATCGACCGTGACCCGGCCGGCGTCCTCCGTCTCCTCCTCGACGAAGAGAAAGAAGTCGGCGAGGCCCTGCGTAATGGGCTGCACCCCGGAGTTGATGCGGTGGGCGTTGGTGACCACACCCGACTGCTGGGCCTGCCGGAAGATCCGGGTGAGCCGGACCCTCGGCACGGGACCGCCCTCGGCGAGCAGATCACGCAGCACCTCGCCCGCCCCGACCGAGGGGAGCTGGTCCACATCCCCCACCAGCAGCAGATGCGCGCCCGGCGCGACCGCCTTCACCAGCTTGTTGGCCAGCAGCAGATCCAGCATCGACGCCTCGTCCACCACCACCAGATCGGCGTCCAGCGGCCGGTCCCGGTCGTACGCCGCGTCCCCGCCCGGTCTCAGCTCCAGCAGCCGGTGCACGGTGGACGCCTCGGCGCCGGTCAGCTCGGCGAGCCGCTTGGCCGCCCGCCCGGTGGGGGCCGCCAGCACCACCTTGGCCTTCTTGGCCCGCGCCAGCTCCACGATCGAGCGGACCGTGAAGGACTTTCCACAGCCGGGGCCGCCGGTCAGGACGGCGACCTTCTCGGTGAGCGCGAGCCGGACCGCCTGCTGCTGCTCGGGGGCCAGCTCGGCGCCCGTACGCCCGGCCAGCCAGGTCAGCGCCTTGTCCCAGGCCACGTCCCGGAAGGCCGGCATCCGGTCCTCCCCCGTGCGCAGCAGCCGCAGGAGCTGGGCGGAGAGGGACAGCTCGGCGCGGTGGAAGGGCACCAGATAGACCGCGGTGACCGGCTCGCCGCCGTCCGGTCCTGGCACCTTCTCCCGGACGACCCCTTCGTCGTCGCCGGCCAACTCGGCGAGGCACTCGATGACCAGCCCCGTGTCGACCTGGAGCAGCTTCACGGCGTCCGCGATGAGCTGCTCCTCGGGCAGGTAGCAATGGCCCTGGTCGGTGGACTGGGACAGGGCGTACTGGATTCCCGCCTTGACCCGCTCAGGGCTGTCGTGCGGGATGCCGACGGCCTGGGCGATGCGGTCGGCGGTGAGAAAGCCGATGCCCCAGACGTCGGCCGCCAGGCGGTACGGCTCGTTCCTGACGACCGAGATCGAGGCGTCCCCGTACTTCTTGTAGATGCGGACGGCGATGGAGGTGGAGACGCCCACGCCCTGCAGGAAGACCATGACCTCCTTGATGGCCTTCTGCTCCTCCCAGGCGGCGGCGATGAGCTTCGTCCGCTTGGGGCCGAGGCCCGGGACCTCGACCAGTCTCTTGGGCTCCTCCTCGATGACGTCGAGGGTGTCGAGGCCGAAGTGCTCGACGATCCGGTCGGCGATCCTGGGGCCGATGCCCTTGATCAGTCCGGAGCCGAGATAGCGGCGGATGCCCTGGATCGTGGCCGGCAGGACCGTGGTGTAGTTCTCCACCGTGAACTGCTTGCCGTACTGGGGGTGCGAGGCCCAGCGGCCCTCCATGCGCAGTGACTCGCCCGGCTGCGCGCCGAGCAACGAGCCGACCACGGTGAGGAGATCGGCGCCGCGGCCGGTGTCAACCCGGGCGACCGTGTAGCCGTTCTCCTCGTTGGCGTACGTGATCCGCTCGAGAACGGCTTCGAGCACTGCTGGATTGGACATGCCCCGACGCTACCGCCGGGCTCGGACATCACGGCGCCCCTGTGGACAACTCCGGCTTCGCGCTGAGCCCGACGCCACTTTCGCCGACCCACCGACGGCGCACCACCGACGCACCGACGGCGCCGTCGGAAAGCCGTCGGCGGTGCGCCGGAAACGACATAGGGGCCCGGTCCGATGGACCGGGCCCCGCGCGCTCCCCCCTCCAGCAGAGCCTTCCGAATCCCCCCGGATCGTTCCCCCGAAGGCCCTGGTGACGTATACGACTCGCGTCACCGCGGAAGGGTTGCACGCTTCCGCTGAGTTATTTTCTCGCGGCCCCGGACGGACGCCCCCGGACGACCAGAGCCATCAGCGCGGCCGTCGCGCAGAGCGCGCCGGAGGCCACCCAGACCGGGTCGTACGTCCCGAAGGTGTCCCGTACGGCGCCGCCCAGACCGGCCATCAACCCGGCGCCCAGCTGGTGGCCGGCGTTGACCCAGCCGAAGACGATCGCGCCGTCCGCGCCGTGGAACTCCCGGCAGAGCGCGATCACCGGCGGCACGGTCGCCACGTCCAGCAGCGCGCCGCTTCCGTGAGGAGGTCGGGCTCTCCCCCAATGGCTGATCCGCTGGCGCGTCGAGCGTGCCTGCCAGCTGCTGGAGGAGAGCGACCTTCCGGTCGACCGGGTGGCGGCCAACGCGGGTTTCGCTGCGGCACCACCTCCAGGCGGCCACGGGGGTGACGCCGACCGCGTACCGCAGGACGTTCCGCGGCCCCGCCCCCGGTGCCGGGGCCGCTCAGCCGTAAGTCGTACGAGCGGCCCCCGGCCTCCTAGAGCGCGTGCCTCACATACCGTTCCGCGACCTCCGCGAGCAGTTCCACGCCGTCCCTCGCCCACAGTTCGTCGTTGAACAGCTCCACCTCGATCGGGCCCGGGTAGCCCGCCGCGTCCACCCGTTCCCGCCAGGCACGCAGGTCGATCGCGCCGTCCCCGAGCTGGCCCCGGCCGTTCAGTACCCCGGCCGGCAGGGGTGTCGTCCAGTCGGCCAGCTGGAAGGAGAAGATCCTTCCGGCCGCGCGGGCCGCGGCGGCGGGCGCGCGGTCGTCCCACCAGATGTGGTACGTGTCGACGACCACCCCGACCTGCTCGGCGGGGAAGCGTTCCGCCAGTTCGAGGGCCTGGTCGAGGGTGGAGACCACACAGCGGTCCGCCGCGAACATCGGGTGCAGCGGCTCGATCGCCAGGCGTACGCCCCGCTCCGCCGCGTACGGCGCGAGGTCGGCCAGCGCGTCGGCGACGCGTTCGCGTGCGGCGTGCAGATCCCGGCTGCCCGGCGGGAGTCCGCCGGACACCAGAACCAGGGTGTCCGTGCCCAGCGCCGCCGCCTCGTCGATCGCCGCGCGGTTGTCGGCCAGTGCCTCGGCCCGCGCGCCGGGGTCGACGGCGGTGAGGAAGCCGCCGCGGCAGAGCGTGGTGACGGCGAGCCCGGCGTCCCGTACGAGCTTGGCCGCGGCCTCTACTCCGTACGCCTGGACGGGTTCGCGCCACAGGCCCACGCCCCGGACCCCGAGACGTACGCAGGCCTCGGTCAGCTCGGGCAGGGTCAGCTGCTTGACCGTCATCTGGTTGATGCTGAAGCGCGCCAGATCGGTCGCGGATCGGTCGGTCACTGGTCGACTCCGTACACGCTGAGCAGGGATGCCATCCGGGCCTCGGCCACCGCCGGGTCGGGGAACAGACCGAGGCCGTCGGCCAGTTCGTACGCCTTCGCCAGATGCGGCAGTGAGCGGGCCGACTGGAGCCCGCCGACCATCGTGAAGTGGTCCTGGTGACCGGCCAGCCAGGCGAGGAGGACCACGCCTGTCTTGTAGAAGCGGGTGGGCGCCTGGAAGAGATGGCGGGAGAGTTCGACGGTGGGGTCGAGCAGTTCCCTGAAGCCCTTCACATCACCGGTGTCCAGGACGCGTACGGCGTTCGCCGCCGACGGCCCCAGCGGGTCGAAGATGCCGAGCAGCGCGTGGCTGAAGCCCTGTTCGTCGCCCGCGATCAGCTCGGGGTAGTTGAAGTCGTCGCCGGTGTAGCAGCGCACGCCGTCCGGCAGCCGGCGGCGCAGCTCGATCTCGCGCCGGGCGTCGAGCAGGGAGACCTTGATCCCGTCGACCTTGTCCGGGTGTGCGGAGATGACCTGGAGGAAGGTCTCGGTGGCCGCGTCGAGATCCGTACTGCCCCAGTAGCCGTCCAGCGCGGGGTCGAACATCGGGCCGAGCCAGTGCAGCACGACCGGTCCCGCTGCCTGCCGCAGGAGGTGGCCGTAGACGCCGAGGTAGTCGTCGGGGGTCGTGGCGGCCGCCACGAGGGCGCGGGAGGCCATCAGGATGGCCTGCGAGCCGGTCTCCTCGACGAGCGCCAGCTGTTCTTCATAGGCCGCGCGGACCTCGGCCAGGGAGTGCGTGCCCGCCGCGAGTTGGTCGGTGCCCACCCCGCACGCGATCCGTCCGCCGACCGCTTTCGCCTCGGCGCCGGAGCGGCGGATCAGCTCGGCCGCGCCCGCCCAGTCCAGGCCCATGCCACGCTGCGCGGTGTCCATGGCCTCCGCGACGCCGAGGCCGTGCGACCACAGGTGCCGGCGGAAGGCGAGGGTGGCGTCCCAGTCGACGGCGGCCGGCGCGTCGGGGCTGGTGTCGGCGTACGGGTCGGCGACGACATGGGCGGCGGAGAAGACCGTACGGGAGACCAGGGGAGGTCCTCCCTCGCCGAAGCCGACGGGCTCGGAGCGGGGCGTGTACGGACGCACTCCGCCGCCCGGGGAAGGGAGCCGGAGCGTCACAGCGTCAGCTCCGGTACGTCGAAGCGGCGGCCCTCCGCCGAGGACCGCAGACCCAGCTCGGCCAGCTGCACACCGCGCGCGCCCGCGAGCAGATCCCACTGGTACGGCTCGTCCAGCGCGACATGGCGCAGGAACAGCTCCCACTGCGCCTTGAAGCCGTTCTCGAACTCGGTGTTGTCCGGCACCTCCTGCCACTGGTCGCGGAAGGACTCGGTGGCGGGCAGATCGGGGTTCCAGACCGGCTTGGGCGTGGCGCTGCGGTGCTGCACCCGGCAGCGGCGCAGGCCCGCGACGGCCGAGCCGTGCGTGCCGTCGACCTGGAATTCGACCAGCTCGTCGCGGTTGACCCGGACCGTCCAGGAGGAGTTGATCTGGGCGACCGTGCCGCCGGCCAGCTCGAAGATGCCGTACGCGGCGTCGTCCGCGGTCGCGGCGTACGGCTTGCCCTGCTCGTCCCAGCGCTGCGGGACGTGGGTGGTGATGTGCGCCTGGACGCTGGTGACCCGCCCGAACAGCTCGTGCAGGACGTACTCCCAGTGCGGGAACATGTCGACGGTGATGCCGCCGCCGTCCTCGGCGCGGTAGTTCCAGGAGGGGCGCTGCGGCTCCTGCCAGTCGCCCTCGAAGACCCAGTAGCCGAACTCTCCCCGTACGGAGAGGATCTCGCCGAAGAAGCCGCCGTCGATGAGGCGCTTCAGCTTCAGCAGGCCCGGCAGGAAGATCTTGTCCTGGACGACGCCGTGCTTGATCCCGGCGCTCGTGGCGAGGCGGGCCAGGTCGAGGGCGCCGTCGAGATCGGTCGCGGTCGGCTTCTCCGTGTAGATGTGCTTGCCGGCGGCGATGGCCTTCTTGATGGCTTCGACGCGGGCGGAGGTCACCTGGGCGTCGAAGTAGATGTCGACCGTGTCGTCCGCCAGCACGGCGTCGAGGTCGGTCGACCACTCGGTGAGGTCGTGCCGTTCCGCGATCGACCTGAGGGCGTGGTCGCGGCGGCCGACGAGAACGGGCTCGGGCCACAGCACCTCGCCGTCCCCGAGATCCAGTCCGCCCTGTTCGCGGATCGCGAGGACGGAACGCAGCAGATGCTGCCGGTACCCCATCCGCCCCGTGACGCCGTTCATGGCGATCCGCACTGTCCTGCGTGTCACGAAGTTCCCTCCATACAGCCGTAGCAAGCGCTTTCTATGCGGTATGAAGCTAGCCTGCGAACAGCGGCCCGGACAAGAGCCCCGGACAAGAGCCCGGACAAGAGCAGGGGCCGCGATCCCGCGATCTCCCTCGCAGATCCCCCTCGTACTCCTCGGAGGAAAGCGATGACAGTCACCCTGGCGGATGTGGCGGCCCGCGCCCGGGTGTCACCCGCCACCGTCTCCCGCGTGCTGAACGGCAACTACCCGGTCGCCACCTCCACCCGGGAACGTGTGCTGCGGGCGGTGGACGAGCTGGACTACGTACTGAACGGGCCCGCCAGCTCACTCGCCGCTGCCACCTCGGATCTGGTCGGCATCCTTGTCAACGACATCGCGGACCCGTTCTTCGGGATCATGGCCGGGGCGGCGCAGACCGAGATCGGCGGGCAGGAGGGCAGCGGCCGGGCGGGCGGCGAGAAGCTCGCCGTCGTCTGCAACACGGGCGGCTCGCCCGAGCGGGAGCTGACCTACCTCACCCTGCTCCAGCGCCAGCGGGCGGCGGCGGTCGTGCTGACCGGCGGGGCGCTCGAAGACCCGGCCCATATCGCCGCGATGGGCGCCAAGCTGGCGAAACTCGCGGACGCGGGAACCCGGGTGGTGCTGTGCGGGCGTCCGCCGCTGCCGGACAGTGAGGCGATCGTGGCCGCGCTGGCCTTCGACAACCGCGGTGGGGCGCGGCGGCTGACGGAGCATCTGCTCGCGCTCGGACACCGCGGGATCGGCTATGTCGCGGGGCCGGTGGAGCGGACGACGACCCGGCACCGGCTGGAGGGGCACCGGGCGGCGCTGAAGGCCGCCGGGCTGTCCAAGGGCCAGGAGCTGCTGACGGTGCACGGCCCGTACACCCGCCGCTCCGGGTACGAGGCGACGCTGGAGCTGCTGCGCCGCGCGCCGGATCTGACGGCCGTGGTCGCCGCCAACGACACGGTGGCGCTGGGGGCCTGCGCCGCGGTACGCGACCAGGGGCTGCGCATTCCGCAGGACATCTCGGTGGCGGGCTTCGACGATCTGCCGTTCTCGGTGGACGCGGTGCCGGCGCTGACGACCGTACGGCTGCCGCTGTACGAGGCGGGGGCGCGGGCGGGCCGGCTGGCGATGGGCACGGAGGCGCCGCCGCCGGGCGGGATCGCCACGATCGCGGCGGAACTGATGGCGCGGGCGTCGACGGCGCCGCCGCGGGCGGATTGACCCTTGCCCGATGTCAGTACCCCGACGTACCGTTGACTCAGTCAAAGGAAAGCCCGGGGGGTGGGTCGTCATGGCTGTTCAGGAAATCCGTGCGTTCAACCGCTTCTACACGAATCTCATCGGGGCGCTCGACTACAGCAAGCACCTCTACACGCCGTACACCCTGACCGAGTCGCGGGTGCTGTACGAACTGGCCCACGCGCCGCGCACCGACGCCGCCGATCTGCGGGTCGAGCTGTCCCTCGACGCCGGATATCTGAGCAGGCTGCTGACCAGGTTCGAGCGTGACGGACTGGTCGGCCGCGCGCCGTCGGAGCGGGATGCGCGACGCCAGCGGATAACGCTCACGCCGCTCGGCCGCGAGGCGGCCGCGCTGCTCGACGAGCGGTCGCGGGAGGCCGTGGGCTCGCTGCTCGCCGGGGTCGAGCCGGAGCGGCAGCCGCAGCTCACGGACGCGATGCGGACGGTCAGGGAGATCCTCGGCGCCGGGCGTCCCGGGACGGCGCACCGCGACGGGCCCGTCCTGCGCGATCCCGTCCCCGGCGAGCTGGGCTGGATCGTGCAGCGCCACGGCGCCGTGTACGCGGCGGAGTACGGGTGGAACAGCGAGTTCGAGGGGCTGGTGGCCCGGATCGTCGCGGACTTCGCCCAGCGCCACGACCCCCGGCTGGAGCGGGTCTGGATAGCCGAGCTGGACGGCAGACCGGTGGGCACGGTGATGTGTGTGCGGGACGCCGAGGGGGACGCGGGGGGCGCAGAAGGGACGGCGGGGGACGACGGAGGGACGGCGGGGGGCGTACGGGACGGGGCGCCGGGTACGGCCCGGCTGCGGCTGCTGCTGGTCGAGCCCGGGGCCCGGGGGCACGGCCTCGGGGAGCGGCTGATCGGCGAGGTGGTGGATTTCGCGCGCGAGGCGGGGTACCGGGAACTGGTGTTGTGGACCAACGACGTCCTCGCCGCCGCCCGCACCCTCTACCTACGCACCGGATTCACCCTCGTCGCAGAAAAGCCGCACCGCTCCTACGGAGCGGACCTGGTCGGCCAGGACTGGCGGCTCCCCCTTCAGGAAGGATCAGCCATATGAAGTTCGCCTTCTCGACCCTCGGAGTGCCGGGCATGCCCATCTCCGAGGTGGTCACACTCGCCTCCGCGACGGGCTACCAGGGGGTGGAGCTGCGCGCCCACCCGGAGGAGCCCGTACACCCCGGGATCAATACGGCCGAACGGGCCGAGGTGGTCGACGACTTCAAGCGCGCCGGCATCGAGCTCCTGACGGTCGCCGGGTACGCGCGCGTGGCGAGCGCGGAGGTGGACGAGGACGAGCTGCGGCAGGAGCTGGACGGACTGCTCTGGCTGGCCCGGGATCTGGGCGCGTCGTTCGTCCGTGTCTTCCCTGGCGGCGGCGACCAGGACCCGGCCGACGCCGACGCGACGGCGGCGCGACGGCTGGGCGCGGCGGCGGAGCTCGCGGCGGACTTCGGCGTACGGATCCTGCTGGAGACGCACGACTCGCACCGCACGGGCGCGGACGCGGCCCGGGTGCTGGGCCCGGTGGGGCACCCGCAGGTGGGAGCGCTGTGGGATGTGATGCACACCTGGCTGGGCGGCGAGGACCCGGCGACCAGCCACGCGGTGCTCGCCCCGCAGCTCGGCTACGTCCAGGTGAAGGACATCGCCTCGGCGCAGGACACGACCCCGCTGGCGCTGGGGGCGGGGGTGCTGCCGCTGGGCGAGTGCCTGGCGCTGCTCGACGACGACAGCTGGGTCTGCTGGGAGTACGAGAAGCGCTGGTACCCGCAGGCGGACGAACTGCCGGGGCTGCTGGAGGCGGGACGGGGCTATCTGGAGGGGCTGATCGCGAGGGGCCGCTGAGGAGAACGGCGAACCCCCGGTGCGGTGGGGGCGCGAGCCAGTGGGGCACGACCGGTGTCCGAACCGGGGGCGGCGGGTCAGGCGCCGGTCGTCGAGCCCGGGCGCACGATCATCAGGACGGTGACGGTGGCCCAGAGGATGTTGAAGAGGCCGGTGTACATGGCGAGTTGAGCCGTCGCCGCACGCTCCACCGCGCTCGGCACCGCGCCGGACGCCGCGGCCGCGCCCGCGGTCTCGATCAGGGCGTTCTGGCGTGGCAGGACCAGCGCCGCCAGTATCGCCGCCGCTGCCGCTGTCAGGGCGATGGAGACGATCAGCCAGGGGTCGCCCAGGACCCCCATGTTGCTCGCCGTGGCGAAGCCGAAGACCGGGACCGATACGCCGACCACGGCGTAGACCCGGCAGATGCGATGCAGGAGACCGACGCTCGCCCAGGCGCCCGCGCCCGCGTCGACGTCTGCGCCCGCGTCGACGTCTGCGCCCGCGTCGGCGTCCGCGCCCGCGTCGGCGTGCTCCGGCGCGGCGGCGGAGGCGCGGCGGACCGCCGCCGGGAACATGCTGGCCGCCACCGTCACCGGGCCGATGGCGATGATGGCCGCGATGACATGAACGGCGAGAAGGAACTTCGTCATGGCAGTAGCCGCCCGTCAGACGTGGGACGCCGGCGCCAGGCCGGTGTGGTGCCAGACGGTTCCCCTGCGTTCGTGCGCGAAGAGCCGTTCGATGCCGAGCGCGATACGGGGGCCGAGCTCGCGCTCCAGCAGATACAGGCCCAGATCCAGCCCCGATGTGACGCCCGCGCCGGTGACCAGGTTGCCGTCGTCGACCACGCGCGCGTCCACCGCGACGGCCCCGGCAGCGGTCAGTCCGTCCAGCCCCAGGTGGTGGGTGGTGGCGTGCCGGCCGGCCAGCAGCCCGGCCATCGCGAGGATCATGGACCCGCCACAGACGGTGGACACGGTCAGCCCGGGCCTCGCGCAGGCCTCCTTCAGCAGCGACGGCAGCCCCGTCTCCAACGTGCGGGCGAGGATGGCCGGAATGGTGTCGGAGGAAGCGGGGTCGCGCAAGGCCGAGTCGACACCGAAGGCCGAGTCGACGCCCAAGGCTGAGTCGACGCCCAAGGCTGAGTCGACACCGGTGCTCGCGCCGTCACCGGTGCCCGCGCCGTCCCATGCGCCCAGCCGCCCCGACGCTCCCGGCACCACGATCAGGTCCGCCCTGGCCGGGTCCAGCACCCCCGTGGCCCGTAGCGACAGCGGACCCGTGCCGCTGGGCACGTCGCGTGCTCCCTCGGCCGAGACCAGTTCGACGGTGAGCGCTCCGTCCGTCAGCACACCGCCGGCGAACAGCACCTCGTACGGGGCGACAACGTCCAGCGGGTCGAAGCCGTCGAACAACACGATCTGGGCGAGCACGCGGCACCAGTCCTTCACTGCGCGGGGGGCGAGTGCGCCCGGTCGGGGCGCCGGACCCGACGCTAGTAAGCCCCTGAGGCCCGGAGCAGTGGCTGAACTGCCACACCCCAACGGATTCCCGCCACCCGGCTCCCCATCGCTCCGACCTGCACGGTCGAACCCGCCCACGACTTCACGCGCACCCGCTCCCCCTGGCGGAAATCCGTGGACCGCTACCTTGTCGCCATGCACACCCTCGCCGTCCTCGCCCTCGACGGAGTCATCCCCTTCGACCTCTCCACCCCCATCGAGGTGTTCTCCCGCACCCGTCTCCCCGACGGCCGCACCCCCTACCGGGTCCGGATCTGCGCCCCGACCGAGGAGGTCGACGCCGGGGCGTTCGTCCTGCGGGCGCCCTGGGGTCTTGAGGCGCTCGCCGAGGCCGACACGATCGTGCTCCCCGGCCTCGCGGATCCGGCCGTCCCCGTCCCTGCCGATGTCCTCGACGCGCTGCGCCGGGCCGCCGCCGACGGCACCCGTATCGCCTCGATCTGCTCCGGAGCCTTCACCTTCGCCGCCACGGGCCTGCTGGACGGCCTGCGGGCCACCACGCACTGGGTCGCCGCCCAGGCGCTGGCCGAGATGTACCCGGCCGTCGAGGTGGACCCCGATGTGCTCTACGTGGACAACGGACAGTTCCTGACCTCCGCCGGAGCCGCCGCCGGGCTCGATCTCTGTCTGCACATGATCCGGCGCGATCATGGCTCCGCGGTGGCCGCCGACGCGGCCCGGCTGTCCGTGATGCCGCTCGAACGCGAGGGCGGACAGGCCCAGTTCATCGTCCATCAGCAGCCGCCCGCGCCCCGAGGGTCACTCATGGAGCCCCTGCTGCGCTGGCTGGAGGACAACGCCGCCCGCGATCTGACGCTGGACGACATCGCGGGACGCGCCGGCATGAGCACCCGTACCCTCAACCGCCGCTTCCGCGAGCAGACCGGCACCACACCCCTCCAGTGGCTGCACCGGGCCCGGATCCGCCAGGCGCAGCATCTGCTGGAGACCACCGCGCACCCCGTCGAGCGGATCGCCGCGCGGGTCGGTTTCGGCTCCCCCACCGCTTTCCGCGACCGCTTCAAGCGGCTCGTGGGGACCAGCCCGCACGCCTACCGGCACGCGTTCCGGGGGAAGTCGGCGGCGGTGACGGACCCCGTCCCGCGCGTACACGCGCGCGCCCAAGACCCTCCACACGCCGTGGGCCGGTCCCGCCGTTCATGAACGGCGGGACCGGCCCACGGTGCCTGTCAGAGCGGTATGGCTGAGGACATTACGGCCTCAGCGCCTGCTCCCGCTCCACCTTCTTCTGGTCGAGCTCGGCGTCGAACTTCGCCAGCGGCTTCGCCTTCGCCGCGTCCTGCTGGACGGCGGCCGGGGCGACGCCCGCCCAGGCCAGGATCCGGGCCGTGGCCTTCGCCGACTGCTCCGGGGTCAGACCCGCGACATTGGCGCCGTGGTTGGCGCCCGGCGCGACGTACACATAGCTGTCGCGCGCGCCGTGGCCGAGCCGGAAGGGCTCCGCACCCCACGGGTCGTTCTGCCCGTACACGAACAGCATCTGGTTCGCGTTCTCACGGACCCAGCTGTCGACGTCCGGCATCTTCGAGGGGTTGAACGTCATGGGGATGGCACGCGGCACGAAGTTCCGCGGCGGCTGGTAGCCGTAGCGGCTCAGGTTGCCCAGGTGCGGCTGCTTGATGTCGGGAGAGCCCAGCTCGGTGCCCGCCTGGTAGTAGTACGGGGTGTAGGTCTCCAGGCCCTGGTCCGTGTAGGCCGAGAAGCCGGAGATCGCGTCGACCGTGTCGTAGATCTCCTGGTCGGTGGCGGTGGCCGCCACCGGGAGGAACTCGCAGTCCGACACCAGGCTGTACTGCCAGAACGCCCAGACGAAGTCCATCACCACGGCCTCGTACGCCTTGTCGAGCGTGCCGACCGTCGTGAAGGTCGCGCCGTTGGCGTCGGCCCACTCCTGGTACGTCTTCTCCAGCGGCTCGCGCCGGATCAACGCCTCGCGCTGCACACCGTTGAGCTTGTCGCGGCACTCCTTGGTGCCGACGCGCTCGAAGAACCGGTCGTAGGCCGAGTCTTCCTTGTTCACCACGTCGTTGGGGGCGACGTACGCGACGACGCCGTCCATGTCACGCGGGTAGAAACGCTCGAAGTACGTGGCGGTCATGCCGCCCTTCGAACCGCCCGTGGAGAGCCACTTCTTGGCGTAGATCTTCTTCAGCGCGGTGAAGATCCGGTGCTGGTCGCTGGCCGCCTGCCAGATGTCCAGCTTCGACCAGTCGGCCGGGTCGGGACGCGACGGGTTGAAGAAGCGGTACTCCATCGAGACCTGGTTGCCGTCGATGATCCGGGTCGGCTCACTGCGGCTCGGGTTGGTGGAGACGTTGTAGCCGCCCGTGAAGAAGACCGTGGGCCGGCTGGTGTCCTTGTGCAGCAGCGTGATGCGCTGCTGGAAGGTGCCCTTCGACGGATGCCGGTGATCGACCGGCTGCGTGTAGTTGAGGACGAAGTAGCGGTATCCCTCGTACGGCTTCTCCTGGATCAGGCTCATCCCGGGGATCGCGAGGATACGGTCCTTGATGTCGGTGGTCCCGGTCGCGGTCTTGTGGTCCGCACTCCGGTCGGCGGCGGTGGCCGCACCGGCTGTGGCTACGGTGCCTATGACCAGCACGAGCGACAACAGCCATCTAAGCGCCTTGCGCATTCACACTCCCTGCGTTCATGACAGACGCCGTGAACCTAGCGGGGCAACACCCGCACCGCCAGACCCGGTTCCGTCAGCAGAGAATCCAACCGGTCGACACCGTCTCTCCGGAGAGGGTGCCGGAGGCCCGTACACAGCGGTTGAGGGCATGGACCGTGACCGGGCCCGCCTGCCCCGTGAAGGTTCGCCCGTCCACCACCGGATGCCCGCCGCGCGGCTGGAGGCTGACGGACATGGCACGCCACGCCCCGGGAATCCTGACGACGGTGAGCGCGCAGGCGTAGTCGCGGGTCTTGTAGATCCGCAGCTCGCCGGCGGCCAGGCTCACCGTCTTCTGCGGACGTCCGGAGCAGACGGACGCCGCCTCCGCCCTCGGCGCGGCGGGACCGGTCAGGATGAGGGCGCCCGCGGTGGTCAGCACCGCGAGACCGTGCAGCACCGTTCTTCCGACGCCGGTACCGGTCCCGGTCCCGGGCCCCGTAGTCCCTGTGCCGAACCCGGTGCCGGTCCAACCGAACACATGCGCCCCCTATGGCCACTCGGGTGTACATGCGTACGACGCGCGGAGCACCGGGGACGGTTGCGCTGCTGCCGCTGCCCCGCGCCGTCGGCCCCTCACACCGTGGCGGGTTCCTCCTCGCCGATGAAGCTCCGCCACAGCCGGGTGTACCGGCCGTCCAGCGCCAGCAGTTCGTCGTGCGTGCCGTCCTCCACGACCCGGCCGTGGTCCATCACGATCACCCGGTCCGCGCGCGCCGCGGTGGTCAGCCGGTGCGCGACCACGAGGGTCGTACGGCGGCCCGCGAGCCGGTCGGTGGCCTGGTTCACCAGTGCCTCGCTCGCCAGGTCCAGGGCCGCGGTCGCCTCGTCGAGCAACAGGATGTCCGGGTCGACCAGTTCGGCACGGGCCAGGGCGATCAGCTGGCGCTGGCCCGCGGAGAGATTACGGCCGCGCTCGGCGACCTCGTGCAGATAGCCGCCGTCCAGGGTGGCGATCATCTCGTGCGCGCCGACCGTCCGCGCCGCGGCCTCGACCTCCGCGTCGCTCGCCTCGGGACGCCCGTACGCGATGGCGTCACGGACCGTACCGGCGAAGAGATACGCCTCCTGCGGTACGACTCCGAGCCGGTGCCGGTACGCCGTCAGATCCAGCTCCCGCAGATCCGTGCCGTCCGCGGTGACCCGGCCGCCGGTCGGGTCGTAGAACCGCGCGACCAGCTTGACCAGGGTGGACTTGCCCGCTCCCGTCTCGCCGACGAAGGCGACGGTCTGGCCGGCCGGGATCCGCAGGTCGACGCCGGTGAGGGCGGATTCCTCCGCGCCGGCGCCGTCGCCGCCGTACGCGAAGTGCACGTCCTCGAAGGCGATCTCCCCGCGCAGCGACAGCACGTCCAGCGGCTCCTTCGGGGCGGCCGTCGAGGTCGGCTCCCGCAGCAGCTCCTGGATCCGGCCGAGCGAGACGGTCGCCTGCTGGTAGCCGTCGAAGACCTGGGAGAGCTGCTGCACGGGCGCGAAGAACAGGTCGATGTAGAGGAGATACGCGACCAGCGCGCCGGTCGTCAGTGTCCCGGCCTCCACCCGCCCGGCGCCGACGATCAGCACGGCCGCGGCCGCCACCGAGGACAACAGCTGGACGAAGGGGAAGTAGACCGAGATCAACCACTGGCCGCGCACCCGCGCCGACCGGTAGTGGTCACTGCGGGCGGCGAAGCGCGCGGCGCCGTCCTTCTCCCGCCGGAACGCCTGGACGATCCGCAGCCCGGACACGGACTCCTGGAGGTCGGCGTTGACGACGCTGATGCGCTCGCGGGCCAGCTCGTAGGCCCGCACGCTCTTCCGGCGGAAGAAGAACGTACCGATGATCAGCACGGGCAGGGTCGCGAAGACCACCAGCGCCAGCTGGACGTCGATCACCACGAGCACGACGAGGATGCCGAAGAAGGTGACGACGGAGACGAACGCGGTGACGAGCCCGGTCTGCAGGAAGGTCGACAACGCGTCGACGTCGGTCGTCATCCGGGTCATGATGCGGCCGGTCAGCTCACGCTCGTAGTAGTCGAGCCCGAGCCGCTGGAGCTGCGCGAAGATCTTCAGCCGCAGTGCGTAGAGGATGCGTTCGCCGGTACGTCCGGTCTTCCGGGTCTCGCCGATCTGCGCCGCCCACTGGACGACCACGACGAGCAGTCCCAGCGCGGCGGCCACCCAGACCGCGCCGAGCGCCAGCCGCTCGACGCCGTTGTCGATGCCGTGCCGGATGAGGACCGGCAGCAGCAGGCCCATACCCGCGTCGACGGCCACGAGCGCCAGGCTGACCAGCAGCGGCAGCCCGAAGCCGCGCAGCAGCCGGCGCAGTCCGTACGACTCCTCGGCGGCGACGGCGCGCGCCTCGTCCACCTCGGGGAGGTCGGTGGCCGGCGGGAGCGCCTCCACCTGGGCGAGCAGTTCGGCGGTGGCGCCGGGTGCGGCGGAGTCGTCGGTGACCGCCTCGTCACGTATCCACAGGGCGGGGGTGATGCCGCGCTCGGCGTCGAACTCGGCGTCGATCTCCTCCTGGACGGTACGGTCGTCCGCCAGGGCCAGCGATTCGGTGGACGATTCGGCCGGCGAGTCGGTCAGCGACTCAGCAGGCGGCCCACCCGGCGAGTCGGCGACGGCCGACGCGGCGACCGGGGCGCCGGCCGGGGTGTGGCCGGCGGCGACGGCGTCCGGTCCCGGCGAGCCGCCGCCCAGTTCGTCCGGGTCGGTGAGCAGCCGCCGGTAGAGGGCGGAGCGCCGCTGAAGCTCCTCGTGGGTGCCGATGTCGGCGAGCCGTCCGCCGTCCAGTACGGCGATACGGTCGGCCAGCCCGAGGGTGGAGCGGCGGTGGGCGATGAGCAGGGTCGTACGCCCGGCCATCACCCCGCGCAGCGCCTCATGGATCTCGTGCTCCACGCGTGCGTCGACGGCCGAGGTGGCGTCGTCGAGGAGGAGCAGCCGGGGGTCGGTGAGGATCGCCCGGGCCAGCGCGATGCGCTGGCGCTGGCCGCCGGAGAGGGTGAGGCCCTGCTCGCCCACGGTGGTGTCGTAGCCGGCGGGCAGTTCGCTGATGAAGCCGTGCGCCTGGGCGGCGCGGGTGGCCCGGAGGATCTCCTCCTCGGTGGCGTCCGGCTTTCCGTAGGCGATATTGGCGCGGACGGTGTCGGAGAAGAGGAAGCTGTCTTCCGGTACGAGCCCGATGGCGGCCCGCAGCGAGTCGAGGGTCAGCTCGCGGACGTCATGGCCGCCGACAAGGACCGCGCCGTGCGACACGTCGTAGAAGCGGGGCAGCAGGAGCGAGAGAGTGGACTTGCCGCTGCCGGAGGAGCCGACGACGGCGACGGTCTCGCCGGGGCGCATCTCCAGTGAGAAGCGGTCGAGGACGGTCCGCCCGTCGTCGTACGCGAAGGACACGTCGTCGAACTCGACCGACGCCTCGGCGTCCGCCGGCAGCTCCTTCGTACCGTCCTGCAAGGTCGGTTCGGTGTCGATCAGCTCCAGCACCCGTTCGACACCGGCCCGCGCCTGCTGCCCGATGGTCAGCACCATGGCGAGCATCCTGACCGGTCCGACGAGCTGGGCGAGATAGGTGGAGAAGGCGACGAACGTGCCGAGGGTGATCTGACCGCGGGTGGCCAGCCAGCCGCCGAGCGCCAGCATCGCGACCTGCCCGAGCGCGGGGACGGCCTGGAGCGCGGGGGTGTAGCGGGCATTGAGCCTGATGGTGCGCAGCCGCCCGGCGAACAGCTTCCTGCCGACCTCCCGGAGCTTTCCGGTCTCCTGGTCCTCCTGCCCGAAGCCCTTGACGACGCGGACGCCGGACACGGCTCCGTCGACCACCCCGGCGACGGCGGCGGCCTGCGACTGGGCGTACCAGGTGGCCGGGTGCAGCCGGGTGCGGCTGCGGCGGGCGATGAACCAGACGGCGGGGGCGACGGCCAGGGCGACAAGGGTCAGGGGCGGCGACAGCCACGCCATGATCCCCAGGGAGATCAGGAACAGCAGGATGTTGCCGATGGTCATCGGCAGCATGAAGAGCAGGCCCTGTATGAGCTGGAGGTCGCTGGTGGCGCGGCCGATGACCTGTCCGGTGGACAGGGTGTCCTGGCGCCGCCCGTCGAGGCGCGCGATGGTGCCGTACATCTCGGTACGGAGGTCGTGCTGGACGTCGAGGGCGAGCCGCCCGCCGTAGTAGCGGCGGATGAACGTCATGACGTAGACGGCGAGCGCCGCGAGGAGCAGCAGGCCGGTCCAGACGGTGAGGGAGCGGTCGCCGCCCCCTATGACGTCGTCGATGACGACCTTGGTGATCAGCGGAACGAGAGCCATGACCGCCATACCGGCGAGCGAGGACCCGAGCGCGAGCAGCACATTGCGCCGGTACCGCCACGCGTACCCGGACAGCCGTCGTGCCCAGCCCTGTTCTGCCGCCGCCACGTGATGCCTCCCGATCGTCCTGATCTGCCGGAAGGCACCAACGCGGGCCGTCGCGGATTTCATCCCTCCGCAACAAAGACCGGTCTCTGGACCTAGGTCCCGCGCCTCAGGTGGTGGCGGCGGTCCGGGTCAGGTTCTTGTGGACGGCCTCGGCGACCGCCTGGATGGTGTTGACGCCGTCGGCCATCGTCTTGTTGTCGTGGGTGAGCACGGTGATCAGATAGTCGTGGCCCTTGCCGGTGAACGCGCCGATGCTGTGCACGCGCCAGCCGTGGGTGGACCGCTCCAGCCAGCCGTTCTTGAGCTGGACGGTGGCGGTGGCCGGGGCGCCGGCCGGCACACCCCAGCGCTGGGACGGTACGACCTTGCTCATCCGGTCCAGGATGAAGGCCCGCGCGTTGTCGCTGAGCACGGTGTTCCTGGCGGTCACCAGGGCCAGCAGCTGCTTCTCGTCCTGGGCGGTGACCTGGGTGAGCCCCCAGGCGCCCGCCGGGCCCGGAACGGTCCGTGTCATGCCCGCGGCCCTGAGGAAGCCCTTGATCTTCGCCGGGCCGAGCTGCTTCCACAGCGCGTTGGTGGCCTCATTGTCCGATTTGGTGATCATCGACGTGGAGAGGTCGGTCTCGCGCTGGGTGAGCTTGCGGTCCGCCCTCTTCAGGTCCCAGAGGAGGGTCGCGAGGACGGTGACCTTGACCACGCTGGCGGAGTCGAAGTACTGGGTGGCGTGCAGGGTGCAGCGCGTGTCGGTCGTGCGGTCGTGGACGGCCAGGGCGGTGGTGGACTTCCTGCCCTTGAGCGCCGCGGTGATGTCCTTGGACAGCTTGGCGGCGAGACCCGCCCGGCCCGAGGTGCAGACGACGGCAGGAGCCGCGGCCACGGCCGGCGCCGCGGCCGCGCCCACCGGCAGGAGTACGCCGCCGATCAGGGCGACGGAGAGCGCGCCCCGGGCACGCCGGGATATTCGCTGGTGAGTCATGAAGCTTTCCCGCCCCTGGAGCGTCAGCGAGCACGCCCTCTGCGGCGTGCCCGCTGACATGATGCACAGATCCGGCCATATGGGCGTATGGCCTGCGCCACAGTCCCGCCCGCCCGCCGAGTGAGGGGGCGGACAGGACCTAGAGATGCGTCGGGGCGAACATCCGGAGCAGGGCCGGGAGCACGACGACCGACGGGCCCGGGGCGGCCAGGGCCTTCGACAGGTCCTCACGCAGGGACTCCGGGGTCGTACGGACCGCCGGGACGCCGAAGGATTCGGCGAGGGCCACGAAGTCCGGCCGGGCCAGCTCCGTACCGGTGGCCTCGCCGAAGGCGTCCGTCATGTACTCGCGCAGGATGCCGTAGCCGCCGTCGTCGACGATCAGCCAGGTGACCGAAAGGCCGTACTGCCGGGCGGTGGCCAGCTCCGCGATCGAGTACATCGCGCCGCCGTCGCCCGAGACGGCCAGGACGGGCTTCGTACGATCGGCGGCCGCGGCGCCGATCGCGGCGGGGAAGCCGTAGCCGAGCCCGCCCGCCCCCTGGCCCGAGTGCATCGGGCCCGGCCAGGCCGACCAGGCCCAGTAGGCGAGGATCGTCATGTCCCAGAAGCTGGGGGACGAGGCGGGCAGGGCCTCGCGGACGGAGGCCAGCACCCGCTGTTCCAGGGTGAGGTCCTGGGCCGCGATCCTGGCCCGTACCTTCTCCAGCACCGTACGGACCGACTCGGCCGCCGCCGGGTCCTGACGCGCGCTCACCGACTCCAGCAGCGCGGACAGCGCGTTCCTGGCGTCGGCGTGGATGCCCAGCGCGGGGTGGTTGGACTCCAGCTTGCCGAGGTCCGCCTCGATCTGGATCACCCGGCCACGGGGCCGGAACGTGTGGTAGTTCGAGGAGAGTTCACCGAGCCCCGAGCCGACCACCAGCAGGACGTCCGCGTCCTCCAGGAAGTCGGTGGTGTGCCGGTCCTCCAGCCAGGACTGGAGCGACAGCCGGTGGTCCCAGGGGAAGGCGCCCTTGCCGCCGAAGGTGGTGACGACCGGCGCGTCCAGCTTCTCGGCGAGCGCGCGCAGCTTGCCGGACGCGTCCGCCCGTACGACCCCGCCGCCCGCGATGATCGCCGGGCGGGAGGCGTGCGACAGCGCGTGCGCCGCCACGGCGGTCAGTTCGGGGCGCGGCAGCAGCTCGCGCGGGGTCGCGTCCATCGCCGTGACGACCGGCAGGGAGGTCTCCGCGAGCAGCACGTCCTGCGGGATCTCCACCCAGACCGGGCCGTGCGGGGCGGTGAGCGCGGACTCCCAGGCGGCGGCGATGGCGGACGGGATCTGCGAGGCGGTACGCACGGGGTGCACGGACTTCACGATGTCGCGGAACGACGCCTGCTGGTCGCGCAGTTCGTGCAGAAAGCCGTGCCGCCCGCCGCCGAGGCCCGCCGTCGGCACCTGGCTGGAGACGGCCAGCACCGGCGCGGACGCCGCGGCGGCCTCCTGGAGCGCGGCGAGGGAGGTGAGCGCGCCGGGCCCGGTGGAGAGCAGCAGCGGGGCGACCTCGCCGGTGACCCGGCCGTACGCGTCGGCGGCGAACCCGGCGTTGTTCTCGACGCGCAGCCCGATGTAGGTCAGGCCGGACCGGCGCAGGGCGTCGAACATGCCGAGCGCGTGCTGTCCCGGCAGCCCGAAGACCGTCGTGGCGCCGAGGCCGTGCAGCGTCTCGACGACGAGATCACCTCCGCTCCGCCCGGCGGGCGGAGCGAGGGCGGCCGCGGTCTGCTCCGCCGTGAACGGCGGCGTCTCGTGGTGGTGCTCGTGCGTCACTTGGCCCTGGCCTCCGCGATCTGGCGGGACATGATCGTCGTCAGCTCGTACGCCGTGTGGGAGGCGGCGACCGAGGTGATCTCCGCGTGGTCGTACGCGGGCGCGACCTCGACGACATCCGCCGAGACCAGCCGGCAGGAGGCCAGTCCCCGCACTATTTCGAGGAGTTCGCGGGAGGTCAGGCCGCCGGCCTCGGGGGTGCCGGTGCCGGGCGCGTGCGCCGGGTCGAGCACATCGATGTCGATGGAGATGTACAGCGGGCGGTCCCCGATGCGCTGCCGCAGCTGGTCGGTGATCTCGTCCACACCCCGGCGCATCACATCGGCGGAGGTGACGATGCCGAAGCCCATCTTGGCGTCGTCGTCCAGGTCCCGCTTGCCGTACAGCGGGCCGCGGGTACCGACGTGGGAGAGCGCCTCCGTGTCGAGGATGCCCTCCTCGACGGCCCGGCGGAACGGCGTGCCATGGGTGTACGCGGCGCCGAAGTAGGTGTCCCAGGTGTCCAGATGGGCGTCGAAGTGGAGCAGCGCCACCGGCCCGTGCCGCTTCGCCACGGACCGCAGCAGCGGCAGCGCGATCGTGTGGTCGCCGCCGAGGGTCATCAGACGGGCGCCGGTCCCGAGCAGCTCGTCGGCCGCGGCCTCGATCGTGTCGACGGCCTCGTCGATGTTGAACGGGTTGGCGGCGATGTCCCCCGCGTCGGCGACCTGCGCCAGCGCGAACGGCGAGGCGTCCTGGGCCGGGTTGTAGGGTCGCAGCAGGCGCGACGCCTCGCGGATCGCGTTGCCGCCGAAGCGGGCGCCCGGCCGGTAGGAGACCCCGGCATCGAAGGGGACGCCGACGACAGCGACATCGGTGGTGCCCACTTCGTCGAGCCGGGGCAGCCGGGCGAACGTGGCCGGCCCCGCGTACCGCGGGACGCGGGACGAGTCGACGGGGCCGCGCGGGCCGCCGCCCTGGCCGGTGACCGGTGCTTCGTGTCCGTTGCCGCTCATCGTCGGGCCTCTCCGGTAATGGATCCGCGGCTCGGCGTCGCGCCGGCCGGTTCTGTCATGCCACTCTGCCCGGCTTCCCCGGTCGCCTCCTGGGTCTCCCCGGTCTCCTCGGTCGCCTCCCCGGCGAGGCGAAGGCGCCACGCGGCGAGCACCGCCTCGTCCGTGGGCTTCGTCAGCAGGCTGACGATCAGATAGACCGCGAGCGAGGCGAGCAGCCCGTAGAAGATCGGCTCGTTGGCGAGGATGCCGTACTTCCCCATCAGTCCGATGACCGCCAGGCCGCCCACGATCACCGAGGCCAGCGCGCCGTACACCGTGCCGCGCTTCCACAGCAGACCGCCGAGGATCGGTACGAGCAGTCCGCCGACGAGCAGGTTGTACGCGACCGTCAGCGCCTCGACGACATTGTTCAGCGCGATGGCGATGGCGATGACGCCGACCCCCATGATCAGGATGAACAGGCGGTTGCCCCTGACCTCGTCGTGGTCCTCGCCGCTCCGGCCGCTCGCCCCCCGCAGCCGCGCCCAGATGTCGTTGTTGGCGACGGTCGCGCAGGCGATCAGCGCGCCGGACGAGGTCGACATCACGGCCGCGAGGGCGGCGGCCAGGACAAGCCCCCGTACGCCCATGGGCAGTTCGTCCTTGACGATCGTCGCGAACGCGTCGTCCGCGCTCGACAGATCCGGGTAGAGCACCTTGGCCGCCGTCCCGATGACCGCGCCGGCCAGGGCGTACACCAGACAGTACGTACCGGCGACGGTGCCGCCCCAGCGCGCCACCTTGTCACCGCGCGCGGTGAACACCCGCTGCCAGATGTCCTGCCCGATCAGCATGCCGAAGGTGTAGATCAGCACATAGGTGAAGATCGTCTCGCCGCCGATGCCGAGCGGCGCGAAGTAGTCGTTCGGCAGCTGCGCCTTCATCTCGCTGAAGCCACCCGCCTTGACCACCGCGATCGGCAGCAGGAGCAGCAGCACGCCGATGGTCTTGACGACGAACTGCACCATGTCCGTGAGCGTGATCGACCACATGCCGCCGAGCGTCGAGTAGGCGACGACGATCGCCCCGCCCAGGATGATCGCGACCGTGCGGTGCAGATCGAAGAGGACATCGAAGATCGTGGCGTACGCGATGGTCGAGGTGACCGCGAGCATCAGCGTGTACGCCCACATCACGATGCCCGAGATGACCCCGGCCCGGCCGCCGTACCGCAGATCGAGCATCTCGGAGACGGTGTAGACCTTCAGCCTGGCGATGCGCGCGGAGAAGAAGACCGAGAGCGCGAGCAGCCCGAGGCCGATGGTGAAGACCATCCAGGCGCCGGACAGTCCGTGCGTGTAGCCGAGGCCGACACCGCCGATGGTGGAGGCGCCGCCGAGGACGATGGCGGCCATCGTGCCGGAGTACATCCAGGGGCCGAGCCTCCGGCCCGCGACCAGGAACTCGCTCTTGGACTTGGCGCGGCGCATGCCCCACCAGCCCATGGCGAGCATGCCGGCCAGATAGACAACGATCACCGCGTAGTCCACAGCCATGGGCTTCCTCCGTCTCGTCTCGTATCCCGCGCCGTGTGCCGGGCCCGTGTGGGAGTCGACGGTAGGTGGCTGGAAAGCAACGCTGAAGTGTACGTTTCATCCATTCTTCTCGCCGCAGATGGATGGATCGTCCATGCCGGACCCCGCCGCTTCCCCCTCCCCGCCCACTCCGCCGATCCCGCTGGCCGCGCTGCTCGCGGACCGGAATCTCGGTCTGCGCCGGATCGCCGGGCCGCCGGACGACGGATCCAGGGTGGTCCACTGGGTGCACACCTCGGAGATGGCGGACCCGTATCCGTATCTGCTCGGCGGCGAACTGCTGCTGACCGCAGGCGTCCAGCTCACCGCCGCGTACGCGGACGACTACGCGGCGCGGGTGGTCGAGGCGGGCGCGGCGGCGCTCGGGTTCGGGGTGACGCCGGTGTACGACACCGTGCCGCGCGCCCTGGTCGAGGCGTGCGACCGGCACGGTCTGCCACTGCTGGAGGTACCGCCGCGCACGCCGTTCACGGCGGTGGCGCGCGGGGTGTGGCGGCTGATGGCGGAGGCACGCCACCGCGAGCTGCGCCGGGTGACGCAGGCCCAGCAGGGGCTGGCCGCAGCCGCGGCCCGGCAGGATCCGGTCCCCGCGGTGCTGCACCAGCTGGCGGCGCGGCTGGGCGGCCGCGCGGTCCTGTTCGCCCCGGACGGCACGGAACTCCACACGACGGGCCGCGCGCCGTCCCCGGCGGCGCGCACGGCGCTCGCGCGCCTGGCCCGGGTGGTGAACCCGGCGCTAGGGGCGCCGAATGTCCCACCGAAGACCGCGCCCGCCCCCTCCTCCGCGACCGACACGGCCGACGGCACCCGTCTCGCCGCCTACGCGCTCGGCGGCGGCCAGGGCCTGGTCCTCGGGGTCGCCGCCGAGGGGCGGGAGGCCGGGGACCACACCATCACCGGCGTCGCCGTCGTCCTCCTGTCCCTGCTGACCGCGCCCCACCAGGGCGCGGCCGAGGCGGGCCGCTCGGCCGCGCTCGTACGGCTGCTGCTCGGGGCCTCACCCGCCGAGGCCGCGCCGCTGCTCGGTCCAGGGCCCTGGACCGTGGTCCACGCGCGCGGCGGTGACACCCCCTTCGCCGCCGGCGCGCTCGGGGTGGCGCTGGGCAGCGCGCTGGTCGAGACGGACGGCGCGGCCGTCCGCGTCCTGACCGACCGCGAGGTCTCCGCCCAGCCCGGCTGGACCCTGGGCGTCAGCGGACCGGTCGGCCCGGCGGACCTGGCCGCCGCCGACACCCGCGCGGAGCGGGCGCTGCGCCGCGCGGAGGCCACCCGCGCCGCCCTCGTACAGCACCGCGAGCCGGCGGGGACGGGGTTCACCGGCCTGCTCGACCCGGAGGAGGCGGCTTCCCACGCCCGGGCCAGGCTGGCGCCCCTCGCCGACTCCCCGGACCTGGTCGAGACGTTGCGCGCCTGGCTCTCGCTGCACGGCGGCTGGGACCGTACGGCGGTGGCGCTGACCGTCCACCGCAATACGGTCCGCCAGCGGATCGCCCGCTGCGCGGCCCTGCTGGACACCGACCTGGACGACGCCGACGTACGGATGGAGCTGTGGTTCGCCCTGCGCTGGATGTGACGCGCGCCGGAGGTGACATGCACCGGATGCGATCCGCGCCGGATGTGACGCGCGCGACCGTTCCGCGCGCGACCGGCCCCTGGACACCCTTGTGACCGCCGGGTAACTTTGACCTGAGCAAGCGCTTAATCGAATGCTCCAGCCCGCCCGCAAAGAGGAGGCCTCCGCCGTGCGCCGTACCGTTTACAACGAGGACCACGAGGCGTTCCGGGAGACCATCCGCGCCTTCATCGAGGCCGAGGTCGTCCCCGTCTACGACGAGTGGTACGCGGCGGGCCAGGCACCCCGCGAGTTCTACCACACCCTTGGTGAGCTGGGCATATTCGGGATCGAGGTCCCGGAGGAGTACGGCGGCGCGGGCGAGGAGTCGTTCAAGTTCCAGGCGATCATCTCCGAGGAGTCCGCCCGCGCGGGCGTCTCCTTCGGCGGCTCCGGCGTGCATGTCGCGCTCTGCCTGCCGTATCTGAAGGCGTACGCCACCGACGAGCAGAAGAAGCGCTGGCTGCCGGACTTCGTCAGCGGGCAGACCATGTACGCCATCGCCATGACCGAGCCGGGCACCGGCTCCGACCTGGCCGGCATGAAGACCACCGCCAAGCTCTCCGAGGACGGCACGCACTACGTCCTCAACGGCGCCAAGACCTTCATCACCGGCGGCGTCCACGCGGACCGGGTCATCGTCTGCGCCCGCACCGCCGCCCCGACCGCCGAGGACCGCCGCTTCGGCATCTCCCTGCTGGTCGTGGACACGAAGGCGGAGGGGTACGCGGTCGGCCGCAAGCTCGACAAGCTGGGCCTGAAGACCTCCGACACCGCCGAGCTGTCCTTCAGCGACGTCAAGGTCCCGGTCGAGGACCTGCTCGGCGAGGAGAACAAGGGCTTCTCCTACCTCGGCCAGAATCTGCCGCAGGAGCGCCTGGGCATCGCGGTCGGCGCCTACGCGCAGGCCGCCGCCGCGGTCCGGTTCGCGCAGAACTACGTCCAGGAGCGGACCGTCTTCGGCAAGACCGTCGCGTCCTTCCAGAACACCAAGTTCGAACTGGCCGCGTGCAAGGCCGAGGTGGACGCGGCGCAGGCCGTCGTCGACCGCGCGCTGGAGGCCCACGACCTGGGCGAGCTGTCCGCCGCCGAGGCCGCCTCGGCGAAGCTCTTCACCACCGAGGTCGCGCACCGCGTCATCGACACCTGCCTCCAGCTGCACGGCGGCTACGGCTATATGAACGAGTACCCGATCGCCCGGCTGTACGCCGACAACCGGGTCAACCGGATCTACGGCGGCACCAGCGAGGTCATGAAGATGATCATCGCCAAGTCGATGGGCCTGTAGGAGGCCCCGGCGCGTACGGGACCTACAGGACCTACAGGATCAACGGGACCGACGGGACCTCAGCGATGACCGACGCCCTCGACGCCCTGCTCGGTCTGCTCGACCTGGAGCGGATCGAGCAGGACATCTTCCGGGGCCGGAGCCGCTCCTCGGTCGTTCCGCGCGTCTTCGGCGGCCAGGTCGCGGCGCAGGCCCTGATGGCCGCGGGCCGTACGGTCCCCGAGGACCGCGCGGCGCACTCCCTGCACGCGTACTTCCTGCGTCCGGGCGACCCCGGGGCGCCGATCGTCTTCACCGTCGACCGCATCCGCGACGGGCGCTCGTTCACCACGCGCCGGGTCGTCGCGGTCCAGCACGGCCGGCCGATCTTCCATCTCTCGGCCTCCTTCCAGACGTACGAGGAGGGCCTGGAGCACCAGACAGAGATGCCGTCGGCGCCGGCGCCCGAGACGCTCCCGACGGCCGCGGAGATGCTGCCGCGCCATGCCGGCCGGTTCGTCGACCCGGGCGTCGTGGACCGGCTGCTGGAGGCACGGGCCGCGGTCGATCTGCGCTATGTGGACGCCCCGCCGTATGCCACCGCGGGGGAACCGCGCGAGCCGCGCTCCCAGGTGTGGTTCCGCACCGCGGGCAAGCTGGCGGACGACCCTCCCCCGGACTCGGTCTGGGGTGACCCGCTGCTGCACGTCTGCCTGGCCACGTACGTCTCCGACATGACACTGCTCGACTCGGTGCTGCTGGCGCACGGGCGGGGCGGCTGGACGGTGGGCGATGTGGTGGGCGCGAGCCTGGACCACGCGATGTGGTTCCACCGGCCGTTCCGCGTGGACGAGTGGCTGCTGTACGACCAGCGGTCCCCGTCGTCGTCCGGCGGCCGCGGCCTCGGCCAGGCGCGCATCTACACCCAGGACGGCCGGCTGGCGATCTCGGTGATCCAGGAGGGCCTGATCCGCGTACCGCGCGACTGAATCCCTCGTGGCCGGCCGATGGCCGGCGCGGGGTCAGAACAGACCGGCCTCGTTCAGCAGATACGCCGTCATCGGGTCGTAGAAGCGCGGGTCCGTGACATGGTCGTCCAGCGGGACCGTGACCTGTAGCGTGCCCTCCGCCTCGGCGAGGAACAGCGCGGGGTCGTTGGAGTCCGCGTACCCCACGGAGTCCAGTCCGCGCTGGCCGGCGCAGCCCGCCCAGCCGTGGTCCGCGACCACCAGATCGGGCTGCGGCCTGCCCTCGCGCTCCAGACCGTCCAGGATCGCCCGCATCGGCTCGGGCGAGTGCGTGTGCCAGAGGGTCGCGTGCCGCTCCAGCATCGCGACGTCGGCGAACTGGAAGACCATGCCCTCGTCCGCGGTGAGCCCGCCGGGAATCCGTACGATCTCGCAGCCCGCGGCCCGCAGGGCGTCCGCGGTCTGCCGGTGGACGTCCAGCAGCCCGCCGGGGTGACCGGTCGCGAACAGCACGCGCTCGCGCCCCGAGGCGGCCTTGCGCAGCCGGGCGGCCAGCCGCTCCAGGCCGGCGACGGTCAGCTCGGGGTCGATGGTGTCCTGACCGGCCCGGTGCTGGGGATCGTCGCTGACGCCGCACCGCTCGGCCATGACGGCGAGCACGTCCTGCTCGTCGGTCCAGCGGTCGCCCAGCTCCAGGCCCAGCCAGTAGTGGCGGTCACCGTTGGCGAGACTGCGGTAGTGGGAGAGGTTGTTGTCGCGGGGGGTGGCGACGTCTCCGGCGATCCGCGTACGGACGAGATGGTCGACAAGAGCGGCGCGGCTGGGTATCGGCATAAGCCCATTGTGCCGTCAGGAGCACACGCTGTGCCGCTCATCCCACGCTCCGAGCGGTCCGGCTACGCGTGGGCCGCGCCGTCGGCCCGCTCGTCCGTCTCGCCTGCCCCATCCGTCCCGTCCGTCTCGCCCAGCGAGGCGAAGGCGCCGTGCGCCAGCCTGCGGAGCAGGGACTCCGTCGCCGCGCGCCCCGGCAGGCCACTGCCGTACGAGCCGAGGTGCGGCGTCGAGTTCAGCAGGCCGAAGACGGCGTGGACGGCGCCGCGCACCTGTGACTCCGGTACGTCCGGGTACAGCTCCCGTACGACCCCGACCCACAGCTCCACGTACTGCCGCTGGAGCTGGCGCACCAGCTTGCGGTCGCTCTCCCTGAGACGGTCCAGCTCCCGGTCGTGGAGCGTGATCAGCGGGCGGTCGTCGAGGGCGAAGTCGATATGCCCGTCGATCAGCGAGGCGAGCACGGCCGCCGGGTCGCCGGCCGTCCCGGCGCCCCGTACCCGCAGCTTCCCGCCGTCCAGCAGCCGGCCGCTGATGCCGACCAGCAACTCGGCGAGCATCGCGTCCTTGCCCGCGAAGTGGCGGTACAGACCGGGCCCGCTGATACCGACGGCGGCCCCTATCTCATCGACGCCGACCCCATGGAAACCGCGCTCGGCGAAGAGGCGCGCGGCCTCGCTGAGGATCTGCTCGCGGCGGGTCGGGGCCGCGGTCCTGGTGCTCATGGGAAATCATTCTAGACAGGGCCGTTAGCGATCGTTAACCTTGGAGCGACAACGTTAACGGCCATTAACCCGGCAGGCCCGGCGAAGGAGCTACGAGCGATGCAGCAGGCACCCGTGCTGGCGAGCGCCGCTGATCCGGCGTCCGAGGCCTGGCGGGCCAACGAGACGGCCCATGAGCAGCTCGCCGACGGCCTGCGCGCCCGGCTGGCCGCGGCCCGTCTCGGCGGCGGCGAGAAGGCCCGCGCCCGGCACACGGCGCGCGGCAAGCTGCTGCCCCGCGACCGGGTGGACACCCTCCTGGATCCCGGCTCGCCCTTCCTGGAGCTGGCACCGCTGGCGGCCGAGGGGATGTACGGAGGGGCGGCCCCCGCCGCCGGGGTGATCGCCGGGATCGGCCGGGTCAGCGGCCGCGAGGTGGTGATCGTCGCCAATGACGCCACGGTCAAGGGCGGCACGTATTACCCGATGACGGTGAAGAAACACCTCCGCGCCCAGGAAGTGGCCCTGGAGAACCGGCTGCCCTGTCTGTATCTCGTGGACTCCGGCGGCGCCTTCCTGCCGATGCAGGACGAGGTCTTCCCCGACCGGGAGCACTTCGGGCGGATCTTCTACAACCAGGCCCGCATGTCCGGCGCCGGCATCCCCCAGATCGCGGCGGTGCTCGGATCCTGCACGGCGGGCGGGGCCTATGTCCCGGCGATGAGCGACGAGGCCGTGATCGTCCGCGGTCAGGGCACGATCTTCCTGGGCGGACCGCCGCTGGTGAAGGCCGCGACCGGCGAGGTCGTCACGGCCGAGGAGCTGGGCGGCGGCGAGGTCCATTCCCGTACGTCGGGGGTCACCGACCATCTCGCGGAGGACGACGCGCACGCGCTGCGGATCGTCAGGACCATCGTCTCCACCCTCCCCGGGCGGGGCGCGCTCCCCTGGTCCGTCGAGCCGGCCGAGGAGCCCAAGGTCGATCCCGCCGGGCTGTACGGCGCGGTGCCGGTGGATTCCCGCACCCCGTACGACGTCCGCGAGGTCATCGCGCGGGTGGTCGACGGCTCCCGGTTCGCGGAGTTCAAGGCCGAGTTCGGTACGACCTTGGTCACCGGCTTCGCCCGGATCCACGGCCATCCGGTCGGGATCATCGCCAACAACGGCATCCTGTTCTCCGAATCCGCCCAGAAGGGCGCGCACTTCATCGAGCTGTGCGACCAGCGCGGCATCCCGCTGCTCTTCCTGCAGAACATCTCCGGCTTCATGGTCGGCCGGGACTACGAGGCGGGCGGGATCGCCAAGCACGGCGCCAAGATGGTGACGGCCGTGGCGTGCGCCCGGGTGCCGAAGCTGACGGTGGTGGTCGGCGGCTCGTACGGCGCGGGCAACTACTCGATGTGCGGCCGGGCCTACTCCCCCCGCTTCCTGTGGATGTGGCCCAACGCCAAGATCTCGGTGATGGGCGGCGAGCAGGCCGCCTCCGTACTGGCGACCGTCAAGCGCGACCAGATCGAGGGGCGCGGCGAGGAGTGGGCGGCCGAGGACGAGGAGTCCTTCAAGGACCCGATCCGCGCCCAGTACGAGACCCAGGGCAGCGCCTACTACGCGACCGCGCGGCTGTGGGACGACGGCGTGATCGACCCGCTGGAGACCCGCCAGGTGGTGGGTCTGGCCCTGACCGCGTGTGCCAACGCCCCGCTGGGTGACCCCGGCTTCGGCGTCTTCCGGATGTGAGGGTGGGAATGTTCGACACGGTTCTGATCGCCAACCGCGGCGAGATCGCGGTGCGCGTCATCCGCACGCTGCGCGGTCTCGGGGTGCGCTCGGTCGCGGTCTTCAGCGACGCGGACGCGGACGCCCGGCATGTACGGGAAGCCGACACCGCGGTACGGATCGGGCCCGCGGCGGCCGCGGAGAGCTATCTCTCCGTCGACCGGCTGCTGGAGGCGGCCGCCCGCACCGGCGCGCAGGCCGTGCACCCGGGCTACGGCTTCCTCGCGGAGAACGCGCGCTTCGCGCGTGCCTGCGCGGACGCCGGGCTGGTCTTCATCGGCCCGCCCGCCGCCGCCATCGATCTGATGGGCGACAAGATCCGCGCCAAGGAGACGGTGCGGGCGGCGGGCGTTCCGGTCGTCCCCGGCTCCTCGGGCAGCGGACTGAGCGACGCCCAACTGGCCGACGCGGCAAGGGGGATCGGGATGCCGGTGCTGCTGAAGCCCTCGGCGGGCGGCGGCGGCAAGGGCATGCGGCTGGTGCGGTCGGAGGCGGTGCTGGCCGAGGAGATCGCGGCGGCGCGGCGCGAGGCGCGGTCCTCCTTCGGGGACGACACCCTGCTGGTCGAGCGGTGGGTGGACCGCCCCCGCCATATCGAGATCCAGATCCTGGCGGACGGCCACGGGAACGTGGTGCATCTGGGCGAGCGCGAGTGCTCGCTCCAGCGCCGCCACCAGAAGATCATCGAGGAGGCCCCCTCGGTCCTGCTGGACGAGGCGACCCGCGCGGCGATGGGCGAGGCCGCGGTCCAGGCGGCGCGCTCCTGCGACTACGCGGGCGCGGGGACGGTCGAGTTCATCGTCCCGGGCCGCGACCCCGCGTCGTACTTCTTCATGGAGATGAACACCCGGCTCCAGGTCGAGCACCCGGTGACCGAGCTGGCCGTGTCGGTCGCGGGGACGGGCGGCCTGGACCTGGTGGAGTGGCAGCTGCGGGTGGCCTCCGGCGAGAAACTCCCCTTCGGCCAGGACGACATCACGCTCACCGGACACGCGGTGGAGGCCCGGATCTGCGCGGAGGACCCGAGCCGCGGCTTCCTGCCCTCCGGCGGTACGGTGCTGGCGCTGAGCGAGCCGCAGGGCGACGGCGTACGGACCGACTCGGGCCTCTCCGAGGGCACGGAGATCGGCAGCGCGTACGACCCGATGCTCTCCAAGGTCATCGCCTACGGCCCCGACCGCGCCACGGCCCTGCGCAAGCTCCGCGCGGCCCTGTCGGAGACGGTCACGCTGGGCGTCCCGACGAACGCCGGCTTCCTGCGCCGTCTCCTGGCCCACCCGGCGGTGGCGTCGGGCGACCTGGACACGGGCCTGGTCGAACGCGAGGCGGCGGGGCTGGTGGACGACGGCGTCCCGCCCGAGGTCTACGCGGCGGCGGCGCTGCTGCGCCACGACGCGCTGGCACCCGAACCGCTCCGAGCGGGGACGACGGGCGGCGCGGGCTCGGGCTCGGCGCCGGGTGCGGGCGCGGGTGCGGGCGGGGAAACCTCCGCCCACCGCTGGACCGATCCGTTCTCCGTGCCCAGCGGCTGGCGCCTCGGCGGCGAGGCCGCCTGGGCCGTCCACCAGGTGCGCGTACCGGGCCAGGACCCGATGGCCGTCCGCGTCCGGGGAACGGCCGCCGGGGCGGAGCTGCTGCTCGGCGACGGCGCCCCGGTCCGCGCCCGGCTGCTCGACGTGACCGCGACGCGCCTCTCCGTCGAGTGCGACGGCCTCATCCACACCTTCGCCCACGCCTCGGGACCGGAGGGCAGCTGGCTCGGCAGGGACGGGGACAGCTGGCACGCCCAGGTCCACGACCCCGTCGAGGCCGCGTTGCTCGGGGCCGGGCGGGCGGGCGGGGTGGACTCGCTGACCGCGCCCATGCCCGGGACCGTCACCGTCGTGAAGGTGGCCGTCGGGGACGAGGTCGTGGCGGGGCAGAGTCTGCTCGTCGTCGAGGCGATGAAGATGGAGCACGTCATCTCCGCGCCGCACGACGGCACCGTCACCGAGCTGGATGTGACCCCGGGCTCCACGGTCGCCATGGACCAGGTGCTGGCCGTCGTCGCCCCGGCCCCCACCCCGCAGGAGACCCGGCAGGGGACCTCGCCGGAGACCCCGCAGGAGGAGTCATGACCGAAGGACTGCCCATGGCGGTCGCCTCGCAGGGCCTGCCGCCCCGGGTCCGTATCCATGAGGTGGGCGCGCGCGACGGCCTGCAGAACGAGAAGGCCGTCGTACCGACCGAGGTCAAGGCGGAGTTCATCCACCGGCTCGCCGGGGCCGGACTGACCACCATCGAGGCGACCAGCTTCGTGCACCCCAAGTGGGTGCCCCAACTGGCCGACGCCGAGCAGCTGTTCCCGATGCTCGACGACCTCCGCGGCTCCGGCGCCGGCGCCCCGGTCGCGCTCCCCGTCCTCGTGCCGAACGCGCGCGGACTCGACCGCGCGCTCGCCCTCGGCGCCCGCGACATCGCCGTGTTCGCCAGCGCCACCGAGTCGTTCGCCAAGGCCAACCTCAACCGGACCGTGGACGAGTCGCTGGCCATGTTCGCGCCGGTCGTCGCCCGGGCCCGCGAGGACAAGATGCGGGTCCGCGGCTATCTCTCCATGTGCTTCGGCGACCCCTGGGAGGGCCCGGTCCCGGTCCATCAGGTCGTCCGGGTCGCCAAGGCCCTCATGGACCTGGGCTGTGACGAGCTGAGCCTCGGCGACACGATCGGCGTCGCCACCCCCGGCCATGTGCAGACCCTGCTCGCCGAGCTGAACGAGGAGGGCGTGCCGACCAATGCCATCGGTGTGCATTTCCACGACACCTACGGCCAGGCCCTCGCCAACACCTTCGCCGCGCTCCAGCACGGTGTGACCACCGTGGACGCCTCGGCGGGCGGCCTCGGCGGCTGCCCGTACGCGAAGAGCGCCACCGGAAACCTCGCCACCGAAGACCTCGTGTGGATGCTCAACGGCCTCGGTGTCGAAACCGGCGTCGATCTCGGCCTGCTCACCGCCACCAGCGTCTGGCTGGCCGAACGGCTGGGCCGCCCCAGCCCCTCCCGTACCGTCCGAGCCCTCTCCCACAAGGAGTGACCGCACGATGTCCCTGGACCACAGGCTGTCCGCCGAGCACGAAGAACTGCGCCGCACCGTCGAGGAGTTCGCCCGCGAGGTCGTCGCGCCCAAGATCGGCGACTTCTACGAGCGGCACGAGTTCCCGTACGAGATCGTCCGCGAGATGGGCCGGATGGGCCTGTTCGGGCTGCCCTTCCCCGAGGAGTACGGCGGCATGGGCGGCGACTATCTCGCCCTCGGTATCGCCCTTGAGGAGCTGGCCCGCGTCGACTCCTCCGTCGCGATCACCCTGGAGGCGGGCGTCTCCCTGGGCGCCATGCCGGTCTACCGCTTCGGTACGGAGGAGCAGAAGCAGGAGTGGCTCCCCCGCCTCTGCTCGGGCGAACTGCTCGGCGCGTTCGGCCTGACCGAGCCGGACTGCGGCTCCGACGCCGGCGGCACCCGCACCACCGCCGTGCGGGACGGCGACGCGTGGGTGATCAACGGCTCCAAGTGCTTCATCACCAACTCGGGTACGGACATCACGGGCCTGGTCACGGTCACCGCGGTGACCGGCCGCAAGGAGAACGGCCGCCCGGAGATCTCCTCGATCATCGTGCCGTCCGGCACCCCCGGCTTCACGGTCGCCGCCCCGTACTCGAAGGTCGGCTGGAACGCCTCGGACACCCGTGAGCTGTCCTTCTCCGACGTACGGGTGCCGCTGGCGAACCTGCTCGGCCAGGAGGGCCGCGGCTACGCCCAGTTCCTGCGCATCCTCGACGAGGGCCGGATCGCGATCTCCGCACTGGCGACGGGCCTCGCCCAGGGCTGTGTGGACGAGTCGGTGACGTACGCCAAGGAGCGGCACGCCTTCGGCCGGCCGATCGGCGACAACCAGGCCATCCAGTTCAAGATCGCCGACATGGAGATGCGCGCGCACATGGCGCGGATCGGCTGGCGCGACGCGGCCTCCCGCCTCACCCACGGCGAGCCGTTCAAGAAGGAAGCCGCGCTGGCGAAGCTGTACTCCTCGACGGTCGCCGTCGACAACGCCCGCGAGGCCACCCAGATCCACGGCGGCTACGGCTTCATGAACGAGTACCCGGTGGCCAGGATGTGGCGCGACTCCAAGATCCTGGAGATCGGCGAGGGCACCAGCGAGGTCCAGCGCATGCTGATCGCCCGCGAGCTGGGCCTGACGGGCTGACGCCCGCCGACCGGATCCGCCGGCGGCCGTACGCGGGGTGCGTCCGCCGGCGCAGCATCAACGCCTCGCAAGAGGGGTAGCAACTTTAGATTCCCGAGCCCGCCGCACAACCAGGTCGGCGGGCTCGCACCTATGAGCTACCACTCATGGAGCTATCGCAGTGATTGTTGCAGCCAACAGTGAAGACTTCGCCCAGCAGTTACGCAAGTACCGGGAACGCGGTCGGCTGACGCAGACCGAACTGGCCGGCCTCGCCACGATGAGCGTGCGGGCCGTCCGCAATCTGGAACAGGGGCAGGTGGCGGTCCCGCGCCGCGACACGGTGCGCCTGCTCGCGGACGCGTTACAGCTGTCCGCGCGGGAGCGGGTCTCCTTCGAACTGGCTTCGGGACGCGAAGCGGGGGACGCGCTGTTCGACACGCTCACCATGTCGCCCACCGAGGTGGGCCAGCCGCTGCGGGGACGCGAGCGGGAGCTCGACGCGATACTCAAGCGCGTACTGGGCGAACACGGACGGATCACGGCCATCACGGGCTTCGGGGGCGTGGGCAAGACCCGGCTGGCCCACGCGGTGGCGCAAGAGCTCGCCGCACTGCACGGCATGCCCACCCTGTGGGTGTCCCTGCGGCAGGGGACCGGAGACGGCGGGCCGGACGCCGAGGGGTATTTCCGGCCCGACAGGAACCAGAAGGCCTGGTATCACAGCGTGGACGAGCTGGTGGCGTTCAGCGACGACGGTATCGACCAGCTGGTCCGGCTGATCGGGGACCGGGCCGTGCTCCTTGTCCTGGACGGCAATGACCCGGGTCAGGTGCAGCACGCCGCCAAGTGGAAAATGATCAGGAACTGCCGAAACTTACGCATACTCGAAACGGCCCGCACACCGGAGGGGCTACCCGAGGAACACCGGCTGGCCCTGGCCCCGCTCCCCGTCGCCGCGAGGTCCGCCGGCCGGGACGAGGTGACCGCGTCGCCGGCCGTGGCTCTGCTGCTCGCGCTGATCACGGACGCGCAGTCGGATTTCGAGCCGGACGAGACCGTGCTGACGGTCTGCGCGGAGGTCTGCCGGCGGCTCGACGGCCTGCCGGGCGCCCTGGAGGCGGCCGCCTCCTGGTTCATGATCGTTTCAGCGGAGGAGATCGGGCGGATGGCCCGTGACGAACCGCATCTGCTGGCCACCCACCCCGGCGACCGGGTCGACCTCGCGACGACGGTGCACGAGGCAATCGCCGCGCAGCCACCGCGCTATCGCGAGCTGCTGCTCCGGCTCGCGGACTGGTCCGGCTCCTGGACCGTGGCCATGGTCGTGGCGCGTATCGGTATCCCGTGGGCGCAGGTCGCCCGCGCCGTGCATGTCTTCCTCCAGTGCGGTCTCATAGCGAAGGTCACGCCGGGTGGCGACAACCTTGTCAAATTCACCGTCCTCAACGTCATTCGCGCCTATCTGACCAGGGCCCCCGAAGCCGTTGCCTCCTTGAGACCTGTCCCGTGACCGCTCACCGCCGACCCGGGGGGCGGGGCGGCGGAAGGGGCAATCGGATCGGCAGTTGATCGGTAGTTCCCCCTGCCTCTCTGTGGCAGGCTGCGGTTGCTGGGCACTATGGGACGCACGGGCGAGGCGACTGCCCCGCCGACCGGGGGAGGACGAACCGCATGACGCAGACGGCGTCGAAGCAGGACGCCGCGGCAGGTGAGGAGAGCTCGCTCTGGCGCAACCGGAACTTCATGCTGCTGTGGTTCGGGCAGGGGGCGGGGACGCTCGGTCCGCGCATCGCGCTGATCGCCCTGCCGATCCTCGCCCTCGACATCCTGCACGCCAGCGCGTTGCAGGTATCCCTGCTGACCTCCCTCAGCTGGCTTCCCTACCTGCTGTTCTCACTGCCGGCGGGCGTGCTCGCCGATCGGCTGGACCAGCAGAAGATCATGGTCTTCTGCGACGCGGCCCGCATGCTGCTGATCCTCTCGGTTCCGCTGGTCGCGCTGGGCGGCCATCTGAGCCTGTGGTACCTGTACGTGATCGTCGGTGTCTCCGGTGTGCTCACGGTGCTGTTCACGGTCGCCTACCGGAGCCAGCTGCCGAAACTGGTGCGCACCGCCCAACTGGTCGACGGCAACGGCAAACTCGCCATGAGCGAATCGCTCGCGGAGCTGAGCGGGCCGGGCCTGGGCGGCGCGCTGATCGGGCTGGCGGGCGCCTCCCGCACGCTGTACGCCAACGTGCTCACGTACGCGCTCAGCGCCGTGACCCTGGGCCTGATGCGCGTACCCAAGTCCGAACAGGGTGAACCTGCCGGTTCGAACCGGGTGTCCTTCAAGGCCGCCATCGGGGAAGGGCTCACGTTCGTGCGCCGTCACCCCATCCTGCGCCATCTGCTCGTGTGCACCAGTGTGTCCAACTTCTTCGTGACGGCCGCCAATTCGATCGCGGTCACCTTCATGCTCCGCGATCTGCATGCCAGTGCGGGGGCCGTCGGGGTGGTGTTCACGCTGGGTTCCGTGGGCGGCCTGATCACCGGAGCCTTCGCCCGTCGTATCTCCGCCCGGGTGGGCAGCGCCCGGATCATCTGGGTCTCCATGCTGGTGCCCGGCCCGCTGTATTTCCTGATGCCGCTGTCGCTGCCGGGCTGGGGCATCGCCCTGTACGCCATCGGCCTGGCCGCCCTGTCGGCCAACAGCACCATGTTCAACACCGCCTCCCTCTCCTACCGGCAGCTCGTCTGCCCGCCCGAGGTGCTCAGCCGGGTGAGCGCGGTCTACCTCTGGATCGCCTACGGCGTCATCCCGCTCGGTTCCCTGTTCGGTGGCCTGCTCGCCACCTATGCCGGACTGAGGCCGGCGCTCTGGGTCTGCGCGGCGGGCATGTGGAGTGCCTCGCTGTTCGTCGTGTTCTCGCCTCTTCGGAAGACACGTGACATCCCGGCTGCGGAAATGTCGCTCAGCTAGCGGACGTCCGGAAAAAACGCCCCGGTCACACTTCTTCTTCGTGTCGCCGATTCACTGTCACACAATGAAGGGAACAGCTGGGCATGGAGGAATTACGGAAAGACCCGGCCGACGTTCTCCTGGCCGTCCTCCGGGAAAATCTGTCGGTCCAGGACATCGACATGGACAGCAAGTTCTATGCGCTCGGCGGAGACTCACTGACCGCGGTACGCGTCGTCAATGACGCGCGCGCGAAGGGTATTCCGATCACCCTCCGCGATCTGATGGTGCGGCAATCGGTGCGCGGCATGATGGGCGTTCCCTCGGTCCTCGAAGCGCTGGCCGGCGACGGATCAGGGGCGCCGGGCGGCGGGACACCGGAAGCCGCCGCCTTCTCCCTCCTCGATCCGCGGGACCGCGCCCTGGTCCCCGAGGGAGTGGCGGACGCGCTGCCCGCGTCGGCGCTACAGATCGGCATGCTCTACCTCTGCGAGACCAGCCAGGACCCGCTGCTCTACCACAGCATGGACGGCTGGGAGGTGTGCGCGCCTTTCGACGAGAAGGGTTTCCGCTCCGCCCTGACCGCGCTCTGCCGTCGCCATCCCGCCCTGCGCACCGCCTTCGACTTCGGCGGTCTCTCGGTTCCCGCGCAGCTGGTCTGGGCCGACATCGAGCCCGAGCTGAGCGTCGACCGGGCGGCCGGCGCCGACGAGGCCGAGGAGTTGGTACGGGACTGGTGCGACCGCCGGCTCGCCTCGCCGATCGACTGGCGGACCCCGTCCCTGGTCCGCTGCCATGTGGTGGTGCTGCCGGACTCCTTCCATCTGGTGCTGGCCGCCCACCATGCCGTGCTCGACGGCTGGAGCCTGAGCAGGCTGGCCGTGGAACTGATGACTCTCTATTCCGCCGAGTGCGGTGGCCAGGAGGCCGGACTCCCCGCGCTGTCCGCCTCCGTACAGAACGACTTCATCGCCGCCGAGCAGTCGGCCGCGGCCTCACCCGCCGCGGCCGAGCACTGGTTCGGCCAGGCGGACGTGGAGCCCCTGCTCTTCGACGGTTCGAAGCACGACGAGATCCCCAACGCCGACCAGCGCTGCGAACTCGGCCTCGACGCCGGCCTCGTACGGTCCCTGAACGGCGTGGCCCGCATGCTCGGCGTCTCCGTGAAGTCCATCGCGCTCGCCGCGCATGTGCGGGCCCTGGGCACCTGGACCCGGCGCGAGCAGGACATCGTCACCGGCGTCGTGTTCAACACCCGCCCGGTGAGCGCCGGTTCCGACCTCGCGACCGGACTCTTCCTGAACACGCTGCCGGTGCGCTTCCCGACGGTGAACGACACCTGGGCGGGTCTCATCAGGGCGGCGGCGGACGCCGAGAGCAAGAGCGCCCCCCATCAGGCCTTCCCGCAGGCGCTGGTCGTCGAGCGGCTCGGCCGGCCGGCGTTCGACGTCACCTTCAACTTCATGAACTTCCACGCCTACGAGGAGCTGGACCGGCTGACGTCGGTGCCCACCCGGGGCCGGTGGCGCAGGGGCAAGCCCAGCTTCCCGTTCCACGTCAATGTCGAGATCTCCGGCACCGAGGGCCAGATCCGCATCGGCTTCGACTCGGCCTATGTGGCCCGCCCCACCGTGGAGGCCCACGCCAGTTCGCTGCGGCAGGCGCTGGTGGCGCTGGTGGCGAATCCGGTCAGCCCGGCCGGGCGGTCCACTCAGGACGAACGGGGAATCCGCTCATGACCGACCGTTCCCGGCCGCTGTTCGCCGTCCTGTACGACGCGGGCGCGGCGCCCGCCGGCGAGATCGGAGCGGGCCTCGCCGACCTGGGTGACATCGTCTTCCTCGTCCCGCGCGCATCCGCGCATGTGGACCAGCTGCTGCCGGTCATGGAACTGCTCGGCGAGATCCGGACGCTCACCGGGCACGCCGACGCGGACGCGGAGCTCATCCGGGAGATCGCACCCGACGGCGTCCTCACCTTCTGCGAGGACATGATCCGTCCGGCCGCCGAACTCGCGGCCGCGGCGGGCCTTCCCGGCCTGTCCCCGCACACGGCCCGGCTCTACACCGACAAGGGCATGCAGCGCCGCGTGCTGCGCGAGGCGGGCGTCGACCGGACGCGCACCCGCGTGCTGGACTCGCTGAGCGACTGGGACGAGGCACTGCGGACGGTGGGCCTGCCCTCGGTCGTCAAGCCGGTGACGGGGTCGCGCAGCAAGGACGCCTACGCCATGCGGTCCGAGGCGGACGCCCGCGCCGTCCACGCGCGGCTCGACGCCATCGCCGCGGCCGGCGCCTGGGCCCCCTTCATCCTGGAGGAGTTCCTCGAGGGCCGGCCGAGCGAACCGTTCGGCGACTATGTCTCCGTCGAGAGCGCCTGCACGCCGTCGGGCATCACGCACTTGGTGCTCACCGGCAAATCCCCGGTCATGCCCCCGTTCCGGGGGACAGGGCGGATCTGGCCCAGCCATCTGCCGCGCGACGAGGAGCAGGAGATCTTCGACCTCGTCACCCGGGCCCTGGAAGCGGTGGGCGCCGACAGCGGATACGCCCACACCGAGCTGAAGCTCACCCCCGAAGGACCGCGCCTCATCGAGCTCAACGGAAGACTCTCCGGCCATGTGAACATGATGGCCCGTGAGGCGTGCGGCCTGGATCTTGTGCGTGTCGCCGGTCTCATGGCCCTGGGCGAGCAGCCTTATCTGCCGACGTTCGACTTCGGCGGAAAAGTCCACTTCCAGTACAACAACCTCGCGCCGCTGGCCCCCTCCACCCTGCTGGCCGTCCAGGGGGCCGAGGCAGTCCGCGAGATACCGGGCGTGACCGCCTACCGGAATTTCGTCCGCGCGGGCGACCCGCTTCCCGGCGGTACCACCACCTTGACCCTGGACACCATTTCCGGGGTGTGCGAGGGCCATGAAGCGGTTATGCGCACCATTGACGAGGCGCGCGCCGCACTCACCTTCGAGTTCCGCTTCCAGGACGGCGTCCGGAGCGTCAACGGGCTGAAACTGCCGCAGCACTGACAGGCGAATCCGTCCAGGATTCGCTTTCGTTTCCGCCGGCTATGGCTTCCGCTAACTGCCGGTCTCCTGCCGAAACATCTGCCGCTGGGACTCGGCGGCAGAACCTAGCATTGATCCCACGGCTTCTCGCGTGCGCTTTTCCGGGCGGATGCGCGTCATTTTCCGCGTGGAACGATAAAGGGATCGGAAGTGGTGACAGATGATCGTGGGAGACGTTCCCCCCGAAGAAGCCGATGTCCCGTCCTGGCTCCCGTTCGGCGGCTCGTGCTCGCTCGCCGGACCCTGCGGGACGGTGCGGCGGTCGACGCCGCTCCCCACCGAGGTGGTCAGGGAACTCGGCGGTAGCGGAGACGAGTTCGTCCTCTCGGCCGCTCTGATCCTCTTCCGCAAGTACAGCAACGGACTCGCGTTCCGCATCGGGGTCCGCCGGGCGTCCTGGCCGGCGGCCGGGGCCGCCGCGTCGGTCGTCAGCCACATGCCGTCCGCCCTGACCGCGGCGGAGCACCGCCACGCCGTGGCCGCCGGCCTGGCCGGGATCGCCGAAGCGCCGCGCACGGCGGACGCCGTACCGCCGAAGGTGATCTGTGTCGTGGACGGGTCCGCCGCCGGCGGGCCCGGCGCCGAACTCGTCCTCTCCACCGAGGCCACGGCCGACGACGGCGTCACGCTCCACCTGGACTGCCACGAGCATGTCCTTCCTTCGGTGTTCGCCGATCGCATGCTGGGCCATCTGGTCACCCTCCTGCGCCGGATCGCCGAGCACCCGGACCTGCCCATAGGCGAACTCCAGCTGCTGACCGACGCCGAGTACGAGCGACTGCGCGGGTTCACCGACACCCAGCGGCCCTATCCGCGCGACGCCTCGATCTACCAGCTCTTCGCCGGCCAGGCGGCGAGCCGTCCCGATCAGGAAGCCGTCCGTGACCGGGACACCTCCCTGACGTACGGGCAACTGGAGCGAGAAGCACTGCGGTTGGCGGACGTCCTGCACGCCAGGGGGGTCCGTCGGCACAGCCGGGTCGCGTTCATGCTGGAGCGCTCGCCCCGCCTGATCGCCGCCGTACTCGCCATTCTCCGCCTCGGCGCCGCGTATGTGCCCGTCGACTCAGCCCTTCCGGCGGGCCGCAGGGACTTCGTGCTCTCCGACAGCGGCGCGGAACTGCTCCTGACGGACAGCCCGGCGGTCACCGCGGACCTCCCCGTTCTCGACCTCACCCAGCCGTACCCCGCTCCGGCCGGCGTCCCGCTGCCGGAGCTCGCCGTCGGGCCGCAGGACGCCGCGTACGTGATGTACACCTCGGGCACCACGAGCGGGCCGAAGGGCGTCCTGGTCAGCCAGCGCGCCGTCGTCCGGCTGGTCCGGGACACCGACTACGTACACCTCTCCGACACCACGAGGATCCTGCAGACCGGCGCAATCGCCTTCGACGCCACCACGTTCGAGTTCTGGGGCGCGCTGCTCAACGGCGGCGCCCTCGTGCTCGTGCCGAACGACACCGTCCTGAACCCGGTGGACCTCGGCGCCGCGATCTCGCGGCACGGGGTGAACACGATCTGGCTCACCTCCACCCTGTTCAACCAGCTCGTCGAAGAGGACCCTTCGGTGCTGGCCGGCTGTCAGGTCCTGGTCGGCGGTGAGGCGGTGTCGGCGCGGCACATCGCCGAGGCGATGAGCGCCTGCCCGGACAGCGTGTTCATCAACGGCTACGGCCCCACCGAGAACACCACCTTCTCCGTCACGCACCGCGTCACCCGGCGCTACCACGGCAGGGTTCCGATCGGCCGCCCCGTCGCCAACTCCACCGCCTGGGTGCTCGACCGGGACGGAAACCCCCAGCCCATCGGTGTACCCGGCGAGCTGCATGTGGGCGGCGACGGACTCAGCGACGGCTATGTCAACCGGCCGGAGCTGGAGGCCGCCGCGTTCGTCAGCGGTGGCGCGAGCGTCCCCGGGCGGCTGTACCGCACCGGCGACATCGCGCTCTGGACCGACGACGGGCTCCTCGACTGTCTCGGCCGCGCGGACAACCAGGTCAAGATCCGTGGTTTCCGGGTGGAACTCGGCGAGATCGAGGGCCGGCTGTCCCAGCTGCCCGCCGTGCGCGACGCCGTGGTGCTGCTGCTCCCGCGCGCTGCCGGCCTGTCCGTCCTGTGCGCCTACTTCACGTCCGAGACCCCGCTCGACCCGGACAACCTGCGGGCCGCGCTGGCCGGGGAACTCCCCGACTACATGGTCCCGTCCGCGTTCCTGCGGCTCGACGAGATGCCGCGGAACCACAACCACAAGATCGACCGAGCGGCGCTCGCCGCCCTCGATCCCGTGACGGCCACGGCGCCCGCAGGGCAGGGGCGGGCTCCGGACACCCCGCTGGAAATCACCGTGGCGGGCATCTTCGCTGAGGTCCTGGGGCTGCCCTCGGTCTCCATGGACGACGACTTCTTCCGGCTCGGCGGGCACTCGCTGCGCCTGATGCGGCTGTGGAACCAGATCCGGTCGGCCACCGGCCGGGGAATCGAACTGAAGCAGATCCTCGACCACCCGACGGTGCACGGCGTCGTGGCCGCCCTGGAGCACAGCCCGGCGTCCACGGCCCCCCGTCCCAAACTGACCCGCCGGTCGTGACGGCGGCCGTGGTCCGTCCGCCGGCCCGGTACGGGGAGGAATGAACGTGTTTCCGTTGTCGTTCGCGCAGCAGGGCCTGTGGTTCCTGAACCGGCTCGAAGGGCCGAGTTCGACGTACAACGTGCCTGTGATCGTACGGCTGCGCGGCGCCCTGGACGTCCCGGCGCTCGACGCGGCCCTCGGCGATGTGGTGGAGCGGCACGAGAGCCTGCGGACGGTGTTCGGCGAGAGCGACGGCGAGCCGTACCAGCGGGTGCTTCCCCTGCGGGAGACCGGTTTCGCCCTCCAGGTGGCCGACAGCGGCCCGGAGCGGCTCGACGCCGACCTGCTCGCGGCGGTGCGGCGTCCGTTCGACCTGACCGCCGACCTGCCGACCCGGGCCTGGCTGCTGCGGGTCGCGGCCGACGACCACGTACTCGCCCTGGTCCTGCACCACGTCGTCTGCGACGGCTGGTCCCTGACACCGCTGCTGCGTGACGTCAGCGCCGCCTACGGCGCCCGGTACGAGGGCCGGGCGCCGGCCTGGGAGCCGCTGCCGGTGCAGTACAGCGACTACACGCTGTGGCAGCGCGAGCTGCTCGGCAGTGACGAGGATCCCGGCAGCCTGCTCACCACGCAGCTGCGGCACTGGCGTGACGCTCTCGCGGGGCTGCCGGAGGAACTGCCGCTGCCCTGCGACCGGGTGCGGCTGCCGGCGCGGGACGGCGCGGCAGGGGCCGGCGCCTTTCGGGGCGAGACCGTCGAGCTCACGGTCGGACCCGAGCTGCACGGCCGGCTGCTCGACGTGGCACACCAGCACGGCTGCACCCTGTTCATGCTGCTCCAGGCGGCCGTCGCGGTGCTCCTGACCCGTTCCGGCGCCGGTACGGACATCCCGTTCGGCACCCCGGTGGCCGGCCGCGCCGACGACGCGCTGGACGACCTGGTCGGCTTCTTCGTCAATACGGTCGTGCTGCGCACCGACACCTCGGGCAACCCCTCCTTCGGGGAGCTGCTGCGCCGCGTCCGCACGACGGACCTCGACGCCTACGCCCACCAGGAGGTGCCGTTCGACCGGCTCGTCGAGGCCCTCAATCCGCCGCGTTCACCGGACCGGCATCCGCTGTTCCAGGTCATGCTGGCGCTCAACGAAGGGCGGCCGGGCGACGCTCTGAGCCTGCCCGGTCTCGAGAGCACGGTGCTGCGCCGGACCACCGACACCGCGAAGTTCAGCCTCTCCGTCGACTTCGACGACCGGCGTGACGAGCACGGCGGCCCGGCCGGGCTGCGCGCCTCCCTCGAATACGCCACCGACCTCTTCGACGAAGCGACCGTGCGCACCATGGGCGAGCGCCTGGTGCGGCTGCTGTCGGCGGTCGCCGACGGTCCGGCGGTGCGCATCCGCGAGGTGTCCGTCCTGTCGGAGGCCGAGCGGCACCGGCAACTGACCCGGTGGAACGGCCCCGTCAGGACCGAGACCGCCGTCGATCTCGGCCGGCGGATCCGCGAGTGGGCCGAGCGGCGGCCGGACGCCGTCGCCGTCTCCGACGCGAGCGTTCGCTACACCTACCGGGAGCTGGCCGACGCGGCCGACCGGGTCTCCCGCGCCCTGGCGCGAGCAGGCGCGGGCCCCGACGCCCTCACCGCGATCCTCTCCGACCGCAGCGCCTGGTTCGTCGCCACCGCGCTCGGGGTGCTCGGCTCGGGCGGCGGCTACCTGGCACTGGACGGCACACTGCCGACGGAGCGGGCCCGGCAGATGATCGCGGACAGCTCCTCCCGCTATCTGGTGGCGGCGTCCGGGCTGCGTGAGCGGGCCGGGCCGCTGACCGCCGGGGGGCTCGACGGCGTGACGGTGGTCGAGGTGGACGGCGTACCGGACGAGACGCGGGACTGGCGGCGGCCGGACCTCGGCGCGTCCCCCGGCCTGCTCGCGTACGCCGTGTTCACCTCGGGCTCCACCGGCCGGCCCAAGGGCGTACTGGTCCCGCACCGGGGCCTGTCGAACCATCTGCACGCGGTGGCCGAGCTCTATCGCCTCGACGAACGCGACACGATGGCCTTCAACGCGCCCCTGACCTTCGACGTCTCGGTGTGGCAGGCGCTGACCATGCCGTTCACCGGCGGACGGGTGCATGTCCTGGACGAGGACACCACCCGCGATCCGCTGGCGCTGGCCCGGTGCATCGCCGACGAGTCCATCACGGTGGTGCAGATCGTGCCGCAGGTGCTGCGGGCGGTCCTGGACATGTGGGATCTCGACGACGCGTCCGTCGGCCTGCTCAAAGGGCTGCGGTGGATGCTGGTACACGGCGAGGAACTCCCGCCCGACCTCGTCGACCGCTGGTTCGCCCGGCACCCCGGGATCCCGCTCGCCAATGTGTACGGCCCCGCCGAGTGCTCCGACGACGTGTCGATCTCGGTGATCGACGCGAGCGAGGACTTCCGCGCCGACCGGGCGCCGATCGGCCGGCTCCTGCGCAATATGCAGGCGTACGTACTGGACGAGTATCTGCAGCTGCTTCCGGCCGGCGCGGTGGGCGAGCTGTATGTCGGCGGAGCCGGGCTCGCGCGGGGTTACGCGGGCCGCCCCGAGCTCACCGCGCAGCGGTTCGTGGCCAGTCCGTTCGGCGCTCCCGGTGAGCGGATGTACCGCACCGGCGACCTGGTGCGCTGGAACGCCGGCGGCGAACTGGAGTTCATGGGCCGCGTCGACCACCAGGTGAAGATCCGCGGCTTCCGGATCGAACCGGGAGAGGTCCAGGCCGTCGTAGAACGGGATCCGCGGGTGCGCCAGGCCATGGTCCTCGCCCGCGAGGACCGGCCCGGCGACAAGCGCCTGGTGGCCTATGTCGTGCCGGCGGACGGCGCGGCGCTCGATGTCGCCTCGGTACGGCGGCACACGGCGCGGGCGCTGCCCGAGTACATGGTGCCGACGTTCTTCGTGGCGCTGGACGAACTGCCGGTGACCCCCAACGGCAAGCTGGACCGGCACGCCCTGCCGGTCCCCGAGGCGCCGTCGACGGCCGAGGGCGTTCCGCCGCGCACCCCGCAGGAGACCATCCTGTGCACGCTGTTCGCCGAGGCGCTCGGTCTGCCCCGGGTCGGCGTGGAGGACAGCTTCTTCGACCTCGGCGGGCACTCGATGCTCGCGATGCGGATGCTCAGCCGTATCCGGTCGGTGCTGGGCCTGCGGGTGACGGTCCGCACGCTGTTCGAGGCCCCCACCGTCGCCGGCCTGCTCGCGGCCGTCGGGTCGGGCGAGCCGCAGGACGACCACGAGGTGCTGCTGCCGCTGCGCGCCGGCAGCGATCCGCGCCCGCTGTTCTGCGTCCACCCCGCGACCGGACTCGCCTGGAGCTACGCGGGACTCGCCGCCCATCTGCCCAAGGACTGCGCGCTGTACGGCCTGCAGGCGCCCGGCCTGGTGGCGGGCAGTGCGCTGCCCGCCGGCCTGGACGAGATGCTCGACCGGATGCTGGCGGAGATACGCCGCGTCCAGCCCGAGGGGCCGTACCGGCTGCTCGGCTGGTCGCTCGGCGGCAATATCGCCCACGCGCTGGCCGGACGGCTGCAGGACGACGGCTCCCGCGTCGACCTGCTCGCCCTCGTCGACGCGTATCCGGGCGAGGTCTGGCCCTACCCGCCCTGGGCGACGGCGGCGCAATGGGACGAGTACGGCCTGCTGGCCACCCTCGTACCGGCGACCGCCGCCGAGGACATACCGGCCGTCGGCATCGAGTCGGTGCTGACCGGCCTCCGGGCCACCGCACGGGAGCGGCTCGGCATGGACGCCGGCACGTTCGAACGACTGCTCACCGTCGGCGTCAACAGCAGCCGGCTGGTGGCCGGTCACCGGCCCGCCCGGGTCCGCGGCCGGACCCTCTACTTCACCGCGACGCACAGCAGGGGCGCGGCCCGTCCCGACCCGGCGGCCTGGGCGCCCTATGTGGAGACGCTCGTCGGCCACGACCTGGCGTGCCGCCACGAAGAGGCCATGGACGCCGAGCCGCGCAAGTTCATCGCCGAGATTGTCACAACCGAACTGCTCGGCCACTGACGGCCACTGCACCTGATGAACCGGAAGGCGGCAAACCCCGATGACCGACGTGCTGGAACCGGTGTCCCCAGTGAACGCCGAACCGTTCCTGCGGAACCACTTCAAGGGCTCTCTCCTGGGCCCCGGCGACGCGGCGTATGACGAGGTACGCGCCGTGTGGAACGGCATGCACGACCGCCGGCCGAGCCTGATCGCCCGCTGTACCGGCGCCGCCGATGTCAGCGTCGCGCTGCGCTACGCCACCGCGGCCGGCCGCGCCGTCACCGTGCGCGGCGGCGGCCACAATGTCGCCGGCACCTCCGTCGCCGACGACGCCGTCATGATCGATCTGTCGCTGATGAACGGGGTCGACGTCGACCCCGGGACGGAGACCGCCCGGGCGCAGGGCGGCTGTCTGCTGCGGGACGTCGACGCCGCCACGCTCGCGCACGGCCTGGCGTGCCCGGCGGGCGTCGTCTCGCACACCGGCCTGGGCGGCCTCGCCCTCGGTGGCGGATACGGCTGGCTGGCCCGCAAGTGGGGCCTGACCTGTGATCACCTCCTGGCCGCCGAAGTGGTGCTGGCCGACGGCACGGTCGTCGAGGCCACCGAGGACGACCATGCCGACCTGCTGTGGGGGCTGCGGGGCGGCGGCGGAAACCTCGGGGTCGTCACCCGTTTCACCCTGCGGCTGAGGCCGGTCGGTCCCGTACACCACCACACGGGCGTCTTCCCCCTCGACACGGCGGTGGCCGCGCTGGCCGGCTACCGGGAGTTCGCCGAGAAACAGGGCCTCGACCTGCACGCCGTCGCCACGCTGAAGCGAGCCGGCCACCATGACTGGATCCCGCGGCGGCTGCGCGGTCTCCCCGCGCTGTTCCTGACCGCCACCTGGTTCGGCGACCCCGCCGAGGGGCCGGCCAGGACCGCTCCGCTGTTCGCCGCGGCGGCGCCCGATGCCACCGTGAGCCGGGTGATGTCGTTCGCCGAACTGCAGGCCCTGGGGGACCACGGGGAGCCGCACGGCAACCGCTACTACACCAAGTCCTGCTACCTCACCGACCTGACCGAGGGTCCGATCGCCCAACTCCTCGATTCCACCCGGGAGATCGAGTCGCCCCTGTCGGCGATCGACTTCGAGTACCTGCGCGGCGCCATCAGCGACGTCGCCGACGAGGACTCCGCGTTCCCCCGGCGGGACGCCCCGTACATCTGCACCGTCTCGGCCCAGTGGACCGATCCGGCCGAGGACCCGGCGCACGCCGACTGGAGCCGGCGGGGCGTCGCGCGGCTCGCCGAGTGGCACTACGGCGGCGCCTATGTGAACTACCTGCAGGACGAGCGGCCCGGCAAGGTCGCCGAGGTGTACGGCACGGCCCGCTACGAGCGGCTCGCGGCTCTCAAGCACCGCTACGACCCGGACAACGTCCTGGCCGGCAATCAGAACATCCCGCCCGCAGCTCATCCGCACGGCTAGGAGAGAAAGTCCATCATGTCGCTACCCCTGACCCCCCGGCCGCGCGTCGTCCCGCCGGCCACCTTCGACAGCAACGACCCCGCCGCCTTCGCGACAGCCCTGCGCTCCCCGTGGTACACGCTCATCGCCGATCTGCAGGACACCGTGCAGTGGGCCACCATGGACTACGCCCGTTCCCAAGGGCTGAAAAGCCTGTGGCTTCCGCAGACCACTCGCACCATCACCTGCCCCACCGGATTCGGCAGTGACACCGAAGCGGTGAAGGTCCAGGTCAACGGGGTGGACACCTACTTACAGGACTCGATGCAGTTCCTGCTGGAATACGGCTGCCGCCTCGCGCCGGGCGGCTGCTACACCATCATGCCGTCGTTCCGTGTCGAGACCCCCGACGCGACGCACCTCAACCAGTTCACCCACAGCGAGGGCGAGATACCCGGCGGTCTCGACGACCTCATCCGGTACGTCAACGGCTATGTGAAGGCCCTGGCCCGCGCCCTTCTCGACCGGCACGGCGACCAGCTGGCCGAGGCCCGCGGCGACGTCTCCCACCTGGAGCGCATGGCCGGGCACAGCGCGCCGTTCGCGCGGGTCACCTTCGACGAGGCGGTGACCATCCTCGGCGATGTCGAGGGCTGTGTGCGCGACGAGGGCGACTGGCGGACGCTGACCCGCAAGGGCGAGCGCCTGCTGATGTCCCGGGTGAGCGAGTTCGTGTGGATGACCCACTTCGACACCCTGTCGGTGCCGTTCTACCAGGCCTTCGGAAACGACGAGGCGCACACGGCCCTCGCGGCCGACCTGCTCTTCGGCATGGGCGAGGTCGTCGGCTCCGGCGAGCGGCACGACGACCCGGACCAGCTGCGCAAGTCGATCGCCCTGCACAACGTCCGCGAGGAGGAGTACGACTGGTACGTCCGGATGCGCCAGGAGGCGCCGATGCGGACCTCCGGTTTCGGCATGGGCATCGAGCGGTTCCTCATGTGGGTGCTCGACCACGACGACATCCGTGACCTCCCGCTGGTGTCCCGGGTCAACGAACCCGGCGCGTGGCCCGACGCCATCGTCCGCCCGTAAGACGCCATCCGTCCGCCCGTCACCCGGTGCCGCACCCCGGCCGCGCTCCCGCCGGGCCGGGGTGCGGCCCGACACGAATTGAGGTGCCATGAGCTCAGAACCCGTACCAGAACCCGTACCTGTCCTGTGCCTTCCGTACGCCGGTGCGGGCGCCGGCCTGTTCTGGAAGTGGCAGCGGCTGACGCCGGCCGGTCTCCGGTTGGCGCCCCTGCAGCTGCCCGGCCGTGAGGAGCGCACCGACGAGGAGCCGCACCGCGATGTGGCCCGTGCGCTGCACACCCTGCTGCCCGAGGCGCTCGACGCCGTGCGGGGGCACTCCCGGGTCGCCGTGTTCGGCCACAGCCTCGGCGCTGTCCTCGCCTACGAGCTGGCCCGCGCCCTCGAAGAGCGTACGGAGCTGCCCGTCGCGCATGTCTTCGTGAGCGGATCCCCCGCGCCGGACCGGGGGCGCGTTCAGCAGGAGGCCGACCTGACCGACGACGAGTTCGTCGCGCGGGTGGAGGAGCTCGCCGGCTACCGCCACCCCGCCTTCGACTCCCCCGAGTTCAGGGAGCTGATGCTGCCCACGCTGCGCGCGGACGTGGCGATGCACGAGGCGTACCGCCCCGCGTCGGACTGCCCCATCCAGGCACCGGTCACCAGCCTGCGCGGCAGCGACGACGCCCTGGTGACCGAGGAGGACGCACAGCGGTGGCGGACGGCCACCAGCGGCTCCTTCAGCTACGCCGAGCTGCCGGGGGGCCATATGTACTTGGCCGACTCCGCCGCTCAGGTGATCGGTCTCATGGAAGCGACGCTGGACAAAGCCGCCCGGCGGACCGTGCTCGCGGACCGCCCGTCGGGTTCCGGTGCGGCATGCGGCTAGCGGGCAGGACGGCCGTGGTGACCGGCGCCGGCCGGGGTCTCGGCCGGATGTGCGCGGTGCGTTTCGCCGAGGAGGGCGCGGATCTGGTCCTCGTCGACGCCGGCGGGGACATCGGGGGCGTGCCCTACCCGCTGGCCACCGAATCCCAGCTGGAGCGCACCGCGCACCTGTGCCGGAAGGCCGGTGCGACCACGCTGAGCGTGCTCGCCGATGTGCGCGACACCGAGGCCGTGACCGTGGCGGTGGACACCGCGCTGCGGCGCTTCGACCGGATCGACGTCCTGGTCAACAACGCCGGGATCGCCGCGCCTTCGGGCACACCCGTGCACGAGATCACGGACGACGCATGGCAGTTGATGCTGGACGTCGACCTGTCCGGCGCGTGGCGCATGATCAGGGCGGTCGCCCCCGACATGCTGCGCCGGCGCGAGGGCAGCATCATCAACATCGCGTCCACCGCCGGGCTGGTGGGCTACCGGAACTTCGCGGCCTATGTCGCCGCCAAGCACGCCCTGGTCGGCCTCACGAAAGCGGCGGCGCTGGACTTCGCCCCGCTGCGGGTCCGGGTCAACGCCGTCTGCCCCGGCTCGGTGCGCGACGCCTCGCACGTCGAGGGCCGGATGCTGTCGGAGATCGCCCGCAGCCTCGATGTCGGCGCCGACGAGTACGAACAGGCCTTCGTCACCGCGCAGCCCATGAACACGCTGGTGGAGCCGGAGGACGTGGCGGGCGCCGTCCTGTGGCTGGCCGGCGACGACTCCCGTCAGGTGACGGGCACCACGGTCACCGTCGACGGCGGATTCACCGCGCGATGAGCGACACCCGGACACGACGAGGAGGAGACATGACCGACAGGCCCCGCCCCCGGTCCGGGGGTTCCACCGTCCTCGGCGACAGCGCCGAACACGGCATCGCCGTACGGCTCACCGACGCGGCCCTGATCCGTACCGCGCGGGCGAACATCGAGCGGGCCGCGGCGTCGGCCGACGCCACCCGGGTGGGCAGCTTCTGGGTCCAGGACGCCGGGACACCGGCCGGGGCGGCGCACGCCGTCCGGGCGCGGCAGCGGGAGGTGCGGCGCCCGCTGAGCCACGGCGGCCTCGGGCTGCGCGTGGTCCTCACCCGGTACCCCGACGGGGCCGCCGATGTCGTGGCGGTCGCCCGCCGCGGCGCTCTCGATCACGCCGGGCTGCGCGCCCTTGTCCATGGGCTGGCGGCGGCGGAGTGCGACGCGGCGGCGCTCGTACGCGAGCCTGCCCCGTCCGCGCGCGGCGGCGCCGGATGGTCGCCGGCGACGGCGCCGCGGTGGGGCCTCGCGGACGACGACCCGCTGCCGCCTCTCCAGGCGCTGCCCGCGGGTGAGTTCACCCCCGAGGTGGCAACGGCCGCCGCGGCCGTGGCGCTCTCCCGGTACGAACGCGGCGGCGCGGTACGGCTCGCCGTCGTCACCACGGAACCGGCCGGTCCGGCGGCGGGCGTCAGGGAGATCCGGCTGTCCGCCGGGGACGACCTGCCGCTCAGCGACCTTCTCGTACAGGTCCGGGCGGCGCTGACCGGCCCGTGCGGCCCGGTGGCGGACGACGTCCCCGCGCTGTGCCTCGTACTGACCCGGCAGGAACCCAGCGAGGAGTACGTCCCCCTCCCGCCGGACGCCGTGCCCCTCGTGCTGACCTGGCGGAACGTGGCGGGGCGGGACGGGAAGGTGTCCCTGGCGGAGCACGCCCACGACGCGGCCGCCGTCCATCCCTCCGTCGCGCGGGACTTCGCGCGGCACACGGTGCACCTGGCGGCGCAGCTGGCCGAGGACCCGGCCGGCCGGACCGTCGGTGACCTCGCCCTGCTGGACGGCGCCGACACCGCCGCAGCCGTCGGTACGGGACGTACCCCGCGCACCGCCCCGCCCCGCGCCACCGCGCTCCACGAGGTGGTGGCCCGGCTGGCCGCCGAACAGCCCGACGCCGTCGCGGTCTGCGACGCGACCCGGCGGCTGACCTACCGCGAACTCGACGAGCGGGCGACCGCGTGGGCGCGGGTGCTCGTGGACCGGGGCGCCGCGCCAGGACGGTTCGTCGGGGTGTGTCTGAAGCGCACGGTCGACCTGGTGGCGGCGCTGCTGGCGGTCCTCAAGACGGGGGCGGCGTATGTCCCGCTGGACCCGCAGGCCCCCGACGAGCGGCTCCGCCACATCGCCGAGGACGCGGACCTCGCCGTCGTCGTCACGTCCCTGTCGGGCTTTCCGGCCGGCCGGGGCGCCGTGGTGCTCAGGCCGGAGGCGCTCACGGCGGCCGCCGATGACTCAGCGGGCGCCAAGCTTCCGGTGGTCGGTCCCGACGACGCGGCGTACGTCATCTACACCTCGGGGACGACCGGCCGCCCGAAGGGGGTGGTCGTCGCCCACGGCAATGTCCTCGCGCTGCTGGACGCGACCACCGACGACATGGCCCTCGGCCCGGATGACGTATGGACGTTCTTCCACTCGGCCGCCTTCGACTTCTCGGTGTGGGAGATCTGGGGCTGTCTGCTCACCGGCGGGCGGCTGGCCGTGGTGCCGTATCTGGTGACCCGGTCCCCCGAGGACTTTCACGCGCTGCTGGTCCGCGAAGGTGTCACGGTGCTCAGCCAGACGCCGTCGGCCTTCGCGGGGCTGCTCGAAATGGACGCGCGGACGCAGGACGCCCGGACGCAGACGGCGTACGCCCCCCGGCTGATCGTCCTCGGCGGCGAGGCGTTCGATCCCCGTACGGTCGGCGGTTGGTTCAGCCGCCACCCGGACGGCGAGTGCCGCCTGGTCAACATGTACGGGATCACGGAGACGACCGTCCATGTGACGGCCCAGGACGTGCGGTCGTGGGACGCGCACCGGCGGATCCACGGCATCGGCCGCCCGATCCCCGGCTGGTCCCTGTCGGTACGCGACAGCCGGGGGCGGCCGCTGCCGCCGGGCGCCGTGGGCGAGATGTATGTCGGCGGCGCGGGGCTCGCCCTCGGCTATCTCAACCGGCCGGAACTGAGCGCGGAACGCTTCGTGTCCGACCCCTTCAGCGGCGAACGGCTGTACCGCAGCGGTGACCTGGCGCGGCTCCGGCTCGACGGGACGCTGGACTATGTGGGCCGGCTCGACGAACAGGTGAAGATCCGGGGCTTCCGCATCGAGCTGGGTGAGGTGCGGTCAGTGCTGCTCAACGACCCCGGAACGGCGGACGCCGCCGTCCTGGTCGCGGGGCAGGAGGCCGGTCCCGCGCACGCCCGCCTGGTCGGTTACGTGGTGCTCAAGGAGGGCTCGACCACCGCCGACGTACGCCGCAGGATCGCGACGGTCCTGCCGGACTACATGGTCCCGGCGGACCTGGTCGACCTCCCGGCACTGCCCCTCACCCTCAATGGAAAACTGGACCAAGCGGCTCTGCCGTCCCGTCGGCGCCCGCCGGCCGCGGCGATCGACCGGCCGCCGCGGCCGGCCGTGGACCGTACGGACCCGGTCTCGGCGATGCTGGAGGTCTGGCGTGCGGTGATCGCCGCCGACATGGGCCCGGAGGATCACTTCTTCGAGCTGGGCGGCAACTCGCTGCTGGCCGTACGGCTGCTGGCCGCGCTGCGTAAAGCCGGCTTCGGTGCGGTGAGCATGCGCGACTTGTACAGCCGTCCCACGCCGAGGGGGCTGGCGGAGGGACTTCAGGCGGCGGATCCGGGAGCGGACTCCCAGATCCCGGTGAGGTAGTCGATGCCGGCCTCGACGCTCTGGTTGCGGGTCTCGAAGGCGATGATTCCCCGCCACTCCTGTGCCCGGATGGCGTGGGTGATGTCCCGGATCGAGAGGGTGCCGTCGTCGAGGGCGAGATGCGCGTCCTGGTCACCGGCGTTGTTGCTCAGCGACAGGGCCGCGATCGACGACGAGAACTTCTCGAACACGGGCGCGGCGGCCGACTGGTTCACGTTGGCGTGACCGACATCCAGAATGAACTTGATATCCGGAATCGCGTCCATCGCCGCCGCGAAGTCCATGTCCCGCGTGAAGACATACGAGAAGGGCCGGTACTTCGGGTAGTAGGAGAGGTTCTCCAGCCAGACGTCGACCCCCTTCTCGGTCGCTTCCCGTACCACCTCGGAAAGGACGGAGAAGAATCTTTCGAGCGCCGCGTCCCGGTGCGCCTTCGTCGGCCGGGGCTCGACGAAGGCACCGCCGTGTATGACGAGCGAGGTGGCTTCGATACGGGCGGCCAACTCGATCTCGCTGCGCACGTATTGCAGGGACGCCGCCCGGACCTCCGGTATCTCGGAGGCCAGCGGCGCCCGGAAGTTGCCGTGCAGGATGGGGGAAAGTCCCTGGTCAGCGGCGGCTGCCGCGAGGCTGCGACGGCGCTCCGCGGACCAGCAGTGCGGCATGTCCGACATCAGGCTCGCATCGACGTACCAGTGGCTGCACCCCTCCGCCCTGGCTGCGGTCAGCCCCTCTTCCGCGCTCAGGTATCGCTGGACGGCGACACCGGTAGCAAATGACAAGGACCGGGTGTAATGCGAACTGTTCAAAGCCCACCTACTTCGCCGAATACCTGATCGCCGTACGCATCCATTGATGCGCACAGAATAGGAAAATCTGTCGGCAGTCTATGGGCGCCGGTCTTCGGGTATGCGGCAGAAGTAGCGGTAGATGAGGGGCAGTTAAGGCGCTCGTTTTGTCGTCCTCAGCAGCGTAGAGAATCAGCATTCGCTGTGGCCGCACATGATCGAAGTCCCGGGCTGCCGGGAGGTGGCGTACGAGGAGAGGCACGGGGCCGACGGGCCGGGATCAGTCGCCAAGCAAGGTTAGGCTAACCTTCCTTTGGATTGCCCACCGGCCGGACCCCGGCTCGTACGAAAGCGGACATGCCATGCCCCTCCCCCGAGTTTCCCCTCTCACCCGCCGCGGTCTGCTCGCCGCCGGTGGCGCCGTCGGACTGGGCGCCGCGCTCGCCGCCTGCGGGGGCGGCGACGCGAAGGACAGCTCGGGTACGGGCGCCGGCACACCGGGTCCGTGGTCCTTCAGGGACGACCGCGGCCAGACCGTGAAGGCCGACAGCACCCCCAAGAACATCGTCGCCTTCACCGGCACGGCCGCCGCGCTGCACGACTACGGCATCGAGGTGAAGGGCGTCTTCGGGCCGACGAAGACGAAGGACGGCACGCCCGACGTCCAGGCGGGCGATCTCGACATCGGCAAGGTCGAGATACTCGGCAATGTCTGGGGCGAGTTCAACGTCGAGAAGTACGCGGCGCTCAGCCCGGATCTGCTGATCACCGCGCAGTGGCTGAAGGGCGAACTCTGGTACGTGCCGGACCAGTCCAAGGACAAGATCCTCAAGCTGGCCCCGAGCGTGGCCCTGTGGGCGGCGGAGACCACCATCCCCCAGGCGATCCAGCGCCACGCGGAGCTGGCCGAGTCGCTCGGCGCCGACCTCAAGGCCCCGAAGGTCACGGACGCCAAGGCCCGTTTCGAGAAGGCCGCCGAGCGGCTGCGCCAGGCCGCCAAGTCGAAGCCGGACCTCACGGTGCTGGTCGGCTCGGCCAGCCAGGACCTCTTCTATGTCTCGCGCGCGAAGATGTCCGCCGACACGCTCTACTTCCAGCAGCTGGGCGTGAAGTTCGTCGAGCCGAAGGTGAACGCGCAGGGCTTCTTCGAGGAGCTGAGCTGGGAGAACGTCGGCAAGTACGACGCCGACATCATCATGATGGACAACCGCTCCTCGGCCCTCCAGCCATCGGCGCTGACGTCCAAGCCGACCTGGGCGCAGCTGCCGGCCGTCAAGGCGGGCCAGGTCGTTCCGCGGGTCACCGAGCCCATCTTCTCGTACGACAAGTGCGCCCCGATCCTGGACGGCCTGGCCGAGGCCATCGAGAACGCGAAGAAGGCCGGCTGACCCGCTCACGAATGGGGCTGGATCGACCCGTCGCCGTGCACGCTCTCCCAGGCCGAAGGGCTGTAGACGATCTCGGTGGCCGTTTCCTCGTCACGGTGCGTCCGCCGCACGACCAGAGCTCCGCTGTCGTGCAGGAGGTACCGGTAGCACGCCCCGTCCCGGTCCTCGTACGAGACGATGCGGCTGGACGGCTCAAGGCCCGGGGGGATGGCTGTCGGCAGCAAGGCGACGTGGACTGTCATATATCGACTGTACGTCCGGCATCCGCTCACGATCCGTATGTGAGCCCCTCGGGAGCCGGCGTCGGCCGCCGCGGTCCGCCGTCCGGGCTGCGGCGGCCGACGCGTGGTGGGAAAATTTCTGGTGGGGCAGGGAGGACGCGGCGCTGGAGGAGCAGGGGGACACGGCGGCGGAGACGAGGAGACCCACGCAGACGAGGAGATTCCCATGTCAGACGTCCGGTCCGATCTGGTCCTGTCCCAGTCGGTCCACAGCCACGTTATCAACGCCCCCCTCGGGAAGGTCGACCTCGCGAAGTGGCTGCTCAGCCTGCCCGACGCCGAGTACCAGCGCTGCGCCCCGCCGGACCATGTCGCCGCCGGGGCCACCACGACCGACGACGGCCGGCCGATGTCGATCAATGTCGAGATGATCGGCACCGGCCTCATGATCCAGCATTACGTGGGCGACATCACCGGGCGGGACCACTGCCGGATGGTGTCCCTGTCCGATGTCTTCACCCCCACCGGGCGCACCAGAGTGCAGGTGATCTGGGAGCTCAGCGCGAAGCGGATCGACGACGATCACTGTGAGTACACCAACTCCGTGACCGCGCATCCGACGGAGGAGTTCCTCGCCTTCCTCAAGGAACACGACACCTCGTTCGAGCAGGCCGCCCAGGACCGGCAGGCCGCGTCCTCGGACCACAACAGCCGTGAGACCCCTCTCTTCGCGGGAAGCATCGAACGCGCGGCACTCGCGGCATGACGCGCGGCACTCGCGGGGTGACCGGACACGGCCTACTCGGTCGGCCAGGGCACCAGCGGTGAGCGGTAGTAGTCGATTCCGAGCGCCGCCATCCGCGGCCCCTGCGCCGCGAGCCGCGTCTTGTAGGTGTCCCAGTCGTGCGTGGCCGCCGGTGACCAGCCGAGTTCCGCGACACCGGGCAGCCGCGGGAAGGCCATGACTTCGAGCTGGTCGTTGGTCGCGAGGGTCTCGGTCCAGAGCGGCGCCTCGACGCCGAGCACCGCGTCCTCGGGCACCCCGGCGGCGGCGAGATAGGTCGCCGGGTTCCAGTCGTACGAGCGGTCCACCTCGGTGTAGCCGGCCCAGGACTGGCCCAGCGCGGTGTTCTTGTCGTACTTCATATCGAGGTAGACCCGGTCCGCCGGGGAGAGGATCAGCCGGGTGCCCTTCCGCGCCGCGGCCGCGACCTGCGCGCGCTCGGCCGCGCCGGTGGCGTCGTAGCCCCAATACTGGGCGACGGCTCCCGGCACGGGCGTGGCCCCGGTCAGCTGATGCCAGCCGACCACGGTCTTCCCGTACTTCTGGACGGCGGCCTGCGCCCGGTCCATGAAGGCCACGTAGTCGGCATGGCTGGTGGAGTGCGCCTCGTCACCGCCGATGTGGAGGTACTTCCCGGGGGTGAGCGCGGCCAGCTCACGGACCACGTCGTCCACGAAGTCGTACGTGATCTCCTTCGGCGCGCACAGCGAGCTGAAGCCGACGCTCGTGCCGGTGTAGAGCGGGGGCGCGACGCCGTCGCAGTTCAGCTCGGCGTACGAGGCGAGGGCGGCGTTGGTGTGGCCCGGCATGTCGATCTCCGGGATGACCTCCAGCTGCCGCGAGGCGGCGTAGCTCACGAGGTCGCGGTACTGGGCCTTGGTGTAGTAGCCACCCGGTCCGCCGCCGACCTGGGTGGAGCCGCCGTAGCCGGCCAGCCGCGGCCAGGAGTCGATGGCGATCCGCCATCCCTGGTCGTCGGAGAGGTGCAGATGCAGCTTGTTGATCTTGTAGAGCGCCAACTGATCGATATAGAGCTTGACCTGATCCGGCGTCAGGAAGTGCCGCGAGACATCGAGCATCGCGCCCCGGTAGGCGTAGCGCGGGGTGTCGGTGATGGTGCCGCCCGCGATCGTCCACGGACCGCGCTGTCTGCTGTCCTTCTCCACCGAGACGGGCAGCAGCTGGCGCAGGGTCTGGACGCCGTGGAAGAGCCCGGCCGGCTTATGGGCGGTGAGGGTGATGCCGCCGCGCCCGGACTCCAGCCGGTAGCCCTCCTCGCCCAGGCTCCGGTCGCCCGCACCGAGCCGCAGCAGGATGCCGGCCGCGCCGCGATCGTCGGTGACCGGCAGGGCGTAGCCGGTGGCGGGCCTCAGCAGCCCGGCCAGATAGGAGCCGATCCGCCGCGCCTCGCGCGCGTCCCGGCGCGGTCCTTCGTCGACCAGGATGCGGGTCCTCGCGGTGATGGCGTACGGCGATCCGCCCGGCCTCACCCGCGCCGGCGCCGGCACGACCTGCCCGAGCGGGGTGGTGACGGGGGTGCGGGCGGGGGCCGGACCGCCACGCTCCGGCGCTGCCGCGACGCTGGAGATACCGGCCGCCACGACGAGCAGCAGCGAACCGAACAGACGGGGTAACGTCCCGCGCTCTCGCACAGGCCGCCTCACAGGGTTTCTCACAAGGGTGTCCCTTCGACGGGGTGCTCACTTGTGGTGCCACGCGACCGAACACCCCCATGGGAACCGCGCGCCCCACTCGCGTCAAGGTGTAGACCAATTTCCGGCCCTTCTGACGGAAGAATCCCCGAACGGCTCCGAACGGAACCGTTCCCCCTTTCAGACCCCGATCAGGGTGAGTCCTGCCCGATTCCGGGCAGATTTGTTGCGAAGAGTCGCGCGCACACGCAATATCAACGAGTGCTCGAACGCCGCTCTTCGTACGACGACCTCATCGATCATCTGGTCCGCAGCACCGCGCTCCAGCGCGGCGAGGCGGCCCGGGTGGTACTCGACGTGCTGGCGTACTTCGACGAGACGACGGAGGAATTCGTACGCCGCCGCCACCGCGAGATGCAGTCGGGTGGCAGCACGAACGCGGAGATCTTCGAGCGGATCGCGGCCGAGCTGCCGCACCGCGCGGTGGCACCTCCGGAGCTCTCGCTCCGGCAGCTGCGCCGCATCGTCTACGGCTGACATCGTTCACGGCCGCACCCGGCCGGCACACACCGTAAAACAGGAGGGTCGGAGACCGTATGTGCGGAATCGTGGGATATATCGGAAAGCGTGATGTAGCTCCACTGCTGCTGGAGGGCTTGCAGCGGCTGGAGTATCGGGGGTACGACTCCGCCGGTCTGGTCATCACCGGCAAGCCGGCCGCGGGCAAGGCGGCCACGCTGAAGATGGTCAAGGCCAAGGGCCGGGTCCGCGAGCTGGAGGCCCGTGTCCCCAAGCGCTTCGCCGGCACCACCGGCATCGCGCACACCCGCTGGGCCACCCACGGCGCCCCGAGCGACGAGAACGCGCACCCTCACATGGACCCCGAGGGCAAGGTCGCGATCGTCCACAACGGCATCATCGACAACGCCTCCGAGCTGCGCGTCAAGCTGGAGGCGGACGGCGTGGTGTTCCTCTCCGAGACCGACACGGAGGTGGTGACCCATCTGATCGCCCGCTCCCAGGCCTCGACCCTGGAGGAGAAGGTCCGCCAGGCGCTCCAGCTGATCGAGGGCACGTACGGCATCGCCGTCCTGCACGCCGACTTCGCGGACCGTATCGTCGTCGCCCGCAACGGCTCGCCGGTCGTCCTCGGCATCGGCGAGAAGGAGATGTTCGTCGCCTCCGACGTCGCCGCGCTGGTCTCCCACACCCGCCAGGTCGTCACGCTCGAAGACGGCGAGATGGCCACGCTCAAGGCCGACGACTTCCGTACGTACACCACCGAGGGCTCCCGCACCTCGGCCACGCCGACCACCGTGGAGTGGGAGGCCGAGTCGTACGACATGGGCGGCCACGACACGTACATGCACAAGGAGATCTCGGAGCAGCCCGACGCGGTGGACCGGGTGCTGCGCGGCCGGATCGACGACCGGTTCTCCACCGTGCACCTGGGCGGCCTCAACCTGGACGCCCGCGAGGCGCGCGGGGTGCGCCGGATCAAGATCCTCGGCTGTGGCACCTCGTACCACGCGGGCATGATCGGCGCGCAGCTGATCGAGGAGCTGGCGCGGATCCCCGCGGACGCGGAGCCCGCCTCCGAGTTCCGCTACCGCAATCCGGTCGTGGACCCCGACACCCTCTATGTCGCGGTGTCCCAGTCCGGCGAGACGTACGACGTACTGGCCGCCGTGCAGGAGCTGAAGCGCAAGGGCGCGCGCGTGCTGGGCGTGGTGAACGTCGTCGGCTCGGCCATCGCCAGGGAGACCGACGGCGGGGTGTACGTGCACGCGGGCCCGGAGGTCTGTGTCGTCTCCACCAAGTGCTTCACCAACACCGTGGTCTCCTTCGCACTGCTCGCGCTGCATCTGGGCCGGATCCGCGATCTGTCCGTCGCCGACGGCAAGCGGATCATCGGCGGGCTGCGCAAGCTGCCCGCCCAGATCGCCGAGATCCTGGCGACCGAGGACGACATCGCGAAGCTGGCCGCGGAGTACGCGCAGGCCAAGTCGATGATGTTCATCGGCCGGGTGCGCGGCTATCCGGTCGCCCGCGAGGCGTCGCTGAAGCTCAAGGAGGTCTCGTACATCCATGCCGAGGCCTATCCGGCCTCCGAGCTCAAGCACGGCCCGCTCGCGCTGATCGAGCCCGCGATGCCGACGGTCGCGATCGTCCCCGACGACGATCTGCTGGAGAAGAACCGCGCCGCGCTGGAGGAGATCAAGGCCCGCAGCGGACCGATCCTGGCGGTGGCGCACCAGCCGCAGGAGAAGGCCGACCACACCATCGTCGTACCGAAGAACGAGACCGAGCTGGACGCGATCCTGCTGGGCATCCCGCTCCAGCTGCTGGCGTACCACACGGCGCTGGCGCTGGGCCGGGACATCGACAAGCCCCGGAACCTCGCGAAGTCCGTCACGGTCGAGTAGTCGGCGGACCGGACCCGCGTGCGCCGGGCGGGGCCGTCGAGCCGGCCCGCGTACGTCGAGCCGGCCCGCGTACGTCGGGCTGTCCCCCGTACGCCGGGCCCGGCCCCTGACGTACGGCGAGAGCGCCCCCAGTGCGTGCCACCCATCGCACTGGAGGCGCTCTCCGGAGGGGCCGGCGCTGCCCGGGCGCCGGCCCGCAGCTGCCTCAGAGCCTGTCGGGCGACCTCTGATCGGGCGAAGGTCACCCGGCACACTCTCAGCCGGTGGCCGTCACTCCCCGGCCGGCAGCACGGCGGCGCGGCAGTGCGGTCGGCCATTTGGCGAGCGCGGCCGTCGCTCCGTACCAGGAGGCGAGGCCGGCGAGGGCGGCGATCCAGCCGCCGGTCTTGGCGATGCCCGCGCTGTCGGCGAACTGGCCGACGGCGAGCAGCAGCAGCGCGACGAAGAACAGCCCGTAGGTGCCCTGGACGATCGGCCCCGAGCCCGCCGCACCGATGGTCAGGCTGAGCGCCAGCAGCGCCCACAGGATCAGGAAGAGTCCGGCCGCGTCCGCGGAGACAGGGTGGCCGGCTCCGGTCCCCCAGGTGAACCAGAAGGCGCCGAGGCCCGCGAAGGCCGTACCGGTGAACGAGTTGCCCGCGCGGAATTCGAGCAGGCCCGCGACGAAGAGCGCGACGCCGCCGACGTACAGCGCGAGGGTGACGGCATCGGCCGCCGTCACCCCGTCGATGACGCCGGTGCTGCCGACGCCGAAGGCCAACAGGGTGAGTCCGAGGGCGAGATGACCGAGAACCGAAGTTGAGGTAACGCTTCCCGCAGAGACGTCGTTGTCCACGGCGGGCTCCCTTCACGATGGGCGTTTATGCTGTGTCCCAGCGACCGTTATGTACCCTTCACAAGCGCGCAATCCACCTCTACGCGTGAGTAAATTCACGCTGGGTGCAAGGAAGTTGACACCGGCTCAACTGAGTGGCGGTGGAATGCGGGTGGCTCGCGGGGCTACGGAATCACCACGACGGGCCGCTGCGCGCGCCGCGCCAGCCGCCCCGCCACCGAGCCGAAGATCCGCCCGACGATGCCGTGCGTGGACCCGACGACGATCGCGTCGGCGGAGTACTCCTGGCCGACCTCTTCGAGTTCGTGACAGATGTCGCCGCCGCGCTCGACCAGGATCCACGGCACCTCGGCGAGGTAGTCCGCGCAGGCCAGTTCGAGACCGAGCACCTCGGTGCGGTGGTCGGGCACGTCCACGAAGACCGGGGGCTCACAGCCCGCCCAGACCGTGGTGGGCAGCCGGTTGGCGACATGGACGATGATCAGGCCGGAGCCCAGCCGCCTGGCCATGCCGATGGCGTACGCGAGCGCCCGCTCACTGGAGGTGGAGCCGTCGAAGCCGACCACCACTCCGTGCCGGAAGACCGGATCGCAGGAGGCGCGCGTCTGTTCCGCCGCTTGCAGGTCCGACAGCGGGTCGGCTACCTGCTTGCGGTCAGCGGGTTCGGGAATTTCGTGACCGGCCATTGGCGTCTCGGCGAAGGAGATCCTCTTGGGAAGGAACAACAATGGGCAGGGCGGGCGGAGCTGAGCTGTGTCCGGGAATCATCTTCCCAACCCCATACCCCCAAGGGTACGGCCACACTCCTCTCATTCCCAGAGTTGGCCGCCCCACACGCGGGGGTTCCAGGGAGCATGCACGAGGCCGCCCAGGATCGCAACGCCGGATGGCCTCTACAGCCGTCCTGGGCGTGGCCGGACAACTCCGCTCCCCCCGACGCCCCTCGCCCGCTCCGCGGCCTCCTGGAGCGCTCCCACGCCCGCGCCGTCGAGCACGCGGACCTCTGTCGCCACTTCGCGACGAGGGCGGCCGGGAGGCGGCTGGGGAGCGACCGGGCCGCGTCTCGCTGGCTTTCCTGGGCGTCCGACGCGCCCGCCGTGCGGCCGCCGGCGGAGTCGGCGGGGACGACGGCCGCGCGGGCCACGGCCGACCGTCCGCTGGTCCGTGCGGTTCTCCCGGCGTACGGCGGGCCCTTCGGCGGCCGGGTCGCGGCCACCCTCGGTCCGCCCGCCACGACCCGTCCCGCCGGCCGCCGTCGCGTCGGTCCGAGCGCGTCGCCGCACCACCGCGTCCGGGGGAGGCTTCGGGGGAGCTTCGGGGGAGGCTTCCGAGGAGGCGATGATGTGCGGAACGTACCGAACGTCCGGAAGCCGGCGTTCCCGAAGGCGCCGGGGGCGCTCCGCGGCGCACGCGCGCGTGAAGGTAGTGCGCCGGGAGATTTGCGCTCTTCGCACAGACGCACCCATCGCTTTTCAGCCAACTTCACAGTTGGATGGCATCCTTGCCGAAATGGCCTGCCAACCCCCTTGCCACCAGGGAAGAAAGGACCGCACCTGTCCTCCGCACCCTACGGGGACGGGCCATGCACGCGAGGCCCACTTCCACTCGCGGCCCGTGAGTGGAACGCTTCGTGATCGAATGCTTCGCGCCAAGTTGCCTTGTCGACATAACGCCGGATGGAGAACTTGTCACGCCGGCACCACGGGACACAGTAGATTCGATCATGAGTATCGAAGGCTGGGGACCCGTGCAAAACCGAGGGGAATCGTGCAGGAGCGAGAGGCCCGACAAGAACGGGGAGACGCGAACACCGAGGGGGGCTTAGCACCATGAGCCAGGACTCCACTGCCGCACCGGAGTCAGCACGGAAGCTTTCCGGGCGCCGACGCCGGGAAGTCGTCGCCGTGCTGCTGTTCAGCGGCGGCCCCATCTTCGAGAGCTCCATCCCGCTCTCCGTGTTCGGAATCGACCGCCAGGACGCCGGGGTTCCCCGCTATCGCCTGCTCGTCTGCGGTGGGGAGGACGGACCGCTGCGCACCACCGGCGGGCTCGAACTCAGCGCGCCGTACGGCCTGGAGGCGATCAGCAGGGCCGGCACGGTGGTCGTACCGGCCTGGCGGTCGATCACCTCGCCGCCACCACCGGAGGCACTGGACGCGCTGCGCCGCGCCCACGAGGAGGGCGCGAGAATCGTCGGTCTGTGCACCGGCGCGTTCGTGCTCGCCGCGGCGGGTCTGCTGGACGGCCGCCCGGCGACCACGCACTGGATGTACGCGCCGACGCTCGCCAAGCGCTATCCGTCCGTCCATGTGGACCCGCGGGAGCTGTTCGTCGACGACGGCGACGTGCTCACCTCCGCGGGCACGGCGGCCGGAATCGACCTGTGCCTGCACATAGTCCGGACCGACCACGGTGCGGAGGCCGCCGGGGCGCTCGCCCGCAGGCTGGTCGTACCGCCGCGGCGCAGTGGCGGCCAGGAGCGCTATCTGGACAGGTCTTTACCAGAAGAAATCGGCTCCGACCCGCTCGCCGAGGTCGTCGCCTGGGCGCTGGAGCATCTGCACGAGCAGTTCGACGTGGAGACGCTCGCGGCCCGTGCGTACATGAGCCGCCGCACCTTTGACCGGCGGTTCCGCTCGCTCACCGGGAGCGCTCCGCTGCAGTGGCTGATCACCCAGCGGGTGCTGCAGGCGCAGCGGCTGCTGGAGACCTCCGACTATTCGGTGGACGAGGTCGCGGGCCGCTGCGGCTTCCGCTCCCCGGTGGCGCTGCGCGGCCACTTCCGGCGTCAGCTGGGCTCCTCCCCCGCGGCCTACCGGTCCGCCTACCGGGCCCGGCGCCCGCAGGGCGAGTCCATGCAGTCGGGGGCCATGGAGCCGGTCGTACCGGCCCAGGCGTCCCCGCAGTCCCGGCGGACGGCGGCGGCCGGCACCCACGGTCAGGCGTCGGCCTCGTCGGCGATGCCCGAGCACCTCAAGCCCGGTTCCGACGTGTACGCAACAGGTCCGGGCCGTCCGAGTCTGCCCGGCCAGCGGAGCGCCCCGTAGGGTAAGGCGCATGAACGATCGCATGGTGTGGATCGACTGCGAGATGACCGGGCTCTCGTTGGCGGACGACGCACTCATCGAGGTGGCCGCGCTGGTCACCGACTCGGAACTGAACGTGCTCGGCGACGGGGTGGACATCGTGATCCGCCCGCCGGACGCGGCGCTGGAGACCATGCCCGAGGTGGTGCGGCAGATGCACACCGCCTCGGGTCTCCTCGACGAGCTGGCGGGCGGCACCACGATGGCCGCCGCCGAGGAACAGGTCCTGGCGTACGTACGCCAGCACGTCAAGGAGCCCGGCAAGGCGCCGCTGTGCGGGAACTCGGTCGGCACCGACCGCGGCTTCCTGTTCCGCGACATGCCGACGCTGGAGGGATACCTCCACTACCGCATCGTCGACGTCTCCTCGGTCAAGGAACTGGCCCGCCGCTGGTACCCGCGGGCCTACTTCAACAGCCCGGAGAAGAGCGGCAACCACCGCGCGCTCGCCGACATCCGCGAATCCATCGCGGAGCTGCGCTACTACCGTGAGGCGGTCTTCGTCCCCCAGCCGGGCCCGGACTCCGACACGGCCAAACAGATCGCCGCGAAGCACGTGCTCAAGGCGGAATGAGACCAGTACAGGGCCGCTGTCGCCCCCCGCACAAATACGGGCGCGAGCACCCTCGCGGACCCTGTACACTTTTTCTCGGCTGGTCGGGAAGATGACCGGCACATGGTGGGTATAGCTCAGCTGGCAGAGCACCTGGTTGTGGTCCAGGATGTCGCGGGTTCAAGTCCCGTTACTCACCCTTAGCGATCAAGGGCTGACCCTGCGGTATCGGGTCGGCCCTTTTTCATGCCCCGGTCCCTGTCCATGGAGTCAGCCGAGCGGCACCCTGGCGTACGGCTGCCACTCGTACATGCGGTTGTCCCTGTGCAGCACGATGAGCTCGGCCGACTCGATCCGCGCGACGGCCGGTGCGACGTCGACCGCCTCCAGCGCCCCGGCCAAGGGCGCGACCGGCCCGTCTCCGCTGCTGTACGCCACCGACACGTGCGGCCGGAACCCCGCGGCGTCCTCCGGCACGTCCGGAAGCACATCACCGATGGCCGCCCGGATCGCATCACGGACCGCACGCACCGGCTCGTCGGGCTTCACGGGCACGAGGACGGCCTCAAGGTCGATGACCGGCGCGAAGAGCGTGACATCGAAGGCCGGCACCGCCGCGAGCCGACTGCGGGCCGCCTCGACGATCGCGTCCACGTCCGCCTGCTCGACCTCGTCGACGAAGTCGATGCCCTGCATGGTCAGGTGCAGCCACTGATCAGGAATCGGATCCAGCCCACCGACCCCGGCCAGCGCGGCACGGTACTGCCCGGCAAAGCGATGCACGTCCGCCTGCCCACCGAACGTGAGATGCCAGGTAGAGAAGCGCCGCCCCACACTCCATCCGGGCCGCCACCACCAGTGGTTACGCATGTGCACGGGTCGAGTCGTCATAACGCGAGATCCAACCAGCGCGAAGGCCAGCCTGACGAGAGGGCAAGGTGCTCACCGGACGCGCGAGCGGCCCGGATCCCGCATCCGTTCGCTCCGACTGCCGCAGCTGGATCCAAGCGGCTGCCCCAGCGGACAATCCCCTAGCCCTCGCGGAGCGGCTCCGCCCCGTGCGCCTGCGCAATCGCGTCGATGCGCCGCGCGAGATCGAAGTCCGCGGCCGTCAGCTTGTGGCCGGCATCGTGCGTGGTGATCCCGAACCTCACCCGATCCCAGCGGAGATCGATGTCCGCGTGATGGCCGATCAGCCGCTCCACGTCGGCGACGTGCACGATCATCGCCACGCCACCGTGATACCGGATCCCGAACGTCCGGGTGATCTCGTCGCCCGACCTCACCCATCCCGGCGCGGTCCCCAACGCCGCGGCGATCTCTTCCTCCGACAGCGGTCCCGGACTCGGCATCGTCAGCTCCCCTCGGTCACGGGCGCCAGCACCTCCGCGAGGTCGTGCGCCGTGGCTCACGTGAGAATCGTCCTGCCCCATACCCTGAACGTGACGAGCTGTTCAGAGAGGGGCAAAGCCGTGCCATCTGACGCTACCCCGGACCCCTATGTCGATCCGCTGGTGTTCGGCCAGCGTCTGCAACTGCTGCGCACCCGAAAGGGCCTGACCCGAGATCAACTTGGCGGCCTGATGGGCCGCACCGGGTCCTGGGTGAAGGCCGTCGAAACCGGCCGGTTGAAGACGCCCAAGCTCCAAGTGATCCTGGGCTTCGCCGAATTGCTCCGGGTCGGAAACCTGTCAGAGCTCACCGGAGACCGGTCCGCGCACATCGATCTTTTCACCGGCCCCGGCCACCCCCGGCTCGGCGCTGTGCGGGCCGCCGTCAACAGCTTCCCGCTCACCACCACCGCCCGCCAGGCGCCGCCGACGGCTCACCTCCGGGCTCGTCTCGCCCGCGCGTGGTCGGCCCGGCACAGCGCTCCGAATCACCGGGAGGTCGTCGGCGAACTCCTGCCCGACCTGATCCACGACGCCCAGCTCGCCGCCCGGGAGGCGGACTCCGCACCTGACCGTCGTGCCGCCCAGGCCGCGCTGTCCGAGGTGTACAGCCTCAGCCAGTTCTTCATCGCCTACCAGCCCGACGCACCCCTTCTCTGGCGCGTCGCCGAGCGCGGCATGATCGCAGCGCAGGAGTCCGAGGACCCGCACACCATCGGCGTCGCCGCCTGGCTGACAGCCCAGGCGCACCGGGACTCCGGCCCCGGGCACTACGACGCGGCCGACGAGGTCACCGTGTCAGCCATCGAGTTCCTTGAGCCGCTGCTGCCTGACGCGTCGGACGACGTCCGCGCCATCGCCGGGGCGCTGACGTTCGAGGCGGGGTACACGGCGGCTCGCCGGGCGGAGACCGGCACCGCGTGGCGGTACTGGGACCGGGCTCACACCATGGCGATGAAGCTGCCTGCTGACTACTACCATCCGGTCACCTCGTTCTCCCGCGCCATCATGGGCGCGCACGCCGTGACCGTGGCCGTGGAGCTTCACGCCGGCGGCGAGTCGGTCCGGCAGTCCGCCGCCTCGGACGCCCTGACGATTCCGTCCCGGCCGCGCCGCGCTCGGCATCGGATCGAGGAAGCACGCGGCTACCAGTTGGACGGGCAGCCGGACGTGGCCCTCGACACCCTGTCGCGGGCTCACGAGTCCGCCCCGGAGACGATCAAGTACAACGGGTACGCCAAGCGCATCGTCCTTGAGGAAGCGGAGTCGAAGAACCCCGCTCGGCGTCAGCGCGCGTCCGCGCTGGCCGTCAAGCTCGGGCTGTTGGCCGCGTGAACGAGGGGGCACAAACTGTGCCCCCTCCGTCGAGCAGGCGCCCCTACGGTCGGCATCAGTGAACGATTACTGACTGCGACAGGAGCGTCACCCGTGACGACCAAGGGGCAACCGGCCGGCCCGGCGCCCAGAGCGCCCGAGCCCGCCGCAACCGCCGCGCCTGCCGGGGCCGACACCATCCAGGCCGTCATCGACCAGGCCCACTCGGTCGGCCGGGGCATCGGCGACCGCGCCGATCTGGCCGACCTGGCCGGGCGGCTCCGTACCCACATCACCGCCCTGCTCCCCGCCGCACAGGCACACGCCGATCAGCTGTGGCGCGGCGGGACCGCCTGGTACACCCTCGTCTCGCGCCTCGACAGCATCCGGCACGACACCGCGGAGAGTCTCGCCGCGGCGCCGCTGGCCGCGCACGTCCAGGTACGGCAGCTCAGCCTCGACTGCGAGTGGCTGCTGACACGCTACGGAGCGGATCTCGCCAGAGCGGAGCCGACGCCATGAGGAGCGGCGACTACGTCACGTACGAGCCGTACGGGTACGGCACGGGGATCACCCCTGAACAGGTTCGCGCGCGGGTCGGCCGCGGTTGGTTACTGGGCGAAGCGGGGTAGCCATTTCACCTGGTAGTCGGGGTGGCCGGCGTGTTCTGCGGCTAGTTGGCGGACGACGAATCCCAGGCCGACCGCGCGGCCGGCCGGGAAGTCGTGGGCCGGGCGGTCGGTGTCCATGGGGGCCACTTCCGCGTACTCGTCCAGGAGGACCCGGCTCGTCTCGATGCGGCGGAGGGTGTGCGCCGGGTCCTGGCGGGCGATGTGCTGGTCGTAGCCCTCCGTCTTGACGCTGTACGAGATGCCGCCGGTGCGGTCGTGGACCTCGCCCGGCAGCTCGGGCGGGCAGCGCCAGGTGTCGCCGCCGGCCGCCTTCGCGATCTGTTCCTCCTCGTCGAGGCGTGCCCGGACGAACGCCACCAGGGCGTTGTGGTCTGTCATGAGGTTTCGGTCCTTTGCTCTCACGGGTGCGGGCCGGGGCGCGCCATCGTCCCGGGCCGTCTGCTCGTCCAGCAGAGGATGCCCGACAATCGGACCCGGCATGGCCGCGCGGCGTCCTCCGGCCACATCGGATCGACACAGTGATCCCCTGACCTGGGACAACGGGTCAGGGGATCATTCCTTTCCGGGACGGTGCGTCAGGTCCTGTCAGGTCCTGGTCGCGAGTCTGCCGGGCTGGGCCTGTGGGGGCACCGCCACGGCCTCAGGACCTTGCCGCGGCTCCGGCCGCCAGATACCCGTACGCCGCGCCGCGCGCCGCCACAGGCGGGCCAGGGCCCGGAAGAAGCGGTCCGGGAGGAACACCGCGTCGGCAACGATCATCGCGCCGGAGAAGAGCGGCAGGCCCAGCATCACCGCGATACCCAGGTGCATGCCGAACAGCAGGGTGAGGACCGGGTATTTGAGCTTGCCGAACAGGACGAACGGGAAGGCGACCTGAATCAGCACCGTCAGATAGCCGACGACCGCGAGCAGCACCGCGTGCTCGTCCGCCAGGAGGGAGAGCGCGGGCCAGGGCCGGAACAGGTCGAGGTTCAGGACGTAGTGGAGAGCTGTCCCGTTGCCCCAGGTGCCGCCCTGGACCTTGAACAGCCCGGCGGATCCGTAGAGGAAGCAGACCTGGGCCGCGATGACAAACATGGCGCAGTTGTGCATCACCGCGGTCAGCACGGTCCGGGCGTCCCGGAGTTGGGCCACCAGGCCCACCAGGCCCCCCGGGCCCGCCACGCCCACCAGGCCCACCGGCGTGGCCGCGCCCTGCCCCGCAGGCGAAGACGCCGCCCGGAGCCGGGCCCTGCGCGCGTCGAGGGACCAGCGCCGCCCGCACGCGGTGAAGACGAGGTAGAGGGCCATCAGAAGGATGAGGTTGTCTCCCCCGTCCGTCATGAAGATCGACCTGGCGTGGAACGACGCCACCATGACGGCGAAGAGGACGGACACGGCCCTGGTCCGCCAGCCCACCATGAACAGCGCGGCCACCACGAGAGCCAGGACGTAACAGAGTTCGAAGTACGCGCGGCTCTCGGACAGCGTGAGAAGGCTGGCCCAGCCCGTCTGGTCGAAGAGCTGCTTCGCCAGCTCGGGTGTCCACGCCGAACCGGGGCCCCAGATCTCGTCGCGGTACGGGAACTCCCGCAGCAGGAAGCCGAGATAGAGAAGTCCGTAGCCGATGCGCAGTACGGCCGCGGCGTACAGGGACACCGGCCGTTCGGTCAGGGTGGCGAGGAACCCGCTGATCCGGGCGAGCGCTCGCCGCGCTGTGCTCGCGTACGTCCGCCGGCCGGTGGGTCGTCGCGATGCGGGTGCCTCGATCGGCGCCTGCTCAGTTCCCATGGGAGGTCACCTTCCACCAGGGCAGATAGCGGGTATCGACCGGCGCGGGAGCGGCCGTGGCCGGGCCGGCGCCGGGCGGGGCGATGGGCAGCGTGAGCACCCGGAGCTGGATGGACTCGAAGGGGCCGGTGCGATGGGCGGCGACGCGGTTCACCGCGATATTGCGCAGATACCGCTGGAGCATCAGGGCGCGCGCCGACCGTGGCTGGTCCTCGCCGCCGTGCAATTCGAGGTAGGAGGTCCAGGCCCGCCGCAGCATGTTCTGCGACGTATGACTCGGGAACACGTCGTGCTCGACCGCGGAATCGTCCACGGCGGTCAGATCGAACCAGCTGCTCACCTGTTCATCGCCGTCCGGCGTGATGTGCAGGGTTCTCGCCGAAATCTGCCGGTTGACCGACTCAGGATCCGGGGCGAAGAGCCGCCAATTCTGCTCGAACAGCGGATAGACCCACGCACTGATCTGTTGGCTGTACCGCTGCGAGACGGCATTCGAGGGGGCCACGTGCAGAAAGACCAGAATCACATGGACCAGGGACGTTGCCAGACACAGGACCACGGCGACCGCCAGTCCCGCCCGCAGCGGTCCCGACAGTCCGGAAAGCCCGCCGGGCGCGCGCGATTCCTCATACCGTTCCCGCGCGGCCGGCTCATCTCCGGCGCGCTCCCATTCCTTCACATCCGTCGACTCAACGCCGCTCGGCACAGCCCCACCCGGCCTTTCCCGTCACAACTGCTCGCATCCGCTTTTCTCGTTCCCGCACGGCGGTACCGCCGATTCCGTGCTGGCATATTACGCATAAAAGCGCGCCGGAGCGGCAATGCATTCAGGTGAATGAGAGGGGCTCTGTATTCAATTGCAGAATATAAATTCAAATACTTTCATCGAGCCCGACGGTGGGTTCGGACGCGTTCAGACCTCCGCGGCTCTGCGGCCGGCCGCCCCGCGCTTGCGGCGGCGGGGCCGGTGGCCCCGCGAGGTGCCCGGAGAGCGCCACCCGTCGAGCCCGATCCAGATCCGCACCTCGGTGCCGCCGAGCACCGAGCGCCCGATCCGTACATCCCCGCCCGTCGACTCCGCGACCCTCCGCACGATGTCGAGGCCCAGCCCGGTCGAGCCTTCGGTGCCCCCGCTGTTGCCCCGGGCGAGCGCGGCCCGCGGGTCCGCGATACCGGGGCCCGCGTCGGAGACCAGGACGATCACCGCGTCCTCGCCGTTGTGCACATCGACGGAGAAGGCCGTGCCCTCCGTGGTGTGGCGGAAGACATTGCCGAGCAAGGCGTCGAGCGCGGCCACCATTTCGGTCCTGGCCACCGGGATGCGTACCGGCCGTCCTACGCCCGCGAGCCGTACCGTACGGCCCTCGTCCTCGGCCAGCGCGGACCAGAAGTCCATGCGCTCCCTGACGACTTCCGAGACGTCGCAGCCCCCGGCCGCTCCCGCCGCCGTCGTCGGCGGCTTGGCCTCGCGTGCGGTACGGATGATCGTGTCGACCTCCCGTTCCAGCTGGGCGACCGCGGCCCTGGTCTGGTCGGCGGCCGGTCCTTCCCCGAGCGAGGCGGCGTTGAGGCGCAGCACGGTGAGCGGGGTGCGCAGCCGGTGCGAGAGGTCGGCCGCCAACTCCCGTTCGTTGGACAGGAGCTGGACGACCTGGTCGGCCATGGAGTTGAAGGCGACCGCGGCGGAGCGCAGCTCGGGCGGCCCCTCCTCCGGGACGCGCACCCCGAGCTTTCCCTCGCCCAGGGCCTGCGCGGCGCCCGCGAGCCGCTGCGCGGGCTCGACCATCCGCAGCCCGAGCCGGTCGGCGACGGCGACCGAGCCGACGATCAGCGCGACGCCCACAGCGGCGAGCATCAGCCAGGCGGTGGTGACCCCGTTGGAGACCTCCTTCTCGGGGACGTACACCTCGACGATCGCGATCGGCGCCGAGCCGAGGGAAGAGCCGATGGCGGTCGGCTGGAGCAGCGCGGAGCCGCCGGCTACCTCGGTGATGGAGGCGCGGCCGAGCCGCCGTACGGTCCGCAGGTCCTTCTCGGCGGCCCGGCGCGTACCGATCTCCAGCGGCAGGCTGCCCGGCTCCTCGGTGGCCGGGACATGCACGGCCATCCGCCCGTCGGCACCGGCCTGGGTGGAGGCGACGGCCCGTTCAAGATTGTCGCGGTCGGTGGTGATGGAGAGGGTGGGGCCGATGGCGGCGGCCTGCCGCTCGGCGTTGGAGAAGGCCCGGTCGCCGGCCATCTCCTTGATGACCAGGCCCAGGGGTACGGCGAAGGCCACGACGACCATGACCGTGACGGCCACGGCGACCTTGACCAGGGCCCATCTCATACGGGCGGCTCCGGCACGGGCGGATGCGGGGGCGGCTCCGGTACGAGTGGCTGTACGGGCGGCTGTACGGGCGGCTCCAGCTTCACCCCGACGCCGCGCAGGGTGTGCAGATAGCGCGGCCTGGCCGCCGTCTCCCCCAACTTGCGCCGCAGCCAGGACAGATGGACGTCGATGGTCTGGTCGTCGCCGTACGACTGCTGCCACACCTCGGCGAGCAGCTCCTTGCGCGGTACGACCACCCCGGGGCGCCCGGCGAGGAACGTCAGCAGGTCGAACTCCCGCCGGGTCAGGTCCAGCTGCGTCCCGTTCAGCTCGGCCTGGCGGCGCAGCGGATCGATGGACAGCCCGCCCACCCGGATCACGCGCGGCGGCGGGGCCTCGCCCGTGGTGGCGCGCGAGCGGCGCAGGACGGCCGCCATCCTGGCCGACAGGTGTTCCACGGAGAACGGCTTGGTGAGGTAGTCGTCCGCGCCATCGTTGAGCAGCCGGACGATCTCCGTCTCGTCGTCCCGCGCGGTAGCGATGATCACCGGTACGTCGGTGATGCCACGCAGCATCTTCAGCGCCTCGGAACCGTCGAGATCGGGCAGACCGAGGTCGAGGATGACCACGTCGAACCGGAAGTGGGCCACCTCGCGCAGCGCCTCCAGGGCCGTACCGACGCTCCGTACGGTGTGGGAAGCCTCGGTCAAGTGCCTGATGAGGGCGGAGCGCACGAACTGGTCGTCCTCGACCACGAGCACACTGGGCATGGGCGGCACCGTACGCCATTCGGGGGACGGGGGAAGGCGACTCCGTACGGTCCGTGGAGAACGCCGCGCGCCGAACTCCCAGCCCCCGGATGCCGGACCCCGAAAGCCGGACTCGCGGGACAGCGGAGGCGCGGGTCGTGCACTATGGCCAGGATGCTCCGGATGCGCAGAGGACTCCTGCACGCCCTGGCGTGGCTGCTCTCCACCGGCGCGGCGGTCACGCTGTCGTGGTGGGGCGTCCACACGGTCATGGCCGGGACGGCGTACGACCCGCCGCGCGCGCTCCCGCTCCCCGCGGGCAGCGCGGCGGAGCAGCGCGCCAGTCCCGTCGCCGCCTCGACCCGGCGGCCCGCGAGCCCGTCCGCGAAGCCGACGCGGCCGGTGACGGCGACGCCGGGCAGGAGCCACCGGCCCTCGACGAGCCCGCCCGCCGCGAAACCGGAGCAGAGCCCGGCCCGGAGCGCGGAACCGCCGCCATCCGGCCAGGTGAAGAGCTATACGGTCGACGGCGGCCGGGTCGTCTTCGACATCGGCGCGGAAACGGCGGAGTTGGTCTCGGCGACGCCGGCCGCGGGCTGGCAGATGCAGGTCTGGACGCAACCGGCCTGGATCCGCGTGACGTTCACCCGGAACGGCCGGGAGGTCTCGGTGTTCTGCACCTGGAACGACCATCCGCCGATGGTGGAGTTCGACGACCGCTGAGGTGCGCGTCGGATCGCTCAGCCGCGCCGGCCCGACCGCTCACAGCGGCGCCGGCCGTCAGACCTCGTGGAACGCACCGGCCGGGGGCGGCGGTGAGGGCCTGGCACTCTCGTCGGTGACCGAAGGCGCCCCGCCGGTGAAGTCGGCCAGCGCCCGGCCGTGTTCCACCCGCCCCGGATGCGGATCGCTCGCGACGCGGCGGGTCAGCTCGGCGATGGGCAGTTCACGGTCCGAGGCGAGCAGTACGGCGTTGCCGAAGCGGCGGCCGCGCAGCACGGTCGGATCGGCGGCGAGGGCGAGCTGCCCGAAGACCCCGGCGGCGGTGGCGATCTGGCCGCGCAGATGGCTGAGCGGCGGGCCGTCGGCGAGGTTGGCGGCGTAGCAGCCGTCCGGCTTCAGCACGCGCCGTACGTCCATCAGGAACTCGGAGCTGGTGAGATGCGCGGGGGTGCGGGCACCGGCGAACACATCGGCGATCACCAGATCCGCCCAGCCCTCCGGCACCTTGCCGAGCCCGCTGCGGGCATCGGTGGAGCGGACCCGTATCCGCGCGTTGGGATCCAACGGGAGCTGTTTGCGGACGAATTGGACGAGGGCCGCGTCCAACTCGACGATCTGCTGGGTGGAGCGGGGCCGGGTGGCGGCGACATAGCGGGCGAGGGTGAAGGCCCCGCCGCCGAGATGGACGACGTGCAGGGGCTGGTTCGCGGGGGCTACGAGATCGGCGACATGGCCGAGTCTGCGCTGGTACTCGAAGGACAGATACGTGGGGTCGTCGAGATCGACATGCGACTGGGGGGCGCGGTCGATCAGCAGCGTCCAGGCGCGGGACCGCTCACGGTCGGGTATCAGCTCGGCGATCCCGCCGTCGACGGTCTCGACCACGGGCTCTGCCGTGGGCCGCGCACGGCCTTTGTTCTTTGCCACCCCTCCAGTATCGGGGTGTTTTTTAAGGGCTCGGTTCGCCTCCGGGCGCTTTATGCCACTGTCGACAGTCGATCGTGCTCGGTTCGCTCGTTCCTCACGAACCTGTGCGCGTTCTCCCTTTCGACAGCGGCGCGCCCCTTCGGCTCACTCGCCGGCAGTCGTGGAGACGGGCGGCCGGGCGCTCCCACGGTCACTCGCCAGGGGCACGCTGCTAGCTGCAGCGGTCGGCCGCCTCGATAGGCTCACTCGCCGGCAGTCGTGGAGACGGGGCGCCGACGCCCCTTCGGCTCGCTCGCCGGCGGTCGTGGGGACGGGCGGCCGGGCGCTCATACGGTCACTCGCCGGGGGCGTCCGCTAGCTGCAGCGGTCGGCGGCCTCGATCAGTCTTGCCGCCTCGCCCAGCGCCTCCCGCAGTACCTCCGGGTCCGTGACCGGGCCCGTCGCGTCGGGGGGCAGGAGCCAGCCCGAGCCGGTGACCGGCGGCTCGGCGGGAATGCGCAGGCCGCGGCCGTTCGTCCGGGTACAGGCGCTGCCCGGCATGTCCCAGGCCGCCGCCGTACCCGGCGGCACCAGAAAGCCGAGGGTGTCGCAGGGCCCGTCGTGCAGTACAGGCCCCACCACCGGCGTGGCCCCGCGCCGCAGGATGTCGACCGCTTCGAGCCCTTGCCGGGCCGGAACGGTCACCAGATCACAGGCTTCCCCGGTATCACCGGGAGGCGAGTCGTCCCCCTGGCCGGTCGTGTGCTGAGCAGTCGTCCGTGCGCCATCGCTGGCCTCCACACCGACCTCCGACTCCACCACGGGAACCCCTCCTCACCGAGCGCAGACGCGTTGGGCGTCTCCACATGGTTCAACGCGGCGCGGCGTCAACAGCTACGGCGGCGCACCGCCGCAAAGGGTGGCAGTTCATGGCAGATCGTGGGTGAGATATCCCCTTTGTAGGCAAACCCTGTGTATGCGACCCGTCACAGCGGGTACCTTCTTGCCCGCCGGAAGAACCGGAGTTGGCCACCACCGTGCGCCGGGCGGCCGGCAGCACCACCGGCTGTACCAGGAGAGGGCTCGGCATGGCGTCGTCTCGGGCAGTTCCCAACCTCGCCTTCCGCCGGCTGCGCGCCCAGCGCTCGCCGGGGGAGTTCGCCGCCGCCGTACGCAGGGCGGCGCGGGAGATCGGTGAACAGGTCGCCTGCGACGCGCGTTATATCGGACGGGTGGAGGCGGGCGAGATCCGCTGCCCCAACTACGCGTACGAACGGGTCTTCCTGCATATGTTCCCCGGGCTGACCCTGACGGACCTGGGCTTCTCGGCACGTGAACAGGTACGCGGCCGGGCGGCGCGGCCCCTCCCCGGCGCACCCCCCACCCCGATCTCGAATCCGACTCCGATTTCCCTCCCGGCCCCGATGTCCATTCCGACCCCGATCTCCGTCCCGACCCCGGCTCCCACTCCGACTCCGACTCACTTCACGGACGTCAGCGACGTCAGCGACATCAGCGAGGAGAGCGACGTGCTGCGTCGCGCATTCATGACCGGCGGCCCCCTCACGATGGCGGCCGCGTCCCTCGGTCTCGGCGGCACGCCCGCCGCGGCCGTACCCCGACCGCGGCGGGTCGGCGAGGCCGAGGTGAGCGCCGTCGAAGAGGCGGTCCGGCGGATCAGACTCCTCGACGACCGGCACGGCGCCGACGGGCTCTACCGGCGGGCCGCCCAGCCGCTGCGTGCCGCGCACGCGCTGCTCGACGCGGGGACGGCGACCCACCGCTCCACCGCGGACCGGCTGCACTCCGGCGCCGGCGAGCTGTCGATCTCGGTGGGCTGGCTCGCGCACGACTCCGGCCGTTACGACGACGCGCGCTCCCACTACGCGGAGGCGCTGGCGACCGCGCGGGTGGCGGGCGATCCCGCGCTGGAGGCGCACGCCTTCTGTAATACATCGTTCCTGGCCGGGGATTCCGGCCGGCACCGGGAAGCGGTGCGCGCCGCGCAGGCGGGCCGGCGCGCGGCCCGGCATCTGTCGTCGCCGCGGCTGCTGTCGCTGCTCGCCCTGCGGGAGGCGGGCGGCTGGGCCGGGCTCGGCGACCGTACGAACTGCGAGCAGGCCCTGTCCCAGGCCCAGGGCCTCTTCGACCAAGGACCCTCGGACGCCGACCCCGAGTGGATGTCCTTCTTCGGCGAACCCGAGCTCGAAGCGCTGGAGTCGCTGTGCCACGCGGCGCTCGGCGACTGGTCGCGGGCGGCCCGCCACGCCTACCGCGCGACGGTCCTCCAGGATCCGCACTTCACCCGCAATCTCGCCCTCTACCGCGCTGAGCTGGCCACCGACCTGGCCCACGCGGGCTCACCCGACGAGGCCGCGGCGGCCGGCCATCAGGTGCTCGACCTGCTGGACCAGGTCCAGTCGTCCCGTATCCACGCGCGGCTCGCGGCCACGGTCCGGGTCCTGCTGCCCCAGCGGCGGCAGCCGGACGTGCGCGCGTTCCTGGACCGCCACGCCTCGACGAACCCCCGGACGAACCCCGGTAAGTGAGCGCCGGTCCCCGCCCGCGAACCGCCGGAGCCAGGTCAGGGACCGTGAGCCCGGTCAGGACGCCAGGTGCGCCGTGTCGTTCCAGACCTGGATCGCCGGGAGGTCGTACGCCCAGCTGAGCACCGAGACCGACGTCGGGTCGAGCCGGATACGGGCCGCGAAGGAGATGTCCTCGCCCAGCCAGCGCGCCCCGATCGCGCGCAGGATGTGGCCGTGCGCGAAGACCAGTACGTCACGGTCGGCCGAGCGCGCCCACGCGACGACCTCGTCGGCCCGCGCGGAGACCTGCGCCAGGCTCTCGCCCTCCGGGACGCCGTCGCGCCAGATGAACCAGTCGGGGCGCGCCGCCTTGATCTCGGCCGGGGTCATGCCCTCGTACGCGCCGTAGTCGAACTCCATGAGCGCGTCCCACGGCTCGGCCCTGTCGCCGAAGCCCGCCAGTTCGCAGGTCTCGCTCGCGCGGGCCAGCGGGCTGGTGCGTATCTCCGCGCCGGCCAGCCCCGACCAGGGCGCGCGATGCAGCCGCTCGCCCAGCAGCTTGGCGCCGCGACGGCCCTCGTCGAGCAGGGGGATGTCCGTCCTGCCGGTGTGCTGACCGGACAGCGACCAGGCCGTCTGGCCATGCCGGGCGAGGAGCATGCGCGGTGCCATGGAGGCTCTCCCTGAAGTTCACAACGGGTGCCGTCCCATCATCGCTCACCTGAACGAAGGGCAACCCCCAGGGGGATCTCGGCGTCCCACTCTCCGTCAGGGGGGTGAGGTTGTCGAACGTGACTTCGGGGGTACACCCGGCCGAAGGATCCGACCGCGAACACCGTACGGTTGAACGTCGGCCGAAAGCCGCATGAAAACATGATGGAGATCGTCCGAATGCCGAACAGCGCCAGCGAGACGTACCGGCCGCGACCCCGGCCTCGCTGGTGGGCTGAGCTGATAGTCATAGTGGCGGTCTACGCCGCCTATTCGGCGGGCCGGCTGCTGGCCCGCGGCGATGTGTCGACGGCCGTCGACCACGGACTGGCGATCCTGCGCATAGAGAAGGCGCTCTTCCTCAACGCCGAGCACCCGCTCAACCGGCTCTTCACCAGCACCCCGGCCCTCGGCATACCCGCCGACTTCGCCTATGCCTCGCTCCACTATCTCGTCACCCCGGCCATTCTCGTCTGGATCTTCCGCCGCCGCTCCGTCCAGTACCGGGCCGCCCGCACCTGGCTGATGCTCTCCACCCTCCTCGGTCTGGTCGGCTTCACGCTTCTGCCCACCTGCCCGCCCCGGCTGCTGGACGCCGGGCAGGGCTTCGTCGACACGATGGCGCAGTACAGCATGTACGGCTGGTGGGGCACGGAGGCGAGCGCGCCGCGCGGTCTGGGCGGGATGACCAACCAGTACGCGGCGATGCCGAGCCTGCATGTCGGCTGGGCCCTGTGGTGCGGGGTGCTGCTGTGGCGGCACGCCCGTACCCCGCTGGTGAGGTGGCTGGGCGTCGCCTATCCGCTGGTGATCACCGTGGTGGTGATGGGGACCGCGAACCACTACTTCCTCGACGCGGTCGCGGGCGCCGCGGTGATGGCCGCCGGGGCGCTGCTGACCGGGCCCACGATGCGGGCCGCCGACCGGATACGGGCCGCGGCCCGCTTCCAGGCCGAGCGCGTGCCCGGTACGTCCCCGTCACCCCGCACATCCCCGATTGTCAGCAGCGGATGCGAGACTTCCGCGGGTGAGCGATTCCCTGGGCAGCGGACCCGCACCAGCACCTCCTCCGCAGACGACACTCCGGCGACGGCTCGCTGAGCTGCGCGGCCCGGCCGTCGCGCCGCATCCGCTCGATGCCCGCGCGCTGGCCGCCCTCGCGGCGAACCCCGGCTGCCGACGGCGCGCTCTGCTGGACGGCGCCGGGGTCGACAAGGCGGCGCTCGCGACGGCGCTCGGCTCGCCCGCCCCGTTCGGCCAGTCGCAGTTCGCGTTCATGCGGGGGAACGCGTTCGAGGTCAAGGTCAAGGCCGACGGCGGTACGGAGCTGATGCGGCTGGTCTCCGAGCGGCTCGGCGGGCAGGCACCGGCGCCCGCCCCCGGTGAGGTCCTCGTCCCCGATCTGTCGGCGGCCGGCCCCGAGGGACGCACGGCGCGTACGGCGCTGGCCCTGCGCGAGGCCACCGAGGCGGGGGCCTGGGCGCTGCTGGACCATCCGTTGCTCGCCCTTGAGGTGGCGGGCTCGCCCGCCTATCTGGAGCCGGACGCGGTGGTGGTGCACCCGGACGGCCGGTGGACGGTCGTGGAGATCAAGTCCTTCCCGATGATCGACGGTTCCGCGGACGCGGCGAAGGTGGGCGCGGCGGCGCGGCAGGCCGCGGTGTATGTGCTGGCGCTGGAGCGGGTCGCCGTCCGCACGGCGGGCGCGGAGGTGGGCCATCGCGTCCTGCTGGTCTGCCCCAAGGACTTCTCCAATCTGCCGGCCGCCTCGGTCGTCGACGTACGCAAGCAGCTGTCGGTGACGCGCCGTCAGCTGACCAGGCTGACCCGGATCGAGGACATCGCGGCGGCGCTGCCCGAGGGCACGACCTTCGATGTGGACCACTGCTCGGGCGAGCAGCTGACGGCCGCCGTGGAGTCGGTCTCCGCGGCCTACGCCCCCGAGTGCCTGGCCGCCTGCGAGCTGGCGTTCCACTGCCGCGCCCGGGCCCGCACCGCGGAGGCGGTGGAGGCGCTGGGCCGGAGCGTACGGGGCGAACTGGGCGGGCTGACCACGGTCACCGCCGTCCTGGCGGCGGCCCACGGCGAAGCGGGTGACCCGGCGGACCCGACGGTCGCGGCCCTGCGGAGGGCGGCGGAGCTGCGGGCGGAGGCACTGGCGAGCGCGCGGCCGCCCGACGGCGAACGGGTGCTGGGCGGCGAGCGGGTGCCGGACGGAGCGCGGGTGCCTGACGGCGAGCGGGTGCACGTGCCTGACGGCGAGCGGGGCATGGGGAGCGCGGGGGCGGCCGGTGCTTCGGCGCGGGGCGGCGTGCCGGGACAGGTCCGGACGGAGGGCGGGGGCGTATGTCGCTGATCAGTACGCTCGCGCGGCTGGAGGCCGTGGCGAGCGGGCAGGCCCAGCCGCTGGCCACCGTCAGGCACCGGCGGATCTCCGACCAGCCGCTCGTGCTCGTCCCGCTCACCACCGCGGGCGAGGCCGGCGCCCCGCTCGGCGCGCTCGTCGGCACGGACCGGGACGCGCCCCGGCTGCTGACCGTCGCGCAGCCGCGCGACCGCGATCTGCGGTTCGCGTTCCTCGGCGAGCTGGCCGAGGCCGTGCTGCCGTATCTGGACGCGTACGCCGACGTGATCGAACCGGCCGAGCGCAACGAGACCGACCCGGAGACCGGAAAGCGGGTCAAGGTCGAGGTCGAGCTGTGTGTGGACGCGCCGCAGCTGATCGTGCCGAGCCGGCCCGGCATCGAGTTCGTCCGGCTGCTGGGGCGGTCGATGCGGTTCCGGCGTACCGCCGAGGAAGACCCGGACACGCCCTATCCGGCGCCCCCGCGCGTGCCGTTGCTCGGCCGCTGGCTGACGCACTACGGCGAGCGCGCCCGGGTGCCCGGCTCCTCGCTGCTGCTCGCGACGACCGATCTGCTGAATCGTCACTGGGCGACGGGGCAGTCCAGCCTGGAGGACCAGCACCTCGGCGCGCTGCTCGCCTGGACCGATCCGCCGGACAGCCTCTCCGGCGCCGAGGCCGCGCTCCGGGCGGAGCTGGAGCGCGACCGGGGCGGGCAGCTGGTGTGCCCGCCGGCCGGTCCCGCCACGGACCCGGCGTTCGACAACAGGCTGCTGGCGCCCGCGATCGAGCGGTACGACCGGGCCCGCCAGGCGCTCGCGGCGGCCGAGGACGGTCCGGGCGCGGAGGAGCAGCTGGCCAGGCTGACCGCCGCCGAGCGGGAGATCCGCCGGCTGCTCGCGGGCGTCATGCGGCCGACCTGGGACGCGGTGTGGCGCGGCCTGGATCTGCTGCGGGAGCTGCCGGAGGGGGCGCGGGTCACCGACCGCTGGACGCGCGACCGCTGGTCGTTCACCGGCCATCGCGACCGGGTGCGCGCCGGGGAGCCGCCGCAGCCGCGCAGGGACGACGCGGTAACCGCCGCGCAGAAGCTCGCCTCGCGCGAGACGGCGCAGGCGCAGCTGGAGGCGCAGGAGGCGCTGGACGACCCGCTGGTGCTCGCCGGGCGCAGGCTGTCCGGGGAGGCATTCCTGAGTGAGGTGACGGAGGTGGTGATGGCGTACAGCGAGAGCAAGCGCCCGTCGCCGCGTCCGCTGGTCACCGTCCGCACCGACGACCTGCCGCATCTGGGCGAGCGCACGAAGGTGTACCGCTCGCTGGACGGCAAGCCACAGTCGGCGGAGTTCGTGCGGTACGAGGAGTCGGGCGACGGCGCCGTGCTGGTGCTGCGGCTGACCGACCGCATGGGCAGGAGCAAGGAGCCCGCGCCCGGCTCCGTGCCGGAGAAGGGTGAGCGGATCGCCTGGACGCTCTTCGAGCACGACCAGCGCGGCGGCCCGAAACTGCCCGACCCGGAAGAGACGCCCTGGACCCACGGCGGGCCCCCGGGTGCGGAAGGTGCGGTTCCGGATGCGCTTCCGGGCCCGTACGCCACCGGCGAGAACGCGGGCACCGGCCCGGACCCCGTGACCGAGGAGGACTTCCTGTGACCGCGCCCGCCGTCTTCGATCCCGGCGCCGCCGCCACCCGCGCCACCGACGCGATCCTGCGCGACACCCTGCACGGCGCGCACCGCGGTGTCGTCGTCGACTCGCCGCCCGGGGCGGGCAAGTCGACCCTCGTCGTGCGGGCCGCCCGGGAACTGGCCGCGGCGGGGCGGCCGCTGATGGTCGTCGCGCAGACCAACGCCCAGGTGGACGACCTGGTCGCGCGGCTCGCGGAGAAGGATCCCGGGCTGCCGGTCGGCCGGCTGCACAGCAACGACCCCGACCCGTACGACAAGGCGCTGGACGACCTGCCGAACGTCCGCAAGTCCGCGAAGGCGGCGGACCTGGCGGGCCTCGACGTCGTCATCTCGACGGCCGCGAAATGGGCGCATGTGCAGGGCGTCGAGCCCTGGCGGCACGCCATCGTGGACGAGGCCTACCAGATGCGCTCCGACGCGCTGCTCGCCGTCGCGGGCCTCTTCGAACACGCGCTGTTCGTCGGTGACCCCGGCCAGCTGGACCCGTTCAGCGTGGTGGGCGCGGACCAGTGGGCGGGGCTGTCGTACGACCCGTCCGCGAGCGCGGTCTCCACGCTCCTCGCGCACAACCCCGAGCTGCCCCAGCACCGGCTGCCCGTCTCCTGGCGGCTGCCGGCGTCCGCCGCGCCTCTCGTGTCGGACGCGTTCTACCCGTACACCCCGTTCCGCAGCGGTACGGGCCCCGGCGACCGGCGGCTCACATTCGGGGTCGCGTCCGACGGCTCGGGCCCCGACCGGGTGCTCGACGAAGCGGCCGAGTCGGGCTGGGGGCTGCTGGAGCTGCCCGCCCGCCGTACGCCGCGTACGGACCCCGAGGCGGTACGGGCCGTGGCCCTGGTGGTCCGCAGGCTGCTGGACCGCGGGGGCGTGGCGACGAGCGAGCGCTCCCCCGACCCGGCGCCGGTGACCGCCGACCGGGTCGCGGTCGGCACGGCCCACCGGGACCAGGCGGCGGCGGTCCGCGCGGCCCTCGCGGAGCTGGGCGTGAGCGGGGTCGCCGTGGACACGGCGAACCGGCTTCAGGGCCGTGAGTTCGATGTCACCGTGGTGCTGCACCCGCTCTCCGGCCGGCCCGACGCGACGGCGTTCCATCTGGAGACGGGCCGGCTGTGCGTGCTCGCCTCCCGCCATCGGCACGCCTGTGTCGTGGTGTGCCGCGCGGGTGTGGCGGAGCTGCTCGACGAGCACCCGTCGACGGAGCCGGTCCAGCTGGGGGTCACGGTGAAGTTCCCGGACGGCTGGGAGGCGAACCACGCGGTCCTGGCGCGGCTGTCGGAGCACCGGGTGAGCTGGCGGCCATGAGCAACGGGTGGTGAGCTTGCAGCCGTGAGCGGCGGGGGCCGCACGCGGGGCAGCTGGACGCCGGGGTTCCCGCCCCGCGTGCGGCCCCCGCGCACGCGGGGCGTCGCACGCCCCCGGAGGCCCACTTGCGGTGGGCGGGACAATGGACGGTGGCCCAGGGGCCTGTACACGCACGAGCAGGAGGAATCAGATGCCGGATCCCGAGCGGAGCGAGCGGCGGCTTCGGCCCGCACCGCTGCTCTTCGAGCCCTCGGAGGCGGTCGCCGACCCCGAGCACTTCTTCGACCTCGAATCCCTCGACGACCCCGCGGAGCTGCTGGCCAGAGCCACCGAGCTGACGCTCGCGTTCCGTGCCGCGACCGACCGGGCCGTCGAGTTCCAAGCGGTCGCCGCCGCCCAGCTCGCCGATCCGCGCCGCTTCGACCGGCTCACGGTCGCGGACATCGCGCGGCGCGCGGAGTGGACCGAGGACTATGCCAAGAAGATGGTCGAGTTCGGACGGGACCTGCTGCGCGGCGACGGCCTGTCCGGGAAGTAATGCCTCATCAGGGGGTGGCCGGTCCCGGCCCGAGCGCCGGGACTGCTCCCGAATATCCCGCTGAGGGGTAGAGCGCCAGGCATATGGCATATGCCGGGGCGAAGGTTACGCCTCTCCGCCCTGCCCTGTCCCGGTTTCTGCGAACTCTCCGAAACAGAACCGTTACTGCCAGTAGACCTGAGTGTCATGAGCGTATGGCTACGAGATGAATCCCCGCTGACCCCCGGCACGAGCGACGACGAGCGCCGCACCGACATCTTCAGCCTCCTCCGTGACGAGGGGCGCCATCACACCGCGCAGGTCACCGCGGCCGGCGCCGACTGGCTCGCCTCCGCAGGACCGTATCCCCGTTCCACGCTCTCCCTCTGGGCCGCGCACCCGACCGCTCCCGGCGTACTCCCCTGCGGCTCCACCTTCGACGTGGTGAACGTCCCGGCGATCTTCGGCCGCCGCATGCTGAACCGGCTGTGGTCCGAAGGACCGGGCTCCGGGCCGGTCGCCGCGCACCACGGCCGCATGCTGCTCTTCGCCGCGCCCGGCACCGCCCAGCGGTTACCGGCCCTGCTCTCCTGGGAGGAGTGGGGCACCCCGGGGGCCGATGGCTCAGGGCCCGGTGGCTCAGAACCCGGCGACTCAGGGCCCGGCGACTCAGGGCCCGCTGCCTCCGGACCTGTCGATTCGGGGCCCGGCGACTCAGGACCTGTCGACTCAGGACCCGGCGGGCGGGCCGGCGCCGTACCGCCCCTGCTCTGTCACGGCACCGGCGACGCGGTGACCGTACCGGCGCTCGCCGCCGGCGCCTCGTCGGGGCCGCGCTGGGTGGTCGCCCCCGACACCCGCCATCCGTGGCTGCCGGGGCCCGACGTGCTGCTCTGGGCCTGTGTGCGGGTGGCCCGCGCGACGGCACGTACCCCCCGCCCCCGGGCCGGAGCCGTACCCCGCGCCAGGGCCGCGGTCACGCTCCTGACCACCTGAAACGGCCCCGGACCCGGCCTCCGTATATCGATTTTTCCTCGCGCCGATCCGGGTGCTAAGGTCTACGACGTCAGCAGGCGCCGCTAGCTCAGTTGGTTAGAGCAGCTGACTCTTAATCAGCGGGTCCGGGGTTCGAGTCCCTGGCGGCGCACAGACGGGAAAAGCCCCTCGCTCTCGCGAGGGGCTTTTTCGTGTCACGCCCCCGGGGTGATCTTGACCGTCCAGGCGCCCGCGGGTGTGCGGTCCGCCACCTCCACCCTCGTCCGCTCCCCCGGGACCGTAAAGGTCTCGCCGACCTCCAGCGGCGCGTCCGCCAGCGGCGGGTACACCGACTGGTCCCAGCAGGCCTCACTGCGCGGATGGGCGTCCACCACCTCGACCGGCCCGCCACCCGACGCCGTCCGGCTCCGCACCCGGTAGATCAGCACGCCCTCGGTGCAGGTGTGGGCGTCATTGCCGGTCGCGGCGCGCGCCTCGATGGCGAGGGCGGTGTCCTCGCCGGTCCTGACGACCGCCAGCCTCGTCCCGCTGCTCCCGCCCACGGCCGGTGCGGCGGCGATCGGCTCCAGGGTGAGCAGACTCGTACCCGACGGGTCCACACAGCGCACCTGCCGCCGGTCCAGCCACCCCAGCTTCCACTTGTGCCAGCCGAAGAGATCGGGCGCGAGACCGAACTGGCTGCCCATCACGTCCCAGTCCCCGACATAGGTGTCCCAGTCGCCCTTGCCGTCCGCCGGCCGGTGGTAGAGGTCCGGCAGGTCGAAGACATGCCCGCTCTCGTGGGCCAGGACATTGCGGTCCGGCGGATGCCGCTCGAAGACGGTGACGATGCGCTTGATGTCCGTCCCGTCGGCTCTCATCGGCCGTTCGAAATTCACCACCTTCGTGGCGTCGGAGTCGACGCCCGGCGCGTCCGGGTCGGCGACCAGATAGACGACGTCGTAGCGGGAGAAGTCGACCAGCGGATCGGCGGCCTTCACCGCGTCACGCAGATAGGCGGTGCGCCGCTTGGGGTTCCAGTCACGCCGCATCCCGTACGAGGTGGAGGTGCGCGGCATCCGCAGCCACTGGAGCTCGGGGTGCGCCCGCAGCGTGAACTTCCCGTACGAGGCCCGCTCGTAGAAGCGGCTGGTGGCCGGGAAGTGATCGGCCGCCAGCTCCCGCGGATCGGTCAGCGGCTTGGAGTCCGGGAAGGAGAGAAAGACCATGACCGCGTCGAGGTCACGGTCCGGGCGCGGGTAGGCGGTGTTCCAGGTGTCGAGGCCGAGCGAGTGATGGGCGGGGGTACGGGGCAGGGCGCAGGGTCCTTCGGAGGCCGTGGCCAGCGTGGGCCCCGCGACCAGGGACGTGGCGGCGAGCGCCACGAGGGAGGTGAGGGCGGCGGCGCCGCTGCGCAGGCGCGGCCGGTCCACTCCCCCGGGTGGCTGCTGACGCTCCACATGGACCTCCGGCTGCGGTTGGGGGACACCTCACCCACCTTGTGCTGGTTTGTGGTGAGACGCCCTGTTCCGCTGCCCCACACGGGTGAGGAGCCCGGATATCCCCGAGAAGCCCGGCACCCGCCCGTCACCCGCCGGTCACCCGCGACATCCCCGGCCCGCGGTGACCGCGTCCGCCGCGCTGCGACACCCCGGTGGATCACGGAAAGTCACAACCGATCACGAGGGGCTCGCCCAGGGCCACAGGCAGGCATAAACGATCGTCCGGCGACATTCCCGCGGCTTTTCGCGGTCCCGTTCCGTGCGCGGAGCTGGAATGGCCGCCCGGCCTCCCTCTATGATCGGCACACTTTCCCTGGCCGACCGTTCCGACCACCCTGTACGACAACACTGCACCGCGGGAGCGAGCCGTGAGCGGAACCCCCGAAGGGCCGCACTCCGCGACAGTCGCGGCGCCAGGCACCGTACGGCCACCGGTCACGGAGCGTCATACCCTCGGCAGAACCGCCGCCGAGCTGCGCGACTACGGCGCCGCGTTCCGGGCCGCCCATCTGGCGATGGCCGTTCTCGACCGCGAGGGCCTGGTCATCAGCGCCAACGACGCGCTCGCCGCGCTCCTCGGCATCGAGCCCGCCGCGCTCTCCGCACAGGCCGCGGCCGATCTCGTCGACCTCGAATCCGACCCCCGCACCTGGCACGCCTACCGCGAGGTGCTGGACAGCCGGCGCTCCCGGTTCCGCTGCACCCGCCGCCTCAAGCACTCCAGCGGGCACGCCCTTTGGGCCGAGATCACCGTCTCGCCCGTGCCGGAGAGCCCGACCGTGCTGTTGTCGATCGCGGACATCAGCGACCGGCGCGAGCTGCAGGCACGGCTGCGCCATCTCCAGATGCACGATCCGGTGACCCGGCTGCCGAACCGCACGCTGTTCTTCGAGCGGCTCGCCTCGGCGCTGGAGGCTTCGGCGCAGGTCAAGGGTGCCTCGTACGTGGAGGGCGGACTGTACGTGGAAGGCGCGTCCCACCGCGACGACACCGGCACCGGCGACAGCCCCGGCACCGGCGATGGCAATGGCGATGGCGGAACAGGGCGGATCGGCCTGTGCTACCTCGACCTCGACGGGTTCAAGGCCGTCAACGACACCCTCGGCCACCGCACCGGCGACCGGCTGCTGGCCGCCGTCGCGAGCCGGCTCACCGAATGCGCCGACCACGACGGGTACACGCGCAGCGGCGGCCATCTGGTCGCCCGGCTCGGCGGTGACGAGTTCGCGATCCTCGTCGAGGACTCCACCGGTACGGAGCAACTCGCCGACCTCGCCCGCTCCGTGCTCAGCGCGCTCCAGCGCCCCTTCGATCTGGGCGGGCAGCGGCTCTCGGTCTCGGCGTCGATCGGGGTCGTGGAGCGGAGCACGGCGGGCACCACCCCGACCGGTCTGATGCAGGCCGCCGACACCACGCTGTACTGGGCGAAGGCCGACGGCAAGGCCCGCTGGACCCTCTTCGACCCGGAGCGCAACGCGCACCGGATGACCCGGCAGGCGCTCACCTCGTCACTGCGCCCGGCCATCGAACGCGACGAGTTCGTGCTCCAGTACCAGCCGCTGGTGGGGATGGCCGACGGGATCGTGGGGGGCGTGGAGGCGCTGGTCCGCTGGAACCACCCGCAGTTCGGCACCCTCGCGCCGAATCGGTTCATCGGGATCGCCGAGGAGGACGGCTCGATCGTGCAGCTCGGCCGGTGGGTGCTGCGTACGGCCTGCCGCCAGGCCCGGCAGTGGCAGAAGGACCATCCGCGCGTCCGGCCGCTCTTCGTCAGCGTCAATGTCGCCGTACGCCAGGTCTGGGACTCCGATCTGGTCGCGGATGTGGCCGAGATCCTCGCGGAGACCGGTCTCGCGCCGCAGCTGCTGCAACTGGAGCTGACGGAGTCCGCGGTGATGGGCTCGGCGGGCCGGCCCCTCCAGGCGCTCCAGGCCCTGAGCGACATGGGCGTACGGATCGCGATCGACGACTTCGGGACCGGCTACTCGAACCTCGCGTATCTCAGCAGACTGCCCGTCTCGGTCCTCAAGCTGGACGGCTCGTTCGTCCGCGGCTTCCGGTACGACGAAGGGGTCCATCCGAGCCCGGCCGACGAGACGATCGTCGAGGCCATGGTCCAGCTCGCGCACCGGCTGGGGCTGACGGTCACCGCGGAGTGCGTGGAGACCTCGGGCCAGGCGGCGCGGCTTCAGCGGATCGGCTGCGACACCGGGCAGGGCTGGCTGTTCTCGCGCCCGGTGGCACCGGAGCGGATCGCGGAGATGATCGCCGTCAGCCCGCTGGAAGCCTGAGAGCCTGTCGGATGACCTCTGATCGGGCGGCCACGCCCTGGCACGCACGCTTCCCGCGTTGCCGAAATGCCCTAGTAGCTCCGCTACGAGGACATCCCGGCGCCTTGGAATCGCACGCACCAGACCGCGTCCGCTCTCCGATCGAAGGCCACCCGACAGGCTCTGAGCCGACGGATCCGCACCGGCCCGGTGTGCCGGTGACCTTGTGTCACCCGAATTCGCCATGATGGTCACGCTGCGTAGCAGATTCCTGGCTGACGTGGTACTCCCGGAGAAGACCCCGGACGTACGGGTGACTCAAGAAAGGCTTCCGACTGTGACCAGTCGACGTGATGTGCTGCGCCTGGGTACGCGAGCGACAGCGACGGGACTGACGGCCGGGCTGGTGGCCGCGCCCGCCACGGCCCAGGCCGCACCCCCCTTCACACCCCCCGCCTCACCCCCCTTCTCCCCTCCCGCTGCCGGTTCCGCTGTCGCCGCGCGGGGGCCGGAGCGGGCCGCCTGGCGCGAACTGCGCCGGCTCCTCAGCCCGGCGGCCGGTCTCTACCGGCCGGGCGAGGGCGAGTACGGACGGCTGGCCCCGCCCGACAATCTGCGGTACGCGGACATCCGGCCCGCCGGAATCGTGGCCTGCGTCACCGAGCGGGACGTACAGACCGCGGTCCGCTGGGCGGCCGCGCACGGCATCCCGCTGGTGCCCCGTTCGGGCGGCCACAACTACGCGGGCTACTCCACGACCCGGGGCCTGCTGATCGAGCTGCGCCGGATGCGTCAGGTACAGGTGACCGGCAGCCGCACGCTCCGGGTGGGCGGCGGGGCCACCAACTCGGACGTGTACGCGGCCAGAGCCGCGAACCTGTACTTCCCCGGGGGCCGCTGCCCAGGGGTGGGGGTGGCCGGGCTCACGCTCGGCGGCGGCTTGGGCTTCAACGACCGCAAATGGGGCCTGACCTGCGACCGGCTGCAGGCTACCGATGTGGTGCTGGCCAACGGTGAGCTGGTGCGGGCGAGCGCCGAGGAAAACGCCGATCTGTTCTGGGCCTGCCGGGGCGGCGCGGGCGGCAACTTCGGTATCAACACCGGCTTCGTCTTCCACGCCGTCCCCATCGGCGGCCGGCGGGCCACGGTCTTCGACCTGACCTTCCGTCTCGACGCCGGCGTCCGCGTGATGGCGGCGCTTCAGGAGACCCTCGACCACGACCGGGCAGGCGACTTCGACGTCCGGGTCGGCTTCTCCCGCCCCGGAAGCGGACAGGGCACCCTCAATGTCCTGGGACAGCGACTGGGCACGGCGGACCAGCTGAGGAAGTCCCTGGCCGGTGTGCTGGAGCTGAAAGCCGTCAAGAAGTTCATCGAGCAGCGCCAGTTCTGGGCGGCCCAGGACTATCTGATGTCCGCGGCCGAAGTGGGCGCCATGGCGTCGAAGTCGCTGGTCCCCAACCGGTGGCTGCCGAGGCACTCGGTCGAGAGCATCGTCGAGTGGGTACGGAACTGGTGTCCCGGCCCGGCCCGCGGCACCGGCTACGTCACCCTGTTCGCCATGGGCGCGCACAACGACAGCCCGGGCCCGCGCGAGACCGCCTACCCCCACCGGGACGCCACGTATGTCATCGACATCGGCGCCCGCTGGACGGCGGACACCCCGGCCGCCGAGTCGAACGAGCTGGTGAACCAGACACGCGCGATCCACCACACCCTGAGCCGCCAGCTGCAGACCTCGGCCGCCTACGTGAACTTCCCCGACCCCGACCTGCGGCGCTGGCAGAACGCCTACTACGGCGCCAACTACACCCGCCTGACCGACATCAAACGCCGCTACGACCCGACCGCCCTCTTCCACTACCCCCAGGCCATCCCCACCACCCACCCCTGACACCCCCCGGCCCGCCCACCCCGGGCGGGCCGGCGGCCGTACGCGTCGGACGCGTCAGGCCGGGAAGCCGTAGGCGTCGGCGATCAGGTCGTAGCTGTGGAGGCGGGCCTCGCCGCCGTGGGCGTTGGCGGTGATCATCAGCTCGTCGGCGCCCGTGCGCTTCTGGAGGTCGTTGAGGCCGTCGCGGACCGCGTCCGGGGTGCCGTGGACGATGTTGGTGAGCCAGGTGTTCACGAACTCCTGCTCCAGTGAGCTGAAGCGGTAGGCCTCGGCCTCCTCCGGCGTCGGGACCAGGCCGGGGCGGCCGGTGCGGAGGCGGACCATGGAGAGGGCGCCGGACAGCACCTGGCGGCGGGCTTCGCGTTCGTCGTCGCTGGCCAGGGCCGCCACGCCGATGACGGAGTAGGGGGCGTCGAGGACCGCGGAGGGGCGGAAGGAGTCGCGGTAGAGGTCGAGCGCCGGGATGGTGTTCTGCGCCGAGAAGTGGTGGGCGAAGGCGAAGGGCAGTCCGAGCACGCCGGCCAGCCGGGCGCTGAAGCCGGAGGAGCCGAGCAGCCAGATCGGCGGGCGGGCGGCGGGGCCCTGGACCGGTCCCGGGACCGCGTGGATACGGGAGTACGGATGCCCGTCCGGGAAGTCGTCGTCCAGGAAGCGGGTCAGCTCGGCGAGCTGCTCGGGGAAGTCGTCGGCACCTTCGTTCAGCCGGTCCGAGCGGCGCAGCGCCGCGGCCGTCGCCCCGTCGGTGCCGGGCGCGCGGCCCAGGCCCAGGTCGATACGGCCCGGGGCGAGCGCCTCCAGGGTGCCGAACTGCTCGGCGATCACCAGGGGCGCGTGGTTGGGCAGCATCACGCCGCCGGAGCCGAGGCGGATGCGCTCGGTGTGGGCGGCGAGATGGGCGAGGATCACCGCCGGCGAGGACGAGGCGACGCCCGGCATGGAGTGGTGTTCGGCGACCCAGTGCCGGTGGTAGCCCCTGCGCTCGGCGAGCCGCGCCAGCTCCACGCTGGTCCGCAAGGACCGGGTGGCGGTGGAGCCGGTGCCCACCGTGACCAGGTCCAGTACGGACAGCGGTACGGGAGCGGTTCCGTTCGCCGTGCCTCGAATCGCGTCCGTCGTGCCTCGACTCGCGTCGTCCACCGGTCAGACCCTCCTGCGCATGAAGACAGTACGAACCGGCTTCAACAGGAGGGCCTCTCCGGTTATTCCCCAAGGGCTGCCCGCAGCCCTCCCGTGTGCTTCTGGATGGTCACAGCGGAACGGCCCCCTGTAACAGATACCACCGGTTCACCTCGGCTGTGCAACAGAGGTGGGCGCTGACCAACAGGCTTGATGCGTACGGCGTTTGGCGGGCTAAGGTCACAAGAAATCGACGCCGAAAGGGCACTCTGAAATGTCTCTCAACCGCACCCGTCCCCGTACGCTCGCCGCCGTCGGTTTCCTGGCCGCTACCGGTCTGTTTCTCACCGCGTGCGGCCCCGAAGATTCCGCTGCCGACTCCAGTGCGAGCGCTTCCTCCAGTGCGGGCGCTTCGTCCGGTGCGGACGCCCCCGCCGATGCGGGCGCCCCCGCCGATGCTGCCGGCGACACGGAAGCCAGTGCCGAGAACCGTGAGGACGGTACGGTCACCGGCACGCTGACCTATCTGGCACCCGGCAAGCTGGAGGTGGACGGCCGTCCCTTCTACCTCGCCGAGGACACAGAGATCCAGGGCGGCGAGATCTGCGGTGATCCCGAGACTCCGGCGGTGGAGAGCTGCACCCCCGCCGAGGCCGAGGAGGCGGCCCAGACCGGGACGGTCAAGGCCGAGGTAGAGATCAAGAAGGGCATAGCGACCAAGATTATCGGCGGAGCGGGCGGGGGCGCCGGCGACTCGGAAGCCAGTGCCAAGAACCGTAAGGACGGTACGGTCACCGGCACGCTGACCTATCTGGCACCCGGCAAGCTGGAGGTGGACGGCCGCCCCTTCTACCTCGCCGAGGACACGCAGATCCAGGGCGGCGAGATCTGCGGTGATCCCGAGACTCCGGCGTTGGAGAGCTGCACCGCCGACGAGCTGGAGATGGCCGCAAAGGACGGCGGCATGAAGGTTGAAGTGACGATCAAGAAGGGTATCGCCGAGCGGGTCGTCCAGGCCTAGGCCCTGTCCGGTCGTGGCAGAGGCATGAAGGCGTCTGACATCTCCCTCCACGCCTCCTCCCGACCCGCCTTGCCGGGAGGAGGCGTGGACAGTAACGGAGAGCCGCCGCCACCGCCGGCCAGGCGCTACTTTGCGGACACGGCCTAGACCCGGGTCGCGAACAGCGTGCCCAGCTTCGGCGCCCAGGCCCGGCGGTCCGCCAGCCGCAGGCCCTCCCAGACCGTCACCTGGTTCGCCGTGAGCACCGGCTTGCCGAGCGCTTCCTCCAGCTCGGTCAGATACCCCGCCGTATGCAGCGCCGTATCCGGCATCAGCACGACGTCCGCGTCCGGGTGGTCGCCCGCGCGGGCCAGTTCGAGCACCTGCTCCCAGCCCCAGGTGCCGACCTCGGCCGCCGTGATGATCCCGCTGGCCCGGTCCGCGACCACGTCGAACCCCGCCGCCTTCAGGAAGGCGGTGAAATACCCGGTGACATCGTCGGGATAGGTCGCCGCGACGGCGACCCGCCGCGCGCCCAGCTCCCGTGCGGCGTGGACGAAGGCGAACGACGTGCTCGACGCCGGGAGCCCGGCCGCCGAGGCCAGGGCGCGCGTCTGCTCGTGCGCGCCCTCCCATCCGTACACGAAGCTTCCGCTCGTGCAGGCCCACACCACGGACTGGGCCCCTGCCAGCCGGATCTCCTCCACGCCCTCCGCGAGCCGCTCCGGCGCGCCCATCCGCAGGAGTGCCTCCACGCGGTGGGCGTCCTCACCGATGTCGGTGTGGACGACGGCCAGTCTGAAGCCGCTGCCGAGCAGCATCTCCATGCGCGGGTATTCGTCCTCGGCGGAGTGCCCGGGATAGAGGAGTCCGACGGTGGTCATGTCCAGCCTTCCTGTTCATCCGGCTTCGGTTCCGGCGGCAGTTCCAGCGCCGGTCCGACCGGCGCGGGCCCGACCGGCGCCATCGGTGCCATCGGCGCCATGGGAGCCATGGGAGCCATCGGAGCGACCGGCGGCAGGTCCTCCACCGACGGCAACACCTCCACCGGAGGGATCGGCAGGATCGTCTGCGCCGGCCGGTCGAGCAGCAGCCCCTGGTACGGACCGACGGCATGCGCGCCGAGCCTGCGGAGCGCCGCCCACATGGTGACCTGGTTGGCGGACAGCACCGGCATCCTCAGCTCGGCCTCCAGCTGCGGAATCGCGTCGTACGTGGCGAGATTCGTGCAGCTGATGAAGAGCGCGTCGGCCGCCCCTACGACGGCCTGCCGCGCCATGTCCACGACTGAGCGGTACGGCACCTTCCAGATGTGCCGGGTCAGTCCCAGAAAAGCGCGACCCGTGACCGTTACCCCGACCTCGCCGAGATAGTCCTCCAGCGACTGGGTGACCGACTCCGTATAGGGCGTGACCAGCGCGATACGGCCGGCACCCAGCTCCTCCAGCGCCTCGACCAGCGCGCCGGAGGTGGTCAGCGAGGGCACCTCGCCGGCCCGGGTCATCGCCTCGCACATGGCCCGCTCACCGGCCGGACCGCCGACGAAACTGCCCGAGGCGCAGGCATACGCGATCACCTCGGGCTCGGACGCGCCGAGCGCCCTGACCGCCTCACCGAGCGTTTCGTGCTCGCTGACCAGCCGGGCGAGGTCAAGGGAGACCTCGACCGGAACGTAGGGCGTTCTGGTCACGCGCAGCGAGATCTCGTCGGGCACCCAACGCCACAACTCGCGATCCAGCGCGAAATCGAATGGGGCGACCACACCGACACCACGCTGCGGCTGCGGTCCACCGAGAAAGGAGACTTGCAAGTCTGGCCCCCTTAGCCTGTTATTGACGACGGTAGGAGCCAGGTGCGAGCTTGGTCAATCCGCGCATCTCAGACGTTGCACGGATTTTTCCCGGGCGAAATGCCCCGGGCACCGCCGAACCGGCGGATTCACCCCGTCCGACCAGTGTATTCGCACTGGCAAACCGGCAGAACCGTACCGGCAGAAGGGCTCTTCCCCATGCCAGCACCCACCCTGCTCGTCCTGGAGGCGGACCCGCCGCCGCGGCTCGGCCGACTCACCGGACGGGCCCGGATCCAGTATGCCGACGAGGACAGCCTCGCGGCTCAGCTCCCACTCGCCGATGTACTGCTGGCGTGGGATTTCACCTCCGACGCGGTACGGAACGCCTGGCCCGGCGAGGGCCCGCGGCCCCGCTGGGTACACACCGCCAGCGCGGGGGTGGACCGGCTGCTCTGCCCCGAACTGATCGACTCCGAGACAATCGTCACCAACGCCCGGGGCATATTCGAGGAACCCATCGCCGAATATGTGGCAGGGCTCGTCCTCGCGATGGCGAAGGACATTCCCGGGACGCTGGAGCTCCAGCGTCAGCGCCGCTGGCGCCATCGCGAGGGGCTGCGGGTCGCGGGCAGCAAGGCGGTCGTGGTCGGCGCGGGCCCGATCGGCCGCGCCATCGCCGCCACGCTGCGGGCGCTGGGGGTGACGGTGGCCGTCACCGGCCGTACGGCGCGTCCCGGCGTCCATGGAGCCGACCAGCTGGACCGGCTGCTCACCGGGGCCGACTGGGTCATCTGCGCGGCGCCGCTCACCGACGCGACGCGCGGGATGTTCGACGCGCGGCTCTTCGGTCTGATGCAGCCCTCCGCGCACTTCATCAATGTGGGCCGCGGCCAGCTCGTCGCCGAGGACGATCTCGTCGCCGCGGTGTCCAAGCGGTGGATCGCGGGCGCGGCGCTCGATGTCTTCGAGCAGGAGCCGCTGGCAGCGCAGAGTCCGCTGTGGGACGTCCCCGGCCTGATCGTGTCCCCGCACATGAGCGGCGACACGGTCGGCTGGCGCGACCGGCTGGCCCAGCAATTCGTTGACTTGTATGAACTTTGGGCCGCCGGAAAGCCGCTCCCGAACGTGGTGGACAAGAAACGTGGGTACGTCCCCATGCATGACTGATCACGCGTTCCTGACCGACCTGACCGCACGGCAGCTCCTGTCCGGCTACGAGAAGGGCGATTTCTCGCCCGTCGACGCGACCCGCGCGGTGCTGGAACGGATCGAGACGGTGCAGCCGCTGGTCAATGCCTTCGTCCGGGTGGACGCCGAGGCGGCGCTCGCCCAGGCGGAGGCGGCGGCCGGGCGGTGGCGCGGTAAGGAGCCACAGGGACTGCTCGACGGGGTGCCGGTCTCGGTGAAGGACATCTTCCTGCAGCGCGGCGGCCCCACCCTGCGCGGTTCCAGGGCCGTATCGGCCGAGGGCGCCTGGGACGAGGACTCGCCGGCCGTGGCGCGGCTGCGCGAGCACGGCGCGGTGCTCGTCGGCAAGACGACCACTCCGGAGTTCGGCTGGAAGGGCGTCACGGACTCCCCGCTCAACGGGGTGACGCGCAATCCGTACGACCTGTCCAGGACCTCGGGCGGATCCAGCGGCGGCAGCGCGGCGGCGGTGGCGCTGGGCGCGGGCCCGCTGTCCATCGGTACGGACGGCGGCGGCTCGGTCCGTATTCCGGCGTCCTTCTGCGGGATCTTCGCGCTCAAGCCGACGTACGGCCGGGTGCCGCTCTATCCGTCCAGCCCCTTCGGCACGCTCGCGCACGCCGGGCCGATGACCCGGGACGCGGCGGACGCCGCGCTGCTGCTGGATGTGATCAGCGGCGCGGACTGGCGGGACTGGTCGCAGCTGGCCCCGGCGGCGACCATGAGCGGCGCGCTGACGGACGGCGTGAAGGGGCTGCGGATCGCGTACTCCCCGTCCTTCGGCGGGCAGGTCGCGGTGCGCCCCGAGGTGGCCGCGGCCGTGCGGGGCGCGGTGAGCCGGCTGGCTGATCTGGGGGCGTACATCGAGGAGGCCGACCCGGACATCCATGACCCGGTGGAGGCCTTCCACACGCTCTGGTTCAGCGGCGCGGCCCGGCTGGTGCAGTCGTTCGGCACGGAGCAGCGTGAGCTGCTCGACCCGGGGCTGCGGGAGATCATCGAGGAGGGCACGCGCTACAGCGCGCTGGACTATCTGGCGGCGGTGGACGCGCGGATGGAGCTGGGCCGGCGCCTCGGCCGGTTCCACGCGTCGTACGACCTGCTGGTCACCCCGACCCTGCCGATCACCGCGTTCGAGGCGGGGCGGGAGACTCCCAGCGGCTCGGGCCAGCGCCGCTGGACGGCGTGGACGCCGTTCACGTACCCGTTCAACCTGACTCAGCAGCCCGCCGCCACCGTGCCGTGCGGGGTCGACGGGGACGGGCTGCCGATCGGGCTTCAGCTGGTCGGCGCCCGGCACGCGGACGCGCTGGTGATGCGCGCCGCGCACGCGCTGTACGAGTCGGGCGCGGCGCGCATCCCGGCGCCGGCCGCCAACTGAGCGGCGGGAGGGCGGGCCGGCGGGCGAGCGAGGGGCGAGGAAGCGGTCCGGCGGGCCGACGGGCCTTTACGCCCGGCGGAAGCTGAGCGTCTCGCCGATGGCGCCCGCCCGCCACAGGTCCTGACAGGCCTCGGCCATCCGGTCGAGGCCGTCGACCACCGTGCCCCAGACGATGCCGGGGATCCAGCCCATGTCGCCGTTGATCAGGAGATTGTTGCGCTCGTAGAAGAGGGCGAGGTCCACGACGGTGCGGCGGCCGCTGACGGCCTTCTCGTCATAGCCGTAGGACGAGGTGCCCAGCTCCGTGTCGGAGAAGGTGAAGTAACAGAGATCCCCCGGAATGGGGGTCACGGTCGGATTCTCCAGCGGTGGTTCCTCGGCGGCGAAGGCCGGAAACAGCGCGTAGATCTCATTGCGCGCGTACTTCGCGTGGTACACGTCCGAGCCCAGTGGCAGCGCCTCCCACACTGCCTGGCAGGTGACCGGAGCCCGGTCATCCAGGAGTTTCGCGGTGCACTGCACCCCGCGCTTGTCCAGCGACACAGTCACAAATCGGTCGGTCATCTCCTCATCGTCCTCATCTGATCCGTTGAGTCAAGGGCACATGATCGGCTCAAACCGATGTGCATAACCCGAATGGAGCCGGGTAGCCGCGCGCCCATGGCTCCACCACCAGAGCACGACACGGAAAGAACCACAAAACGACTCATAGGCCGCCGATCGGTGCTGCTGGGCACGGCGGTGCTGGGCGCCGCGGGGGCCCTCGGCGCCGCCGGCTGCGGCCGAGTTCCCTCCGGTGACACGCTCGCCCGGCTGAAGTCGCAACGTACGGTGCGGCTCGGCATCGCCGGTGAGGCGCCGTACGGATTCATCAACGAGCAGGGCGACTTCACCGGCGAGGCGGTGGAGCTGGCGAAAGTGATCTTCAAGCGGCTGGGCATCGGCGGCGTACAGCCCGTGGCCACCGACTTCTCCTCGCTGATCCCCGGCCTCAACTCACAGCAGTTCGATGTCGTCTCGGCCGGGATGTACATCAACAAAGAGCGCTGTGATCAGGTCATCTTCGCCGATCCCGAGTATCAGATGCTCGACTCGTTCATCGTGCGCAAGGGCAACCCCAAGAGGCTCAACTCGTACCAGGACGTGGTGCGGGCCAAGGCGAAGATCGCCACGGGCACCGGCTACGCGGAGATCGACTACGCGATATCCGCGGGCATCCCCGAGAAGGAGATCATCATTCTCCAGGACCCTGTCGCGGGGCTGAACGCCGTCGAGTCCGGCCGGGTCGACGTATTCGCCGGCACCGCGCTCACCGGGCGTGAAGTGGTGAAGAAGAGCCGGAAGGCCGAGGCGACCAAGCCGTTCGCGCCACTCGTGGACGGCAAGAAGAAGATCGACGGCGGCGGATTCGCCTTCCGCCCCACCGACACCGGTCTGCGGGACGCCTTCAACACCGAGATCCACAAGATGAAGAAGAGCGGCGAGCTGTTCCGCATCCTGAAGCCGTTCGGCTTCACCGAGTCGGAGATGACCACACTGACCGCAGAGGAGCTGTGCGCATGACAGCCGGCCTCTGGACCAACTGGGTACTCCCCGGCATCTGGATCACCCTTCAGCTCACCCTGTACAGCGCCGCCCTGGCCACCGCCGTGGCCTTCGGAGTGGGCATGGCCCGCACCCACCGCTCGCGCTTCGTCCGCTTCCTCGCGGGCTTCTACACGGAGATCTTCCGTGGCACGTCGGCACTGGTGCTGATGTTCTGGCTGTTCTTCGTCATGCCGGGCCTGTTCGGCTGGGCCCTCGTCCCGATGTGGGCGGCCGTGCTGGCGCTGGGGCTGTCGTACGGAGCGTACGGAGCGGAAGTCGTGCGCGGCGCGCTGAACTCCGTGGCACCGGCGCAGCGTGAGGCCGGCATCGCGCTGAACTTCACGCCCTGGCAGCGTATGCGGCTGATCATGCTGCCGCAGGCGGTGCCCGAGATGATCCCGCCGTTCAGCAATCTGCTCATCGAGCTGCTGAAGGGCACGGCGCTGGTCTCCCTGCTGGGCGTGGCCGATGTGTCGTTCGCCGCCTATCTGGTGCGCCTGGCCACCCAGGAGAGCGCCCAGATCTACTCGGTGACGCTGGTGATCTACTTCGTGATCGCGTTCGTCCTCGCCCGCGGTATGCGGTCCCTCGAACGCAGGACCAAGGCCGGGATCGGCATCGCCACGACGCCGGGAGGCGCCCGATGAACGGCTGGGACTGGTCCGCGGTGGCGGACTTCATGCCACGCTTCTGGGACGGCCTGCTCCTCACCCTGCAGGTCCTGGTGCTCGGCTCGCTGCTCTCCTTCACGCTCGGCCTGGTCTGGGCGATCGGATTCCGGGCCCCGACACGCTTCGTCCGCTGGCCGGTGAACGTCATCACCGAGTTCATCAGGAACACCCCGCTGCTGGTGCAGCTGTTCTTCTTCTTCTTCGTCCTGCCCGAGTGGGGTGTGCAGTTCTCCGGGCTGACCACCGGCACGATCGCGATCGGCCTGCACTACTCGACGTACACCGCACAGGTCTACCGGGCCGGCATCGACGCGGTGCCCGCGGGACAGTGGGAGGCGGCCACGGCGCTCAGCCTGCCGGTCGGCCGGACCTGGGTGTCGGTGATCCTTCCGCAGGCGATCCGGCGGATCGTGCCGGCGCTGGGCAACTACGTCATTTCGATGCTGAAGGACACCCCGCTGCTCGCCGGGATCAGCGTGCTGGAGATCCTCCAGCAGTCCCGGCTGGAGAGCGCGACCACCTTCCAGTACACCGAGCCGCTGACCGTGGTCGGTGTGGCCTTCATCCTCATCGCCTACCCGGCTTCTCTTCTCATGCGAGCCCTGGAGCGTCGTCTTGTCCGCTGACACCCCTACCGCCAAGAGCGCCGGTATATCCGCCGCGTCCCCCGCACCCGATCCGGCCGCCGAGCTGATCCGCTTCGACAATGTGACCAAGCGGTTCGGCGGGAACACCGTCCTGGACGACCTGTGCTTCTCGGTGCGGCCGGGCAAGCACGTCACCCTGATCGGCCCGTCCGGCTCCGGCAAGACGACGATCCTGCGGCTGCTGATGACCTTGGTGAAGCCGGACGAGGGCACCATCACGGTCAACGGCGACCGGCTGTTTCCCGCCGACGAGAAGCATGTCCGCGAGGTGCGCAAGAACATCGGCATGGTCTTCCAGCAGTTCAACCTCTTCCCCAACATGAACGTGCTGCGCAATGTCACGGAGGCCCCGGTCCGGGTGCTCGGCCTGAGCAGGGACGAGGCCGAGCAGCGCGGCCGTGAGCTGCTCGACCTGGTCGGCCTCGGCGACCGGTGCCAGGCGAAGCCGACACAGCTCTCGGGCGGGCAGCAGCAGCGCGTGGCCATCGCCCGCGCGCTGGCGATGCGCCCGCAGGTCCTGCTGCTGGACGAGGTCACCTCCGCGCTCGACCCCGAGCTCGTCGCCGGCGTGCTGGACGTACTGCGGGACATCGCCCGCACCACGGACATCACGATGCTCTGTGTCACACACGAGATGAACTTCGCCCGGGACATCTCCGACGACGTCATGATGTTCGACTCCGGCAAGGTCATCGAGTCCGGATCACCGGAGAAGATGTTCACCGATCCGGAGCACGACCGTACGCGCGAGTTCCTCGGCGCGGTGCTCTGACCACCGGCCCCGTCAAGGAAGCGTGGTCCGTAGCACCCTGGAGCACCGGGTATTATTTTCGAGTCAGCAGGCGCCGCTAGCTCAGTTGGTTAGAGCAGCTGACTCTTAATCAGCGGGTCCGGGGTTCGAGTCCCTGGCGGCGCACAGACAGGGCAAGGGCCCCTCGCGAGAGCGAGGGGCCCTTACTCGTGCGTCCGTGTGTGCGTCCGCGTGTCTGTGTGTCGGCGTGTCTGTGTGTCGGCGTGTCTGTGTGTCGGTGTCTCAGACGACGGACTTGTTGCCGTCCACCATCGGCGTCACGCCGAAGATGTCGACCGCGTGGTAGTACGTCCACGCCGTGGCGTCACAGGAGGCCTTCGTCGCGCCGGAGTACCCCGAGCACACGCGCTTCAGGTCCGAGTAGAAGGCGGAGTCGATCCGCCCCTTGTTGGCGTCGAACGAACCGGCCGCCTTGTAGTTGCGGTAGCCGAAGTCGTGGCGGGCGCACGCGGTCTGGAAGGGGAAGCCGAAGGGGTTGTCGGGCGAGCTCGAGCAGTAGTCCGTGGACCAGTCGAAGCCGTACGCCGACCAGGCACCCTGGTTGCCGCGGGCCGCGACCCACGAGTTGTAGCTGCCGGCCGTGCCCTGGGTGAAGTTGCTGAGGACCTGCGGCTTGTCGGCCGGCGCGGCCACAGCCTGACTGGCCGTCAGCAGGGCGGCAGGAAGGGCGAGTATGGCCGCGGCGAGCGGCAGAGCCAGAAGTCGGCGCATGGCGGAAATCCTCCGGAAGGGAAATGGGGGGAGATGCTCCCTGCCCGGCGGCATGGAGCGCCCTAAGGCTGAACGGCACGGCTGTCGCACGGGTCTACGCGCGATGACCGCCGCGGGAATGGTCCCCCAAATCGCGGCTTCAGGAAACCCCTTCGTACGCTGAACACATCATCAGACGGCACTACTTGATGGGTCCGTCCCTAGTTGACCGATGTGTTCCCGGTCGACGGGGCCGGTGATCTCGCGGGGAATCACGCGGAGGATCACGGCGGTGGAGCCGGCCGGGGTACGGGAGTGAGGTGCGCCTCGGGAAGCGCGGACCGCGCGGCAGCGGACCGGCGGAACCACGCTCCCCGAGGGGTCTTACGGTCGGTGACCGACTACGCGTCGGCCACCTGGTCGGAACTCAGCGCTCAGAACTCAGCGCTCAGTGATCCGTACTCAGTGCTCCGTGCTCAGAACTGGACGTCGGAGCACGAGTAGAACGCGTTCGCCGTGTCAGCGATGGTCCAGACGGCCACGATCATGTGCCGGCCGGACTTCGACGGCAACGTGCCCGAGTGCGAGAGCGTTGCCGGCGGCTGCTGGTTGTTGTACGGCACGGTCAGGAACGGCTGGGAGTCCAGGGCCGCCCGGGTGAGCGGCTGAGACGGGTTCCATCCGCTCTTGGTGATGTAGTACTTGAAGTCGGTCGTGGAGTGCCTGGCGGTGAACTGCCAACGGAAGTTGTAGCTCTGACCTCCGGAGACCTTGGTGGTGGGCCAAGTGCCGCCGCGCGGGTCGTCGAGCTGCGCGAACTGACCGTTGCCGCCCGAGCAGATCTTGCCGTCGGCGGGGCCGCCGGCCGGGAAGCCCTTGGGCCCCTCGACGCTCTGCGGCTCCCACTGGATGTTGCCGCAGTTCGTCACCGTGCCGTTGGCACAGAGCTTCTGACGGCTGAGGGGGTTGTCGGTGTAGCCATGGCTGCTTGCGCTGCCGGTGGCGAGCAGGGAAACGCCCGCGACCGCGAGGCCGACCACGGCCGCGCCAATCTTCTTTCGCATGCTTCGCTCCAGAGAACGTGGGGAGTTCGGTGAGCCGTACTGCACGCGTGCAGGGAGAGCAATCTGCGGTCTAGACCAAGCCCTAGAGTATTAACGGAACTTGACCGTGTCCATAACAAGCGCGGTCCAGACCAATCACAATCTCTCGTTGTTCCCCTGCCGACCTGTGTAGAAGGCGACAGTGAGGTCCTTGACCAGCGCTTTACGCTCGTAGTCGTCCAGTTCGACGAGTCCGCGGGACGTCAGACGGTGCACCGTGTCGTCCACGGCGTCCACCACCGCGGTCAGCACGGTGTCCCGGTGCTTGGCGTCGAGGGCCGCGATCCGGCTGCGCTGCATCGCCGTGGCGATCTCCGGCGCGTACTCGATCCGCGTCGGCTGCGCGGAGAAGATGTCGACGCCGATGGGCAGACACTCCGCCGACAGCATCCGGGTCAGCGCGTCACCGACCGCCTCGGCGTTGCGCAGCGTCGGCGCCTCGTCGTGGAACGCGTCGGCGGGCAGTTGCGAAAGCACCCGCGCCATCGCCGCCTCCACCTGCTCCCGCAGATACTCCTCGTAGTCCTGGATACCGAGGGCCGCGCGCACGGTGTCCTTCACACGCCAGACCACCAGGACGACGACCCGCAGCGCGGTGCCGTTCGAGTCGACCGCGGGCAGCGGCTCGCTGCGCCAGTGCCGCAGCCGTACGTCCACCCGGTGGCGCAGCAGCAGCGGGCTCACCCAGAGCAGTCCGGTACGGCGCACGCTCCCCCGGTAGTCACCGAAGAGCGTCAGTACCCAAGCCTGGCCGACCCGCCCACGGCCGAGCCCGCCGAAGGCGAAGAGCATGACAGTCACGCCGAACATGAGCAGCGCCCACTGTCCGATCCCGATGCCGTGGTACGGATTCGAGGGCAGCCGGAACGTCTTCGTCACCGCGTCGGGCACGGCCCCGGCCCAGGACACCACCGCCAGACACACGAGCAGCGCCGCGAACCCGACGAGCGCCGCGGCCCAGCCGGGCAGCACGGGGCCGGGCCGCTCGGCGAGCCTGGGATCCACGGGCGGCGCGGCGCGCGGCGGCGCGGCGGGCACGGGAGCGGGGGCGGACCCGCGCCGGATCCGGGGCTGCTCCCCGGTGCCCCATCGCCGGGTGGCGGCGGGCGGTCTGGTGGGGCCCCCGGCCGCTTCTAGGGCGTTGGCCTCGTCACGGAAGAGGAGGTGTACGGGGATCTCCTGGGTGGTCTCCCCCACGATGAGCGGACTCCACCGGGGGGTCTCCCCGCCACCGGCCGTACGGACAGGGCCACCGGTGTTCGGCTTGACGAACGCCTCCCGGGCCGCCGCCGGCGCGGGGCCGCCGCTCGTCGGCGACGGTCCTGACCGGGCGTGGGCATCGGGCTCGGGGCGAGCTTCGGGCTCGACGTGTGCTTCGGGTTTGGGATGCGCTTCGGGCTCGGGACGTACTTCGGGTTCGGGGCGCGCTTCGGGCCTGGCGTGTGCTTCGGACTCGGGACGCGCTACGGGCTCGGGGCGCGCTTCGGGCCTGGCGTGTGCTTCGGACTTGGGACGTACTTTGGGCTCGGGGCGCGCTTCGGGCCTGGCGTGTGCTTCGGACTCGGGACGCGCTTCGGACTTGGGATGGGCTTGGGGCTCGGGCCGCGCTTGGGGCTCGGGCCGCCCTTCGGGCTCGGGGCGTGATTCGGGCCCGGCGTGTGCTTCGGGCTGGGGATGTGCTTCGGGCTTGACGTACGTGTCCGGTTCGACGCGCGCTTCGGGCTCGGCCCGGAGCTCGGCCGCCCGCGTCCCGGAGCCCGGGGCGCCGTCGGTCGCCCGCACCCCGGCGACGACGTCCGCACGCGGCGCGCGGCCGGCGTCCGCGGTGCCGCGGTCCTGGACCACGGGCGCCGCCGCCTGCGAGCCGCCGTGACCGGACGGTTCGGCGCTCACGGGGGCGTCGTTGGCGGGAGTGGGGCGGACGGGGGCGGGGCGTGCCCGCCGACGCGAGGCGGCTTCGCCGTAGAGCTTCGCGGGCTGCGGGTCGTTCACCACACGCACCGGCCGGACGGCGTGCGCGGGGGCGTCGCCCCCGGCGATCAGTACCTCCCGCACGAGGACAGGACCGGCATCGGCCGGGCCGGAGGCAGTCGGCCCGGGATCGGCCGGACCGGGGGAAGCCGTCCCGGCATCAGCGGTCGCTTCGGAACCGGACACCGGATACACCGGCGGCCGCGTGGGCGCGTCGCCGCCCGACGGTTCCGACAGCACCGGGCCGGAATCCGTACGGACCGGTCCCTCCGTGGCCACGGCCGTGGCCGTTACCACGGCCACGGCGACACCCCCGGCCCTCTGCTCGTCCGGCCGGGTCGCGCCCGCCTCGGACCTCTCGTGGCCGGAGACTGGGGGCGTAGCCAACTGATCGAACACCTCTTCGACCGGCAGTTCTGCTGCCTCCGGGCCGGAAGCCGAACCTGTCGGACCAGCTGCCGAAACTGCCGGACCACCTGCTGGACCCGCCGGACTCACCGGGCCCACCGGACTCACCGGGCCCGCAGAACCTGCCGACCGGTCCGCGCCCGCGTCCTCCTCGGACCGCGCCGACACGGGGGCGTCCGGGGCGTCAGTGGAAACGCGAGGGGGTGGGCCGTCGTACGCCTCCGGTCTCTGCCGGGCGTCGTGCGGGGGCCCGTGCTCGTCGTCCGCCGGGGCCGACGCGGGGCGGACCCCGAGGGCGTCCCACCACGCCTTGCCGTCGTCGTTCGATTGCGAGGTCGTCGTCATCCTTGCCTCCGTCATGCGAAGAGTCGCCGCCAGGTTTGTGGCCCGGGGTAGCCGTTGGCCGTGGTGCCGCGCCAGCCCTGGGCGCGTTGGAAGGCCTCGACGTTGCGCCGGTCGGCCTCGGCCCAGCGCCGGCCCGGGCCTGTGACGTAGTACTTGCCGAAGCCCTTTTTCACGAGCTGCTTGCCGAGCTGCTCGACGTACGTGCTGGACCGGCCGGGACGGAAGTACTCGGCGCCGGGGAACGGCGGGGTCTTCGCCGTACCGCCGCCCGTACCGCCACCCGTACCGCTGCCCGCGCTGTTCCCGCCCGCGCCCGTACTGCCCCCGGTCGCAGCCGTGCTGCCTCCGGTCGCAGCCGTACCGCTCCCGGCCTTTCCCGCGGCCGGGATGTCCTTGCCCAGGTGGTTCACCAGATACCGCCAGGTGGCCGGCCCCGGCAGGCCGTTCGCCGCCGTGCCCCGCCAGCCCTGCGCGAGCTGGAACGCCTGGGTGGCCCGCCGGTCCGCGTCGCCCCAGCGCGGTCCGGGGCCCTGGCCGTAGAAGCGTTTGCCGCCCCGGCTCACCAGCATGTCGCCGAGCCGTGTGACGTGCTTGTTGGTGGCGCCGGGCCCGAAGGACCCCGCCCCCGGATACGCCACCGATGCCGCCGACGCGCCCGCCCCCGCCCCCGCCCCTTTCCCTGTCCCCGCCCCTGTCCCCGCCCCCGCCCCAGGGCCCTTGCCGTCGAGCCCCTCGTTCAGCCCCTTGTAGCGGTACGCGACATAGAGGCTGGAGTTGCTCCAGTACGCCAGCGGCGTGGACTGCGAGCGGGTGTGCGGCTGGGTCTGCTCGTACGCCAGGTAGTAGGTGTGCGTGTACTCGGTCCAGCCGCCGAAGATCGTGACGTGCGACCCCTTGTTCGGGTCGGCCTGATTGTGGAAGAGGAGGATGTCGCCGGCCTCCAGATCCTCCCGCGCGATCTTCACGCCGAACTGGGCCAGGCTGCCGGTCCACTCGTTCCCGACGAGATTCCAGGCCATCGAGACGAAGCCGGAGCAGTCCTTGCGGTATCCGTCGGACCAGTACGTGTCCATGCTGTACGGCACCTTCGCGTTCACCCACCGCTTGGCGCGGTTGATGATGTCGGCCCGGGTGGACGGGCGCAGCATCGGCGCCTGGGGGGTCGATCCGGGGCCCGGCAGCGGCTGCCCGTGCAGCGGACCGCTCCCGCCCTGCGGGGTGGCCGGATCCGGATTGACGTCCGGATCCGCGGCCCGGCCGGTGTCCACGTCGGCGACCCGGCCGGCCTCAGGACCGGCGGCCCGGCCGGCCTCCGCGTCCGCGACCCGGCCGGCGACCGTGTCCGCGTGTGCGAAGCCCGTCGCGCCGAGGGCGAACCCGGCGGCGGTGGCCAGGACCAGCGCCCGCCGCGCGCCGTGCGCGGCCGGGTGACCGCCGGCCCGTACCGGCAGTCCCCTGGCCCGCTCGCGTCGCCGCTCGGCACATCCGGCGCAGGGGCAGTCGGGAGCGGGTTCGTACTCCTCGAAGACCGGGACGGTCATGTGATCCCCTCCACACTTATCAAGATCTTTCGACTCGGCCGCACGGGCGCCGGCGCCTCAACTGTCCGGACAAATCACATTTTGACGGATCGAAGGTACGAAAGGACAATCCGACAGGCCGCAACACCCATCAAATGGTCGGGACCATCCACGCCGATCGGGTAGAGTTCTCCAGGTCAGCAGGCGCCGCTAGCTCAGTTGGTTAGAGCAGCTGACTCTTAATCAGCGGGTCCGGGGTTCGAGTCCCTGGCGGCGCACGCACAGTGGAAGCCCCCTCACGCCATGTGAGGGGGCTTCGCTCGTTCCGGCGCCGACGACCCCGCGTTCCGTGCGCTCAAACGGAGCGTGGCGTATGCACGCCAACACACCTATCCTGAGCGCATTGACTCCAATGGGGCACGTGATCCGAACAGTTGGACGCGGCGCGAGGGGATGCCCCGACGGTGGTCCGGTGGGGGCGGGGGAGCCCCGTCCGTGAGTGCCTGGCGCGACCGGCATCATGCAACCGGACGGCCGCCGCTTCCTGTCCATGAGGAAGATGGCCGCAATTGACGCGCCCGGGGTGATGGCCGAGGGGGGCCATTCCGGACGAAACAACCGACCAATCACGCAGCGAACGTGCGTGCGGGGGGATGACCCATGACGTCGACGCCAGACGGCGCCCGGCAGGACGACGACGCGTCCCGGACCACACAGCTCCGGATACCCTCGCACCTCGGAGACGGTGGAGCGAGGCCGCGGCCCAAGAGGCCGGCCCGGCCGGCCCTGCCCACGTACGACTACGAGCACTACAGCAGGCTCGCGGGACCGCTCACGCAGCCCGACCCGGCCGAGCCGTACACCGTGCGGTACCGCTCGCTGCTCTCCCAGGAACCGCACCGTATCCGGGCCGCCCTGCTGCTCGGCGCCGCGCCGCTCCTCTCGCTCGGGCTCTTCGCCTGGCTGATGCAGCCTCAGCACTGGACCGAGCGCGACCCGAACCTCGAGAACGACACCCTTCTCGTCCTCGACATCGTGATGCTGGTCTCCATCGGACTGATCGAGCTGTTCCGGACGCTGAACGTCCTCTCCAACGCGCACGCGACGCTGGTGGCGCGTGACCCCGTCCCGGTGGTGCCGGAGAGCGGCACCCGGGTCGCCTTCCTCACCTCCTTCGTACCGGGCAAGGAACCCCTCGCCATGGTGACGAAGACGCTGGAGGCCGCCGTACGGATCCGGCACCGCGGGCTGATGCACGTCTGGCTGCTCGACGAGGGCGACGACCCCGCCGTCAAGGAGGTCTGTGCCCGCCTCGGCGTACACCACTTCTCCCGCAAGGGCGTCGCGAGGTGGAACCAGGCCAAGGGCGCGCACCGCGCGCGGACGAAGCACGGCAACTACAACGCCTGGCTCGACGCGCACGGCGACGCGTACGACTTCTTCGCCTCCGTCGACACCGACCATGTGCCGATGCCCAACTACCTGGAGCGGATGCTCGGTTACTTCCGCGACCCGGACGTCGGCTTCGTCATCGGCCCGCAGGTGTACGGCAATTACGACTCGTTCGTCACCAAGGCGGCCGAGTCGCAGCAGTTCCTCTTCCACGCGCTGATCCAGCGCGCGGGCAACCGGTACGGCGCCCCGATGTTCGTCGGCACGAGCAACGCCGTCCGCATCACGGCGCTCCAGCAGATCGGCGGCCTGTACGACTCGATCACCGAGGACATGGCGACGGGCTTCGAGATGCACCGCGCCAGGAACCCGCGGTCGGGCAACAAGTGGCGCTCGGTCTACACCCCGGACGTCCTGGCCGTCGGCGAGGGCCCGACCGCCTGGACCGACTTCTTCACGCAGCAACTGCGCTGGTCGCGGGGCACGTACGAGACGATCCTCAAGCAATATTGGAAGGGCTTCTCCTCACTGCCCCCCGGCAAGCTCTTCAACTACACGATGATGATCATCTTTTACCCGATGTCGGCCCTCAACTGGATCCTGGCGGCGCTGAGTTGCGCGCTGTTCCTGGGCATGGGCGCCTCGGGTGTGCAGATCGACCCGGCAATCTGGATGATGCTGTACGGCAATGCCTCGGCCCTCCAGATCGGCCTGTACGTCTGGAACCGCCGCCACAACGTCTCACCGCACGAGCCCGAGGGCTCCGGCGGGCTGGCCGGCATGGCGATGTCCGCGATGTCCGCGCCGCTCTACGCCCGCTCCCTGATGGACGCCGTCCTGCGCCGCAAGAGCAGTTTCGTGGTGACGCCCAAGGGCGACTCCTCCAGCCCGGACACGCTCTTCGGCACGTTCCGGATCCATCTCTTCTTCATCCTGGTCTTCGGTGGATCGCTGGGCTCCTCCTTCTACTTCGGGCACGACCACCCGGCGATGATCACGTGGGCGACGCTGGCCATGCTGATCACGGCGGCGCCGGTCTTCGTCTGGCGCTGGTCCATGCGCCAGGAAAAGAAGAAGAAGCGGGGCGCCCACCGCGGCGACGGCCGGCCGGCACCGGAGGGCGGGGGCCGGGGGCCTGGCGCCGAGGATCACGTACGCCCGGCGACCGACGACCAGACCATGCGGATATCCCTTGGGGGACGTAAGAAATGAGCGCGATTCCCGTCCGGCAGAACCACCGCAGGAACCGCGCCCGCCGCATAGCGATAGGCGCCGCGGTGGCCCTCGTGGTGGCCGGGGTGAACGGGCCGGCGCTCTACCGCTTCGGCTCGGAGCAGTACCACGACTACAAGATCAACCGGCCCGAGTACAAGGCCGCGAACGGCCACTGGGACTTCCTCGACGTACCGGCCCAATTCAAGATCAACAGCATCCACGCCTCCCTGCTGCACACCGGCAAGGTGCTGCTGATCGCGGGCTCCGGCAACAACCAGAAGAACTTCGACGCGGGCAAGTTCGAGTCGGTGCTCTGGGATCCGGACACCAACACGTACAAGATGATCCCGACGCCCAAGGACATGTTCTGCTCCGGGCACACCCAACTGCCCGACGGGAAGCTGCTGGTGGCGGGCGGCACCAAGCGGTACGAGAAGCTCAAGGGCGATGTCACCAAGGCCGGCGGCCTGATGATCGTCCACAACGAGGACCCGGACAAGCCGATCACCCTGCCCGCGGGCACGATGTTCACCGGCAAGGAGAACGGCAAGACGTTCGTCTCCAAGGACCCCGTCCTCGTCGAGAAGGCCGAGAAGATCTTCGACCCGCAGACCGGCGCGTTCCTGCGGACCGAACCCGGCCTGGGCCGGATCTATGTCGAGGCCCGCAAGTCCGGCACGAAGTACGAGACCGGCACCGAGGACAACTACCGGGTGCGGGGCATGAAGGGCACCGACGCCCGCAATGTGTACGGCATCGCGCAGAAGCTCGCGCTCGACAAGAAGGACTTCCAGGGCATCAGGGAGGCCTTCGAGTTCGATCCGGTCGCGGAGAAGTACATCAGCGTCGACCCGATGAAGGAGGCCCGCTGGTACCCGACGCTGACCACGCTCAAGGACGGCAAGGTCCTGGCCCTCTCCGGACTCGACGAGATCGGCCAGATCGTCCCCGGCAAGGACGAGATCTACGACCCGGAGACCAAGTCCTGGGAGTACACCGGGATCATCAGGAAGTTCCCCACCTATCCGGCGATCTTCCTGATGGACAACGGCAAGCTCTTCTACAGCGGCTCCAACGCCGGCTACGGCCCGGCCGAGGTCGGCCGCGCCCCGGGGATCTGGGACCTGAAGACCAATAAGTTCGACAAGATCCCGGGGCTGAGCGACCCGGACCGGATGGAGACCTCCGCGACGGTCATGCTGCCGCCCGCCCAGGACCAGAAGTTCATGGTCATCGGCGGGGGCGGGGTCGGCGAGTCGGACAAGGCCAGCGAGAAGTCCCGGCTGGTCGACCTCAAGGACCCCGAGCCCCGCTTCCAGGACGGCCCTTCACTGGACAAGGGCACCCGCTACCCGAGCGCCTCCCTGATGCCCGACGACTCCGTGCTGGTCACCGGCGGCTCCGCGGACTACCGGGGGCGCGGCGGCTCCGACATCCTCCAGGCGCGGATGTACGACGCGGAGTCGGGGACGTACCAGCGGGTGGCCGACCCCGCGGTGGGACGCAACTACCACTCGGGCTCGGTCCTGCTGCCCGACGGCCGGGTCATGATCTTCGGCTCGGACTCGCTCTACGCCGACCGCGCCAACACCAAGCCGGGCGTCTTCGAGCAGCGGATCGAGATCTACACCCCGCCCTACCTGTTCCGTGACTCGCGCCCGGCGCTCTCGGGCGGCCCGAAGTCCCTGAAGCGCGGCGGCACCGGCGCCTTCGAGACCAAGGACCCCGCCTCGATCAGGACGGCGAAACTGATGCGCCCCAGCGCGGTCACCCATGTCACCGACGTCGAACAGCGCTCGATTGCCCTGGACCTGAAGCGAACCGCGAACGGCATCGAGGTCACCGTCCCGAAAAACTCCGCCCTGGTCCCGCCCGGCTGGTACATGTTGTTCGTCACCGACGCCCAGGGCACCCCGTCCGAGGGCGTGTGGGTCGAGATCCCGTAGACGCGGGCGGGCTACTTGGCGTCGCGGGCCAGGGCCAGGGCGTAATCCGGGTACCAGTCGCCCGCCTTGGGGCCGCCCTTGCAGGCGCCGTCCGACTCTCCCGGGCGCTTGATCCACAGGTAGGCCTTGACCAGGGGGTCGCCGGTCCGGGTGGTGGGCCGCTCGCCGAGGGCGCGGCCCGGGGGGTTGCACCAGTTCTCGTCGCCCCCGCCCCCGCCCCCGGTGTACGGGCCGTTGCCGTTGCGGCTGGTGTCGATCACAAAGGGCTTGCCGCCGACCTTCGCAGAGAGCTGCGTGCCGAAGTCCTTGCTCGTCGCCGTGGCGTAGAAGTTGGACACGTTGACCGAGAAGCCGTCCGCCTCGGCGATGCCCGCCCGCTGGAGCGGTCCGAACAGCGCGTCGGGCGACTGCCAGCCGGCGTTGCCCGCGTCCAGGTAGACCGTCGTGGCGGGCTGCTGCTTGAGCCGCTGGACGGCGCCCTTGAGCAGGTCGTACCGCTCCTCGTGGAACGCGTCGGGGGTGCAGCCGTCCACCAGGTGCAGTACGGCGTCCGGCTCCAGGATCACCGTGGCCCGGCGGTCGCCGATGCCCTTCGCGACCTTGTCGACCCATGTCCGGTACGCGTCGCCGTCCGCGGCGCCGCCCTTGGAGAACTGGCCGCAGTCGCGGTGCGGGATGTTGTAGAGGACCAGCAGGGTGTCCCGGTCGGCCTTCGCGGCCGCTTCCGTGAAGCCCTTGGCCTGCTCCTCCGGGTTGTCGGGGCCTATCCACTCCGCGGCGGGCTGTTCGGCGATCTTCCTGATCAGGCCGGCGTTCTTGTCGTCGCCCTTGCGCGCGTACGCGGCGGCCTCCCGGGCGGCCCTGCCGTCGGGGTTGACCCAGTACGGAACGTCCGCCTTGGGCCGCTGGCTCAACGGCGGCGGCTTCGCGTCATCGCCTTCGTCACCGCCGGAGGAACAGCCCGCCAGCAGCAGCACCGCCCCCGTCGCGGCGGCCCCCACGCTCAGCCCCGCCCGGACACGACCGGAATAACTGCCGTACATCCACTCCCCCTTGGTGCACTGTGTCCGCGGCCGCCCCCCGGCGTCTCGCCCGAACAGGACCGGTCGAAACCAATCCTGGCATACCGGTCCGAGCCGCTCGGGCGGCTCCGGCGGCTCCGGCGGAAAGCGCGGCGTCGGCCGGACGCGCGCGGCCGACGACCCGTCAGCCGGTGCGCGGTTCGCTCACTCCGGTCAGGTACGCCGACACCACGACGTTCACCGAGGAGGACCCGGCCGTCCTACCGTCGCTGCCGGCACGGGTGATCAGCCGCAGTTCGGCACGGGACGTCTGGCCGGAGCCGTAGACCTTCTTCGCGTCGAAGCGGTCCCGGTCGAGAACCCGCACATCGTCGATGGTGAACTCGGCGATCGAGCCGTCGGCCCTGTTCACCCGTACCTTCCCGCCGACCCGCGCCGAGCTCAGCCCGTGGAAGAGGGCCGGTCCGGCATCGGTGTCGGCACGGCCCACGAGGACGGCGGTGCCCACCGCGCCCGGCTCGACGCCGGTCCCGTACCAGCCGATCGTGTCCGGCGTCCCGTGCGCCGGGGGGCCGGCCGCCCCCGCGCCACCGAGCCCGCGGGCCTCGACGGGCGCCGCGATCCCCAGCGCCGGGACGTCCACCCGCTGCGGCTTCGCCGGCCTCAGCGGGGAGCGGGCCGGCGGCAGCGCCGCTCCCAGCGGACGGCCGACGGCCGCCACATCTCCTATGGTCGGGGCGGAGTTTCCGAAGGGGCCCTCGACGGCATCGCGGCCCCAGAACCACAGGGCGAGGAGAAGTACGGCCCAGGTCACACCGGCCGCGAGCCTGCCGGCGCCGGCGAACGCGCGACGCGCCCCGGAGGCCATATCAGTCCGCGTCACGCGCGGCCGTACGCTGCCGTCGCGCGCTCCTCAGGGCCACGGCGACCGCGGCCACACCCGCCAGGACCAGGCCGATCACGGCGTGCGGGGTTCCGGGTCCGGTCTCCAGGATGTCGGCCCGTTCACCCGGCTGTTCGTCCGGCCGGTCGTCGCGCCGTTCGCCCCGCCGTTCATCCGATCGTTCGTCCGCGGCCGGTGTCGCCGTACCGCCGGCCGGTGTGAATGACGGGGTGCCGGTGACCACCTCGGAGTCATGGGCCAGAGCGACGGTGGCGCCGAGGACAGGCGCTGCCGTCAATGCGGCCGCCACCCCTGCGGCACGGAGCGAGAGCGGACCTGAACGCATCGTGAACCTCCTGATCAAGAGACTCACTCGCGCGCCGGCCTTTCGCATCCTCAGCGGGCGACCGCCGGCCCGTGCCCCCCTCTGACGTGCTCAGATGCGATCGACAAGATCGGCGATCGAGTCAACGACCGAGGAGGGCCGGAAGGGATAGCGGTCGATATCCGCCTGGGTCGTCACTCCGGTCAGCACCAGGAACGTCTCCATTCCGGCTTCCAGACCGGCCAGCACATCGGTGTCCATCCGGTCGCCGATCATCGCGCTGGTCTCGGAGTGCGCGCCGATGGCGTTGAGCCCGGTCCGCATCATCAGCGGGTTCGGCTTGCCTGCGAAGTACGGCGCCTTGCCCGTCGCCTTCGTGATCAGCGCGGCCACGGCGCCGGTGGCGGGCAGCGGGCCCTCGGCCGAGGGGCCAGTCTCGTCGGGGTTGGTGCAGATGAACCGCGCGCCGCCGTTGATCAGCCGGATCGCCCTGGTCAGGGCCTCGAAGCTATACGTACGCGTCTCTCCGAGCACCACATAATCCGGCTCGTGGTCCGTGAGGATGTAGCCGATGTCGTGCAGGGCGGTGGTCATCCCGGCCTCGCCGATGACATACGCCGTACCGCCGGGCCGCTGGTCCTCCAGGAACTTGGCAGTGGCGAGCGCCGAGGTCCAGATGTTCTCCACGGGCACGTCGAGGCCCATCCTGGCGAGCCTGGCCTGTAGATCGCGCGGGGTGTAGATGGAGTTGTTGGTGAGGACGAGGAAGGGCTTGCCCGACTCCCGGAGTCGCTTGATGAACTCGGCGGCGCCGGGGATCGGAATCCCTTCGTGAATGAGGACACCGTCCATGTCGGTGAGCCAGGATTCGACCGGCTTGCGCTCTGCCACGGGACTGTTCTCCGCTCTGCGGTGGGCAATGATCCGCTGTCCGACACTGTCCGACACGCCCAGACTAACCAGGGCCCGCGGTGGACGGTACGGCCGTCCATGCAGGGCGACAGGCTAGGGAATACGCGCAGGGGTGAGGGGGCCGGGGCAGGCGGGCGGAGCCGGTCAGGGGTGCTCGGTGCGCAGCTGGCGGAGGACCGTGATCAGGGCGGCGCCGGCCGTCAGCAGGGCACCGGCGGCGATCAGTCGGCCGAGGAGATCGCCGGGGCCGGTGCCGGGGCCGGTGCCGGCGAGTGTGCGGGTGGCGCCTGCGACGGCGCTGCCGCTGCCGCTGGCGACCTCGTTGTCTCTGTCTGCCTTTGCCGCGTTGTCCACAATGGCGAGGCGGTACGCGTTGGACCTCCCGACCCAGTCGCCGTCGTCACCCCGTCGCTGCGCGGTCGCGGCGCTGACCTGGACCTTGTTGGGTGGCGTACGCGCGGCGAAGGCGAGCCGCGCGCGGACGGTGACCGTTCGGCCCGCCGGTACGGCGAAGCCGGGAGAGCCATCGTCGAGGACGCCGATGATCTCGTCCTGCTCGGTCGTCTCCAGCGTCATGGCCCGCCGGCGCCCTTCGCCGTCCGCGATCTCCAACGTGACCTGGGAGGTGGTGAGTTCGTGGTTCCGGTCGACCAGGACGACGACGGGATAGATGGTGCGGCACGGCTCACGGGTGGTGTTGGTGAGATCGAGGTTCCAGTTCCCGGCGTCGCCCCCGGCCAGGTAGGAGGCGGGCCCGCCATGGATACGGGTCTTGATCGGAAAGTTCGGATCCGACGTCTTGCCGCAGGTCGGCTGCCGAGAGGCATCGGGCTCCGACTCGGCTGCGGCACTGTCCGTGCGCGCCACGAACACGGACAGCGGCACCGCCGCAGGCGCCACCGTCGGCGCGATCGTCGCGGCTGCGGCGACTCCGATGGCGAGGGCATGACGCAGGCGCATGGATGGCACGGCCTTTGCTAATCACGAAGCGCGAAGCGGTCGGAACACAGGTGCCTGGCCGACCCGGTCGACCGTCAGCAGACTCCTGACGCTGCCACGCACCGACGGTCTGTGCTGGGCGTTACGACACCGAACGGCCACAAAATCGCATAAACACACTCCATCAGCCCAGCTCCGAACCCCGTCGGTGACCGAACACCGGTGCGAGAACCAGTTGCGCCGCGCCCTCCGCGACCGGGTGCGCGCCGCCCTCGGCCGCGCTCACCGGGACGCCCGCGCCCCGGGCGCGTTCGGCGACGACGGCGCCCACGCCCCGTACGAAACACTGCTCGTTCGCGGCGATCGTCCGGCCGCCGAGCAGGACGCGGTCGATATCGAGCAGCCCGACGAGGTTCGCGGCCCCCTCGCCGAGCACCCGCGCCGCCTCCGTCAGATCGCCACGGGCGACCGCGGCCAGACAGAGCGCCTCGATACAGCCGCGGTTTCCGCAGTCGCACGCGGGCCCGTCGAGCTGGATGACCTGGTGCCCGAACTCGCCCGCTCCGGTGCGCTCACCGCGGTGGAGCGCACCGCCGAGGACGAGACCGGCGCCCAGCCCCGTACCGAGATGGAGATACGCGAAGGAGTCGCCCGGACCGCGCAGGGCGAGGCCGAGGGTGGCGGCGTTGGTGTCCTTGTCGAGTACGACGGGGAGGCCGAGGCGGGCGGCGAGGACGTCGCGCAGCGGGAACCCGGCCCACTGCGGGAAGCCGGTGACGCGCTGCGGCACCCCGGTGGCGTGGTCGAGGGGGCCGGGCATCGCGACGCCGACGCCGAGCACCTCCCCGGCGCCCTGATAGCCGGCCCGCTGCACCCCGTCCTCGCGTACGGCTGCCACCCGCACCCCGTCCCCGCGTACCGCTGCCGCCCGTACCGCTTCCACCTGCTCCGCCGCCGCCTCGACGACCTGCTCCGTGCCCGCGCCGAGGTCGAGCGGAACCCTCCGTACCGCGACCGGCAGACCCGCCAGGTCCACCAGGACCGCGGTCAGTTCGTCGCGGTCCAGATGCAGGCCCACGGCGTGCGCGGCCGCCGGGACCAGCCGCAGCACCGTCCTCGGCTTGCCGCCCGTGGAGGCGCGGCGCCCGGCCGCCGCCGCCAGGCCCTCCGTACGCAGTCGGGCCGTGATCTTGCTGACCGCCTGCGGGGTGAGCCCGGTGCGCTCGGCGAGTTCCAGCCGGCTGATGCCGCCCTCCCCCGCCGTACGCAGCAGGTCGAGCACCAGCGCCGCGTTATGACCGCGCAGCACCGGCAGATTGGCTCCGGCGTGCCCTCCGCTACCCGCGTTACCCCTGTTCACATCGGCCATTGTGCCCCGCTCTTGCACTTTGGCAACAGCGTTGCTTAAGTGGCTCCATGACTGGTACCGGCACCCCTCTGCGCGTCGGACTCGTGGGCTACGGCCTCGCGGGCTCCGTCTTCCACGCCCCGCTGATCGCCGCCACCGAGGGCCTCGCCCTGGACACGGTCGTCACGTCCAACCCGGAGCGCCGGCATCAGGCGCGCGCCGAGTTCCCCGACGTACGGTTCGCGGACGCGCCGGAGGAGCTGTGGGAGCGGGCCGGCGAGCTCGATCTGATCGTCATCGCCTCCCCCAACAAGACGCACGTCCCGATCGCGACGGCCGCCCTGCGGGCCGGTCTTCCGGTGGTCGTGGACAAGCCGCTCGCGGGCAGCGCCGCCGAGGCGCGTGAGCTGGCTGCGCTCGCCGAGGAGCGCGGGCTGCTCCTCTCCGTCTTCCAGAACCGCCGCTGGGACAACGACTTCCTGACGCTCGCCCGCCTCATCGAGGCCGGCGAGCTCGGCGACGTACAGCGCTTCGAATCCCGCTTCGAGCGGTGGCGGCCGCAGCTGAAGGGCGGCTGGCGCGAGTCGGGGGCCGCCGAGGAGATCGGCGGGCTGCTGTACGACCTCGGCAGCCATGTCGTCGACCAGGCACTGGTGCTGTTCGGCCCGGCGGTACGGGTCTACGCGGAGTCCGACGTACGCCGTCCGGGCGCCGCGACCGACGACGACACCTTCATCGCGATCACGCACGCGAGCGGCGTCCGCTCCCATCTGTACGCCAGCGCCACCACCGCGCAGCTCGGCCCGCGTTTTCGCGTGCTCGGCTCGGCGGCCGGTTATGTGAAGTACGGACTGGACCCACAGGAGGCGGATCTGCGCGAGGGCAGGCGGCCGGGCGACGGTGAGCCCTGGGGCGTGGAGCCCGAGTCGCAGTGGGGCCGCGTCGGCGCGGGCGAGTCACCGCTGACGGGGGGCGGCAGCCCGGTGGAGACCGAGCCGGGCGACTACCCGGCGTACTACGCGGGGATCGCCACCGCGCTGCGCGAGGGCACCGCGCCGCCGGTGACGGCGCGCGAGGCGGCGGCAGCGCTGGATGTTCTGGAGGCGGCGCGGCGCTCGGCCCGCGAGGGCATCGCGGTCACGCTGGAGGTCCAGGCATGAGCACTCCGAGCAACCCGAGTGCCCCGGGGATCTCGGGCACCCCGAGCGTCCCGGCCGTCACGGCCGTCACAGGCGCCCCGGCCATCACGGTCGCCGAGCTCGAAGCGCAGGAAGCGCGGCTGGTCCTGAGCCACTTCACGTACGACGACGCCTGGGCGCTGGGCAGTCTGCTGGTGGAGCTGGCGCGCGAGCGCCGGGCGCCGGTGGCGATCGACATCCGCCGGGGCACCCAGCAGCTGTTCCACTGCGCGCTGCCCGGCGCGACGGCGGACAACGACGCCTGGATCGACCGCAAGCGGCGGGTCGTGGAGCGGTACGGCGCCAGCTCGTTCCTGGTCGGCAGCCGCTTCCGCGCCAACGGAACCACCTTCGAGCAGTCGTCCCGCCTCGACCCGGATGTGTACGCGGCTCACGGCGGCTCGTTCCCGATCGCGGTGGAAGGTGCGGGCGTCATCGGCACGGTCACGGTCTCGGGTCTCCCCCAGGCCGAGGACCACGCGATGGTGGTCGAGGCGCTGGAACGACTGCGCGGCTGACGCCCGCCGTTCCCGCCCGGGGCGGCGTACTTCCCGGGGCGGCGGGGCGGCGTACTCGCCGGGGCGGCGGGGCGGCGTACTCGCCGGGGCGGCGGGGCGGTGTACTCCCCGGGCGCCCGGGGAGTACGCCGCCCAGGCGCGTACCACCTCCCGCCGAAGGCGTTACGCGTCCTTGAACTCCTGGCGCTGGCTGCCCAGGCCCTCGATCTCCAGCTCCACCACATCGCCCGCCCGCAGATACGGCTTCGGCTCCGGCTTGCCCAGGGCCACCCCGGCCGGCGTCCCGGTGTTGATGACATCGCCCGGGTACAGCGTCATGAACTGGCTGACGTACCGCACGACCTCCCCCACCCCGAAGATCTGGTCGGCGGTCGTCCCGTCCTGCTTGAGTTCACCGTTGACCTTGAGCCTGAGCGGCAGAGCCTGCGGGTCCGGCACCTCGTCCGAGGTCACCAGCCAGGGGCCCAGCGGGTTGAACGTCTCGCAGTTCTTGCCCTTGTCCCACGTGCCCCCGCGCTCGATCTGGAACTCGCGCTCGGAGACGTCGTGCGAAATGGCGTACCCGCCGACGTGCGCGAGCCCCTCCTCCGCCGAGTCCAGATAGCGGGCGGTGCGCCCGATGACGACCGCGAGTTCGACCTCCCAGTCGGTCTTGCGGCTGCCCCGGGGCACGAGGACGGTGTCAGTAGGTCCGACCACTGTGTCCGGAGCCTTGAAAAAGATGATCGGTTCGGTCGGAATCTCGGCGCCGGTCTCGGCGGCGTGATCGTGGTAGTTCAGCCCGATACACACGATTTTTCCGATCCGGCCGAGCGGCGGCCCGATCCGCAGCCCGGCGGCGTCGAGTACGGGCAGCTCGCCGGACGCGGCGGCCGCCCTGACCCGGTCGAGCGCCGCATCGTCGGCGAGCAGCGCTCCGTCGACGTCCTTGACCAGGGAGGACAGGTCCCGGAGGGTCGTCCCGTCCTGGTCGAGCAGCGCCGGGCGTTCCGCCCCCGCCGTACCGACACGCAGCAGCTTCATGGTCTGTTCTCCCTCTGGTCGAGCGCGGCCCGGCCGATGGGCGCGGCCATCGGGGGATTGGCCGATCGTCCAAGACATCGGATCACTCCGCAAGACCCCGTTCACACCCTGGACCGCACGGGACCTCCTCGGACCGCCGCCCCGGACCGCCCCGGACCGCTCACGACCACCCCTGACCACCCCCGACCGCCTCGCACCGCCCCGTATCCGTCAGACGGCAGGGGCCAGCGCCCCGGCGACGGGCGCGTCCCGGTAGAGGAAGTACCGCTCGGCCGCCGTCCAGGTGGTGCTGGTCACCACGTACAGCGCGGCGGCCAGCGGCACCACGGCGACGGTGAAGAGCGTCGCGAAGGACAGCAGCGGCATCATCTTCGTCATCGCGCCCATGCCCGGGACCTGCTGCCCGTCGGGCCCCGCGGGCAGCACGGGCGCGGTCGCCATCTGCGCCTTCGTACGCCGATAGTTGAAGGTGGCGACGCCTGCGACGATCGCGAAGAGGGCCACGTACACCAGCCCGGCTCCCCCGAGCGCCCCGCCGTGCGTGAGCGCGTCCGTCCAGCGGTCGCCGAGCGGGGCGGCGAAGAGGGAGTGGCCGAGCAGCTCGTTCTGCTCGCCGCCGATCCGGCGGCTGGAGAAGAGGTGGTACATCAGGAAGAACGCGGGCATCTGCAGCAGGCTCGGCAGACAGCCCGACAGCGGCGAGACCTTCTCCTTGGCGTGCAGCTCCACGAGCGCCTTCTGCATCCGCTCGGGGCTCTTGGCGTGCTTCTTGCGCAACTCGGCGATCTGCGGCGCGAGCTTGGTGCGGGCCTTCTGGCCGCGGGCGGTCGCCCGGGAGAGGGGATGGATCGCGAGCCGTACGCAGGCGGTGAAGAGGATGATCGCCGCGGCGGCGGCGCCGGCGTGGAACAGCGGCTGGAGCAGGTCGGCGATGCTTCCGACCAGATGAGCGAAAACAGACATGAACGCGGACAAGGTGAGCCCTCCGTGGGGTCTCGTCGTGCCGGAAGGAGTCAGCTGCGAGGCAGCTCGGCATGACGACCCGCGCGGGGTACGGAGATCAGGCTCCCGGAACCGGGAGGTGTGCCCCTACGCGGCCGTCGGCAGGCGACGGCCGGGTGCTCGGGGCCTGCTGCGGCCCGAGGCGTCGGGATCTCGCTGGGGCAGGAAGGCGGTGCGCTGCTCGCGGTCGCGGATGGCCGTCCGTACCCGTTGGTGCGGTACGGCGGGCACGGAGCGCGCGCTGATGACGGCGCAGACGGCGAGCGCGGAGCCGGCCGCGGCGGTGGCGGCGAGCGCGACGGCGGCGGAGAGGCTGCCGGCGTCGATGAGGAGGACTTCGATGAGCAGGACTTCGGCGAGGAGGAAGAGCAGCAGCCCGACAGGGCGCAGCAGGCGCCGTGCGCTGCCGACCATGTCCTGCCCCTCTCGTCGTCCTGGCTGCCGACACGTTCGTACGACAAAAGCCACTTCAGCCGTTATACACGATCGGCCTCCGACAGCAGAAGGAGTCGCAGGTCCTCGGCAGCGCCACGAGGAACAATAAGAAGGGGATCAGGAGACCAGCGGCCAAAGCAGATGTAGACGGTCGCGAAACACCTGAAGACACCCCTGACCCCTCCCGGCACACCCCGTCTCCGCCGTCCGACCGCGCGGCCTCCGGAGCCGGAACAACCCTCCGCCCAGGCCCCCGTACAGCAGTACGGTGTGCATCATGCGCCCCGACATGCCTGCTGACCACACCACGGAAGCCGAGCGCCTGCTGCGCACCGCGGCCCGGTACCCCGAGGACCATGAGCCCCTCCTCCTCCAGGCCGCGGCCCATCTGGAACTGGCCGGCGCCCGCGACCGCGCCACCGGCCTCTACGACACCCTCCTCGCGGCCTCCCCGGACCGCCCCCACCTGGTGAAGGCGCTCAAGGCCGCCAACCTCTGGGAGTACGGTCACGAGGCCGAAGCACACGCGATCATCGACGGCCTGCGCACCGCGGCCCCGGTGGACCCGGCCCCGTGGGAGATCGTCGCGGAGACCCTGGAGTCCCACGACGAGCTGGAAGCGGCCCACGACTCCTTCACCACGGCCCTCAACCTGCTGCTCACCCCCGGCGAGGACGTCCCCTACCCGACGCACGCCCTGCTGATCGGCCGCCACCGGGTGCGCAGGATGCTCGGCCTGGAACACGACGACTGGGACGGCCTGGCGGACCGCGTCAACCCCGCGTCCGTCACCCTGGACGAACTCCACGACCCGAAGCGCCTCTGGTCCCTGGGCTCCGACAACCCCGCCGAACTCCAGGCCGAGATCACCCGCCTCCGCGCCGAACTGGGCTCCTACCGCACGGCCCTGTCCCGCCCCTTCCCCGTGGCGGTCCTCCACTGGCCGGAACCGGAACTACGCGAACTCCTCACCGCGTACCCGTCCCTGACCGCCGAGTACCCCTCCCACGAGGCCCACCTCACCCAGCTCGAAACTTCCCTGCGCGAACTCGCCGCCACCGGCACCCCCAACCTCGGCATCGTCACGGGCACGGTCCCCTCCTACGAAGCCTTCGCCGCCTCGGAAGCCACCACCCCGTCCGACCCCAACCTCCTCCCCCAATACGCCACCACCCTCGCCGCCCGAGGCCGAGCCACCCCCTGGCCCCCCTCCCGCAACGCCACCTGCTGGTGCGGCTCCCCCAAGCCCTACCGAGACTGCCACGGCACGGCGTAGGGCAAGGTGACAGGCCCGGCTGTGGTTCCTTCATCGGCGGAATGTCAGTGGATGCTGCTAAAAATCGAAATCGAACATGCGGCTTCGATGAGGGGATTCCTGGATGACGGACGCGCTGGACGGTAAATCTCCGGCAACGGGGCTCTACGAGCAGCTGATTACCTTGCGGCTCGAAGACCGTCTCACGCAGCTGGAGGGCACGGGGTGGCGGGCGATCGACGCCGAAGTGGGCATCGAGTCCACGCCCCATGTTCTGGCTCGGCATGTTGCCGACACCGTTCGGCGCGTCCTAAGCGGGTTGCCTGCCGCCGAGCGTGTCCACGCGGCGAACCACATCCTCGATTCCGTCAGTACCTTGGCTGGCGCACGCGAGTGGGTCGACATGGTTGCCGATGGACCTCGGCAGCTCATGGCCATCGCGGAGCAAAAAGCACCGGGGGTCTACGCCATCCGCCCGGCGACGCCGCTCTCCGATACAGCCCTGCTCACCAACTCTCCGGAGGACCCCAACCTCGGGTTCGAACTCCGCGCAGAGCTGGCCACCGCAGACCGAGTGGACCTGTTGTGTGCCTTCGTAAAATGGCATGGCCTGCGCGTCCTTGAGGGTGCTCTCCGCACAGCTCGCGAGCGGGGGGCGCCCATCCGGGTCATCACCACGACATACATCGGCGCCACCGAGCGACGTGCACTGGATCGCCTGGTCCAGGAGTTCGGCGCTGAGGTGAAGGTGAACTACGAGCTGCGCTCCACCCGCCTGCACGCGAAGGCATGGCTGTTCCGACGCAGTTCTGGGTACGACACTGCGTACGTCGGGAGCTCGAACCTCTCCAAAGCAGCACTCCTCGATGGGCTTGAGTGGAACGTTCGCCTCTCATCGATCGCGACCCCTGATGTCATGAAGAAGTTCGAGGCCACCTTTGACTCCTACTGGAGCGAGGCTGCTTTCGAGTCGTACGACCCTGCTGTCCACGGAGATCGCCTCGATGAAGCGCTCCGACAAGCCAGCGGCGGCGCCACGGCCAGCAACGGTCGGAGCATCACCCTCTCAGGGCTGGAAGTACGCCCCTATCCGCACCAGCAGGACATGCTGGAGCGCCTTGAGGTAGAGCGGGATGTCCATGACCGTCATCGCAATCTCCTGGTTGCGGCCACTGGTACGGGCAAGACAGTCATGGCCGCACTCGACTACAAGAAGCTACGCAGGAAGCTGGGTCGAGACCTGCGTCTCCTCTTCGTCGCTCACCGCAAGGAGATCTTGGAACAGTCGCTCCGCACGTATCAAGGGGTTCTCGATGACGGGAACTTTGGCGAGCTGCTGTTCAGCGGTGAAATCCCCTCTGATTGGAACCACGTCTTCGCTAGCGTCCAATCGCTCAACGCTCGCACCTTGGAAAAGCTGTCCCGTGATCACTTTGATGTTGTCGTCATCGATGAGTTTCACCATGGCACGGCACCGACCTATCGCAAGATCGTCGACCACTTCACACCCGTAGAACTCCTTGGCCTGACGGCTACACCGGAGCGCATGGATGGCTTGAACATTCAGGACGAGTTCTTCGACGGGCGAATCGCCGCCGAGATGCGCCTATGGGAAGCGTTGGAGAACGATCTCCTCTCACCCTTCCACTACTTCGGGATCACCGACACCACTGATCTGACGACGATCCAGTGGAAGCGCGGCTCCTACGATGCCACCGCGCTCAGCAATCTCTTCACAGGCAACGACGCCCGCGCCCGCCTCGTGGCCAAGGCCGTTGAGGACAAGATCACCGATCCAGGCCGTATGCGGGCACTGGGGTTCTGCGTATCCGTGGCGCATGCGCGCTTCATGGCAGAGTTCTTCCAGCAAGCAGGACTCAATGCCGTCGCACTGTCCGGCGAGACGCCAGGAGAGCAACGTAGGTCCGCGCTGAACGCGCTGCGGGCCGGCGAGCTGCAAGTGATCTTCTCCGTGGACCTCTTCAACGAGGGGCTCGACATTCCCGACGTCGATACCTTGCTACTCCTTCGTCCGACGTCGAGCGCCACCGTCTTCTTGCAGCAACTCGGACGCGGCCTCCGCCGCTGCGAGGGGAAGGCTGTCCTCACGGTGCTGGACTTCATCGGGCAGCACCGCAAAGAGTTCCGTTTCGAAGAGCAGTTCCGATCCCTCACCAACCTCACTCGAAATCGCCTAGTCTCCGCCATCGAGCATGACTTCCCCCAGCTGCCATCGGGCTGCCAGATCATTCTTGAGCCAAAGGCCAAGGATTTGATCATTAACAACATTCGCACCCAGATCAGCGTCAACGTGGCCCAACTCGCCAACGAGGTAAGGCAACTTGGCGAGGCGCGCCTTTCTGCCTATCTGACGGAGAGCGGACGCGAGATCAAAGAGCTCTACCGGGGAGTTAATCACTCCTGGACCGCACTACTGCGTCGCGCGAACCTCCTGCCCGAGTCTGCGCCTGAAGGCGAGGCCGCACTGTTGAAGCGGGTTTCGGCTTTCCTCCACGTAGACGATCCAGCCCGAGCCGCTACCTATACGCGCCTCCTGGAAGACGATGCCCCGCCCTACGACGAACTCGCTGAGCTGGATCGCGCTTACGCACGCATGCTGTTCTTCACTCTCTGGCCACTGGGCGGCTTCGACAGCTATGAATCCGGCCTTGCCTCGCTGCGCCGCCAGGACGCCGTGTGTAGCGAGTTGCGCCAGGTACTCGCACACGTCCTCAATCGCCTGGACCATGTCACGCCCGCCCTGTCGGGCGACCACAGCGGCCTCCCGCTTCGCGTGCATGCTTCATACAGCCGTGAGGAGATCCTCGCGGCGCTCGGCGAATCCAGCATCGACGGTCTCATGCCGGGCCACTTCCGTGAAGGCGTGCGCTGGTGCGAGCAGGCCAAGACCGACGCTCTGTTGATCACCCTAGAGAAGGACGACAAGGACTTCTCGCCGCAGACGCGGTACAAGGACTATGCGATGAGCGACACCCTTTTCCACTGGGAGTCACAGAACCAAACATCCGAGTCCTCACCTACAGGCATCCGCTACCAGTCCCACCAAGGCAAGGGCACACACGTGCTGCTTTTCGTCCGCCGCTACAAGAAGACAGATATCGGCGGTCCGCAGCCATGGATGCTTCTCGGCCCTGCCGACTACGTCTCGCACGAGGGCAGCAAACCGATGGGCATCGTCTGGAAGCTGCGCGCGCCACTTCCCGCGGACGTCTGGACCTACTCCGCCATCGCCGCCGGCTAAGAACTCGCGATGCGCCACAAACGGCGGTGGGCTCGTATGAATCTCTGCTCGATGCGGTGCTGCGCTACGGTCCTCAGCGACACCGAACGAGGGGTGGAGCCCTCCGCGTACCGATCAATAACCCTGAGGCCATCGGTCAAATAGAGGGCCCCGCGGTCCAGTCGTACGTGGCAGTTGGGACACAAGCACAGAACGTTCCCGTCAACGTCAGGGCCACCGCCCTGCCCTCCTAGGGCTTGGATGTGTGCCCCCTCCGCGTAGCTGGCACCGTCGGCTCCAACCGTCAATGCCAGTCCACAGATTTGGCACGTGTAGTCGTGCCACCGCTTCACCCTACGAGAGACCGCGGTATCGCGAACTATGCGCTCGACCGTGGTGGTCTGCCTGGGCGGAACACCACACAGGACGTCTTGAACCTGCTCCTCAAGGGGTGTGAGCTCTTGTTCATTGTCCGGGAGGCGATGCAGCTCGAACCTGCAGATCTGGAAGCCTGCCTTGCCCTGCTCAAGCCGCGAGTTCACGATCTGATAGAGCCCGTCATACCGATATCCACCGGCGGGTGAGTAGGTCTTCTCGCCCGTGGATCCGCGGATAACACGAACCGGATAGCCCTTGTTCTGGCTGCGCCGGAGGCCGGCGTTCCCAAAGTTATCCCACGTCTGGTCCTTTACCTGCCGACCGGTGTTCTCGTCCCGCCCGCCAGCGCCCGTGTAGAGCACTTCATCCCATTGGTCTCGATCGTCTTCATAGCCCTTGCTCAACACGATCGCATCGGCTGCGCGCTGATCCTCGCCATCAAGCCCCCATGAGATGCCGTCGCGCTCCGCCTTGTGTAGCCGAGCACCCTTGACGTCCCACCGGGACTCAAAGAGCGCTCCAGGCAGGATGTCTCCCACATGCCCGAAGACAGCTCTATAGACATCTCTGTTCGCAACCATGCGAACATGCTGCCGAACGAGCGATCGATTTTGATCGTTTTCATTGCTGGCCTAGAACGAGCGTCCGAAACTGATCGGTCTTTGACCAAAACAGGTCAGCCGGCTTCTTCCAGCTCCGCTTCGAAGTGCATCTGGGCGCGATCCAGGATCTCGTCCGGGTCGCGGCCGTGGGCGCGGAGCCAGTGGAGGAGGTCGGCGATCATGTCGATCGCCGCTTCCTCAGCCACCGCGACACTCAGTCGCTCGTGCGGGTACGCCTTGAGGGTGCCCCCCAGGCAGTAGACGGTCAGAAGCGCCTCCGCCTTGGCGACCTGCGGTCCCTCGACATGGTCGGTCTGCGAGCGGAGGTTCGTGGCCAGCTCGCACCACACCACCTTGGAGTCTGCCCGGAGGATGACACCCCAGCGGTCGGTCACCGCTTCGACAATCGTCATGCCTCGCCCCGACTCCGCCTCGGCCCCGGGAGCTAGCAGCGTAGGCAGCGCTCGTGCGTCCGGATCGCGCATCTCGATGCGGAGGTATGCGCCGTTCATAGATACGGCAAGTGCCGTCGGCGTCTCGGTACCCACATGCTTGATCACGTTCGCCACCAGCTCCGAGACACAGATCTGAGCTACGTCGATCAGGTCTGGCAGACCCCACAGAGACAGATGCAACCGCATCGCCCGACGCAGCGCGGCGACCTCACGCGGTTCCGCAGAGAACAGCACCTCCCACGGCTTCCGCCGCATGCAGCCGTTCTCGGTGTAGATGGCCATCTCCGTCTCCTCCTTGTCGGGGCGGCCCGCGCAGCCGCATCCGGGGTGAGCGAAGCGTGACGCCTCATCACCCACCGTGAAATAGTGGCACCGCACATCCCTTCATGCAATGTGCACGACGGGATTGCCTCGAATGAGTGATTGGCGGAAGGGTCGCCTTGCGATGGAGTAGAACTTTCGTTACCGCATGAGGAGTTGAAGTGGCCGGATCACCCACTGCACGACGCCGTCGACTGGCGATCGAGCTCAAGAAACTGCGCGACGAGTCCACGCTGACCTGCAATCAGGTGGGCAAGGCACTCGACTGGAGCGGCTCCAAGGTCAACCGCATGGAGACGGGCCAGGGGCGCGTGCAGCCCTCGGACGTGGAAGCTCTGTGCCGCTTCTACGGCACGTCCGACGAGTTGCGTGACTTGCTGAAGTCCCTCGCCAAGGACTCAAAGACGAAGGGCTGGTGGCACGCCCACGGTGACGCCGTTCCCTCCTGGTTCTCGGTGTACGTGGGTCTGGAGCAGGCCGCCTCTGATCTCCGTACCTACCAAGGGGAGTTCATTCCCGGTCTGTTGCAGACAGCCGGGTACGCGGCTGAGTTGAGTCGCGTCTCCGCCGATCAGTCCCAGGACGAGATTCAGCGTCTCGTCGACGTTCGCATGCGGCGTCAGCAACTACTCAACGGTGCCGGGGCACCCGGCTTCTGGGCCGTGATTCACGAGAGCGCGCTCCTCCACCTCATTGGTGGCCGACAGACAATGGCCGAGCAGCTCGAACGTATGCTGGAAATTGGGAAGTTGCGGAACGTGACCGTGCAGGTCTTGCCGTACGACGCCGGCGCCTACCCGGCGACGGGGCCGTTCACCATTCTCGGCTTCCCGGAGCAGGAGGACCCTGACGTCGTGTATCGGGAGGGACTGACCGACTCCGTCTATCTCGAACTCCCGACGGACGTGAGCCTCTACACGAAAGCGTTCGACCACCTCAGGGCGCTCGCTCTGAGCCCTCAGCGATCAGCTTCGCTGATCCGTTCAGCCTTGGAGGAGCACTCCCGATGAACCTGCCTCTTTCCGAGCCCCAGTGGCAGAAGAGCAGCTACAGCAACGGCACCGGTGGCGAGTGCGTCGAGGTTGCCGATCTGCACACGACCGTCGGTGTGCGTGACTCCGCGAGGCCGCACGCGCCCCATATCGACATAGCTCATGGCGCGTGGGCGGGGTTTGTTGTTGCGGTGGGGGAGCGGGGGTTTGGGTGATTGGCTGGTGGTTGGGTGTTAGAGGTAGGGGCGGACGATTACTGGGGGGAGGGTGGGGCGGGATTTGGCCAGGTGGAGTTTGGTGGTGACCGCTGCTACCAGTTCCTGGGGGTGGTCGCGGATCAGGGCGGGGACCGCGCTGATCACGTCTACTCCGTGGGCCTCCAGGAGCAGGCGGCGGCGGAGGGTGGCGCGGTATTCGGTGACGCCCAGGTGGAATTCCTCCGAGTCGATCTCCAGGGCCACGCCGGCGAATGCCCAGTAGGCGTCCGGGCGGGCCAGGAAGGTGCCTGTCGGGGTGAGGAGGGTGGGGTTCCAGAGGGGGTGGGGGACGCCGGCTGCGCGGAGGGTGTCGCGGGCCTGGCCTTCGGCGATGGAGCGGATGCCCGCGCGGAGTTCGTCCAGGACGGCGCGGACCGCCGGGTTGCGCAGGGCGCGGGACGCGCGGAGTTCGGCGCGGAGGTCTTCCGGGTGGCAGCTGCACTTCTGGACGGTCGCCGCGAGGATCGCGCGCACCCGTTCCCGCGAGGGCTCGTGGGCCGCGAAGTCGGAGGCGGCGCGGACCGGGCGTACGCAGGGGATGCCATCGACCAGCAGGGTGACCGGCCAGCGGCTGGTGCGGCGCAGGCGTACGTACGATCTGTCCCGCAGGCCGCGGTGCGCGCCGACCAGTACGTCGGCACGGTCGGTGCCCGCGTCCCGGACCCCGTACAGCGCGAGCGCCGCTTCGCCGGTCAGGACGGACGTCGCTCCGGACAGGGGGCCGGTCTCGGTGTCCGCGTAGAGGACGGCGGCCAGCAGTCGTTGGCGTCGGTCGGGATCGCCCGTCTGTATCAGGACGACGCCGGGCAGCAGGCGCTGCCAGGGGCCGGCCGGTGCGCACCGGCGCGTGGTGGTGCTGGGGGCGAGGCCGGTGGCGCGCAGTTGGCGGGTGGTCGCCAGGCGCGTCTGGGTACGGGACAGATGGGCGATGGCCGCGTCCGCGCGGGTGGTTCGGGGCATGGGGGTTACGTGCCCAGGCCCGGTCGGAAGTGGACACGCGTCGGCGGGCTGTGACGATCTCTTGTCTCCTCGGGTGCGTTCAGGGGTGTTCAGATGTGCTCAGGCGTCTTCAGCCCGCGGTCCGCTGTCCCAGGAACTCTGTGATCGCGTCGTGGAGCGCCCGCGGCTGGTCCAGATGGACATCGTGGCCCGCGGCCGGGACGAGCCGTACCTCCGTGCCCGGATGCCGTACGCGCATCTCGTCGGCCTCCGTCTCCGGCATCCAGCCCGCGTCCCCGCGGACGACGAGGGCGGGGCAGCGCACCCGGTCCCACTCCGCCCAGAACGAGCGGTCGGCGTTCTCCGCGACGCAAGCCACCATCACGTCCCGGTCGATGCGCGGGCGCAGGCCGTCGGGGTGCTCCGCCAGGCCCGCCGCCCAGGCCCGTCCGGCCGGGCCGCCGCCGAAGAACTCGGTCGCCGCGTCGGCGGACGCGAAGGGGACCGGCCAGGAGTCCAGCCAGGCGCCGATCTTGGCGGGGAGTTCCGGGTCCGGACCTCTGGGGCCGGCCTCGACCACCACCAGGGCCTCGGCCAGGTCCGGATGGGCGGCCGCGGCGAGCAGGGCCGTCAGACCGCCGAAGGACTGGCCGACGAGGACGGGGCGATCCAGGGCGAGTTGTCCGACGACGGCGACGACATCCCGTACGTGGGCGGCGCGCGAGACGTCCATGGGGTGGTGGTCGCTCGCGCCGTGGCCGCGCGCGTCGTACGCGACCACGCGGTGGGCGGGGAGGAGCAGCCGGGCGAGGGAGTCCCACTCGGCGGTGTGGCCGGCCAGACCGTGGAGCAGGAGTACGGGCCGTCCCGTACCGCCGTAATCCGTGCAGGCCAGCCGTATGCTGTCGCTGATCACGGTCCTCGTCGTCGCGGTCGCAGCCGTCGCCGCCGCCGCAGTCGCAGCCGCCGTCGCCGTTGTCGCCGCGGTATCCCTCGTCGTCACGCGCCGGACGCTACCGGTGGGATACGGGCGGCGTCCTGGCAACGCCGACCCGCCGGGCCCGGAGGCCGGGGCCCTTGCCACGAAACGTCTCGTTAGGCTCGATCACGTACAGAACGGTAAAGACGGCAAAGGTGGCGGCGATGGCAGCAACGGCGGCGGCAGCGACAGCGGCAATGGCGAAGATTCCGGCGGCGGCCGTGGCGGCGAGCGGGATCATCGGCGGGTACGGGATCGCCCGGTGGACCAAGAAGCGCCCCCTCGGCGGGGTCGCGCTGGCGGCCGCCGGGGCCGTGGCCGCGCGCCAGTGGCAGCGGACCGGCGGGACGAAGGCCGCGGTGGGGCTGAGCGCCGCGTACGTCGCCGCCTTCGCCGGATCGCATCCCCTCGCCAAGAAGCTCGGCGCATGGCCCGCCGTCTTCACGGTGGCGGGCGGGGTCGCCGCGGCGTCCTGGGCCGTCACTCACCGGGCCAAGAGCTGAGCGGTCCGCCGCAAGGGGGATGAGGTCGTACGAGTGGTGCCCGGAGCAACGCCGGGCACATCGCGGCCGTGCGGTCGGCGGTCGGCGGTCGGCGGTCGGCGGTGATCGCGTCAGCGACGCGCGCGTGCCAGCAAGACCGCGTGCGGCAGTGTCAGCACGCCGTCGGAATCGGCGAACCCCAAGCTGATCACGTCGAAATGGCGCTTGATCTCAGCCCGGATCTCGGGCGTCTGGCTCTGTACGAGGTGTCCGGTGTACGCCACACCCGCCGCAGGACCGATCCACCATTCCTCGGCACTGGCACGGTGATCCCACCGGAGCGTCTCGCAGTCCGTGTCCCGCAGCCCCACCGCCCCGAGCAGATCCGTCAGACCGCCCTCGTCTCGGGGGAAGTCCTCTTCAGACGCGAGTGACGGCAGGTGGGGCGGCCGCACCGCGCCCGCGGCCCGAAGGGCGAGGCCGAGCAGTGTCTGCCCCGCTGCGGGCGGGGTCGCCCAGATCGTCAGCGCGATCCATCCGCCGGGCCGCACGACGCGGCGCAACTCGGCCGGCGCGGTCTTGGGCCGGCCCACGTGGTTCAGTACGAAGTGGCCGACGACGGCATCGAACTGCCCGTCGTAAAAAGGAAGTTCCGGCAGGGCGGCAACCTGGACATGAGCCGCGGGCTCCGCCTGCCTGGCCAGCTCAACCATGCTGGGTTCCGCGTCCACCGCTGTCACCGTCGCCCCCCGAGAACGCGCGGCACGGGCGACGGTCCCGGGTCCGGTTCCCACATCGAGCACCCGCACGCCCGGGCCTACCTCGGCGGCGTCCAGCAACCGCGACACGGGATGGGCGCACAGCCTGGCGAAGCTTCCGGCATACGCGGCGGCCCGTCCCGCCCAGATCAGCCGCTCGCTCTCGTCGAAGCCCGTCATCGCCACCTCCCGGCACCGGCCGCAGCCCCGCTATCACATCAACTGCGCCCGCCGTAAAGGGATTTGAGTCCGAATTGGGTCCTCGGGGCCCATGGCACGCCTGTTCATCGGTCGTACGATCGGCCGTGGGGGGTGGAGCGTCGCGCGCCACCATGTACGGCCCTTTCGGCTACGGCAGTTGAGGTCAGGCATGTCTTTTTATGGTGGCGTTCCACTGCCCGGCGGATCGTGGCAGGTCCATGGCGCTCAGCGCCGTTCCATGCCGCAGCCGCTCACGCTGGCCCGATGGCTGCTGTACGTGCTGTTCGGGGCGACCGTACTGGGCGGCCTCGGGCTGTTCCTCACCGCCGCCGCCGTGGACGCGGTGGACGGCACACTGCTGGGGCTGCTGGCGTACGCGGCCGCGCCCGGGGTCATCGGGTGGGTGCTGGCGCGGTGGGTGTGGACCGGCGGGGTCCGGGTGTGGTGGGGCCTGATCGCCCTGCAGGTGTGGCTGATCCTCAGCGGCCTGTCCAACATCCGCGACGGTTCGGTTCAGGGTTTCACCCAGCTCTTCCTGCCCGTCCTGATTCTGGTGTTCCTGTGCCGGGCGGAGAGCCGCGGGTGGTTCCGGCTGGCGGAGTCGGAGCGGGCCGAGCGTCCCCCGTTCTCCCTGCCTCACATGATCACGTGGCGGCGGGACCGCGGGCAGACGGCGGTGGAGTACGTCGGTCTGCTCGCCGTCGTCTCGGCCGTCCTGCTGGCACTCGTCCTGAGCGGAGCCGGCGGTCAGATCGCCGGCAGCATCAAGTCCGGTATCTGCTCGGCCTTCGGCGCGTCCTGCCCCGCCGAGGGGGACGGCGGCGACTCGACGGTTGAGGCGGACGGCGACACGGAGGATCCGTCCGGTGACACCGAGGATCCGCCCGGCTCGACGACGGAGGACGGCTCCGTCGTCGGCGGTACGACCAGCGGCGGCGCAGGCGGCACCGACGGGGACACCGACGGCAGCACCCCCGGGGACGGAGAGGGCGCCGGCACCCCCGGCGGCGGGGACAACGCGGGCTCCACCGGCGGCCCCGGCGGGGCGGCCGACGACCCGGACGGGACCGGCGACCCCGGCGGTACCGGCGACCCCGACACGGCCGGTGACCCCGGCGGGACCGGCGACTCCGGCACAACCGGCGGTCCCGGCGGGGTCGATGACCCCGACGAGGCCGGCGACCCCACCGATCCCTTCGAGCCCATCGTCGCCGTCGAGGACGAGAAGACCGACGCCACGGGCGACGGCACGGACGGCGAGAAGAAAGAGGAGTGCTCCGGCTTCTTCGGGTGCACCGTCGACAAGCTCGGGCAGGTCGGCGAGGGCCTGTTCGTCGACGGTATCTGGGGCGATGTCACCGATCTGTGGGACACCGTCGTCCACCCTCTGGACACCATCTCCGGCATCGCCGACTACGGAAGCTCGCTCGGCGACAAGTGGTCGCAGGACTCCAAGGACGCGTCCGACAAGTGGGCCGACGGCGACTACTTCGACGCGCTGACCGACTGGGGCGGTGCCTCGGTCGACACGGGCGTCAAGGTCCTCGATGACATGTTCGTCGGCGAGGAGGTACGCGAGACCTGGGACCGGGGCGAGGAAACCCAAGCCACCACGACCGTCATCTGGAACATCGGCTCGCTCTTCATCCCCGGTTACGACGTGGCCAAAGTCGTCGGGAAGGGCAGCAAACTCGGCAAGCTGGGCAAGCTCGCCCAGGCCATAGCCGAGGGCGCGGGCAAGGCCAAGGACGCCGCGAGCCGGGCCCGCAAAGCGGCCGGCCTCGGCGACGCCAAGGGCGCCCGCAAGGCGGCCGACGAAGCGCAGCAGCACGCCGACGACGCGGCAAAGAAGGCGGAGGAGTCCGGCAGTTGCAGCATCGCGCTGGGCGGCGTGAGGCTCGTACCGTACGGCGGCGGCGCGGCCTTCACCCCCGCCGGCGTATCCGGCTCCGGTACGGGAATCCTGGCCGCGAGGCTCGCCTCCTCCCCGCTCATCGTCCTCGCGGAAGGCCCCAAGAAATGCGAGGGCGCGGAGGCGGACAACGCGCGCGACGCGCAGAAGGAAGCGGACGACGCCGACCGGGCCGCCGACGGGGCCGAACTCTCCACCGCGGCCGACCGGGCGAAGCAGACCATCCTGGACGCCAACGACAAGCAGAAAACACCCATCAGTGAGCGCTACACCCTCAGCGTAGACAAGATCGACAAGCTCGCCGCGAAGGCTAAGGACGAGCCCGACCTCAGCCGCGGAGAATACGGCAAGGACGAGCTGGCGGCCGCGCTGAACGAACTCACCGACGCGCTCAACGACAAGGCCATCGACAACCAGAGCCGTGGCTCCCTGGGCGGGACCGTCCTCAAGGCCCCCGACCGTCACAAACTGGCCGAAGCCATGGCGGAGGTCCGCGCCGCCAAGCGCGCCGCCGACCTGGAAGCCGCCGAGGGCACCAAGGTGTACGCGGCGGTCGGCGCGGACAAGGGCCGCCAGTCGGTGGACTTCGGAGACGGCACCCCGGTCGACGTCGGCGGCATTGATGACGTCGACGTCATCTACAAGGGCAAGGACGGCACGGTCCATGTCGCGGAGGTCAAGAACACGGCCAACGCGACAAGGTCGCCGAAACTTGCCAATCAAGCCAAGAAACTCGCGGAATGGGCCAAGGAGGACGGGGCGGCACCACCACGAGCGGCCCGCTACCAGATCGAGACGCAGAAGGACTGGGACAAGATCTTCGACGGTTTCCAGAAGGACAGGGCAACCGGCACAACTCCCCCGGGCACGCCCGCCCAGACGATCTCCGATCTCGGCCTCGGGGCCCGTATCGCCGGACAGGACCTCACCCCCAAGCAGTTGAAGGATCTGGACACTGCCTGGAACTCAAAGACCGACGCGGAGAAGCGGGCCGCCCGTGACTCCGGCAAAATGAAGGATCCTAAAAGCGCGATGGAATATCTGGGAGTCTCGTGACGACGGAAGACAACGGGCAGAGGCGACCCACCGACGCGCCGGCGGGCGAGACGTCGCTGCTCCCCGAGGCCGTACGTGCCCTGCCGTACTCCTGGAACTACGGCTTCGTCTGGCCTCCGGACACGGAGCAGAGCGACGAGAACCTCGCCTACGCGCGCGCCGTACTCGAAGCCTGCCTCCCCCCGGCCCCCCTCTCCGCGCCCGAACCTCCCGCCGATGTGAAGGTGAAGTACCTGGACGAGGGCGATCCCGAGCCCGAATGGCCCAAGATCCGGCAGGTGCTGCGGTCACGCATGCCCTACGCCCGCTGCGTGACGCGGGAACGCATGGCCGAGGCCGAAGCGGAGTGCGCGCGCCGGGGCCTCGACACCACGGACTTCGCCGGACGCTGGACCGTCCGTATCTCCGGCTGGATCGCGGAAGAGACCTTGCGCTGGTGCGGGCTCATGGTCGACGACGTCGAAGCGATCACCCCATGGATCATGGACCTCGCCGAGCAGTACGCCGAGCGTGGCATGGCCGCCGAGCAGGCCGTGTGGGCGCTCCGTACCACCAGCGAAGTCCCGAGAAGCCGCGAGGCCCTGGCCCGGCTGGCCATGGATGAGGGGCTGCCACCCGAGATTCGCGAACTGGTGTTGGAAGGGCTCGGCTGAGCGGACAACTCCCCCGTGGTGACCGGGCGCGGGGCCCGGACGACCTGGTCCGGGCCCCGACGCGGTCAGACCTTCAGCGCCGCGAGCACCCGGTTCGCCGTGTCGACACTCGACTGCGGGTTCTGGCCGCTGATGAGGTTGCCGTCAACGACGACCTTGCTCGTCCAGGCCGGCCCCGCGTCGATGACCGCGCCGCGCTCGCGCAGCTTCGCCTCGACGAAGTACGGCGCGGCATCGCCCACGCCGCCCTGGTGCTCCTCCTCGTCGGTGAACGTGGTGAGCGTGCGGCCGGCGAAGACGAAGCTGCCGTCCTCGCGGACCGCGCTGAGCAGACCCGCCGGGCCGTGGCAGAGGGCGGCGACGATCCGGCCGGCCCGGTCGGTCTCGGCGAGCAGCCGGCCGAGGTCGGCGTCGTACGCGAGGTCGGCCATCGGGCCGTGTCCGCCGGGGATGTACACGGCGTCGTAGTCGGCCGCCGAGACCTCGGCCAGGACCAGCGGGTCTGCGAGTACGTCCGCGAGCGAGTCGAGGTACGCGCCGAACCGCTTCGCGTCCGCCTCCGCCACCCCGCCGCGCTCATCGAGGCTGATGGGGTCGACGGTGGGGACAGCACCTCCCGGGGTGGCGATGTCGACCCGCACCCCGGCGTCGGTCAGCACCTGGTGCGAGGCCGCGACCTCCTCCGCCCAGTAGCCGGTGGGGTGAGCCGTGCCGTCGGCCATCGTCAGGCTGTCAGCTGCGGAGATGACCATCAGGATCTTTGCCATGAGGTGTTCCTCGGTTCCTTCTCGGTTCCGGGCGGATTCGGTGACCGCCGCCCCTTCGCGGCTTACCCGCGACAGTGGGGACAACCGCGGCCACCATCGAAATTCATCCGTTAAGATTCCGCGCGTCATAACTTTCCTTATGGAAAGAGGGTTGCGTGCGCGATCTTGATCTGCTGTCGGCCTTCCTGGAGATCCACCGGGGCGGGTCGATCACCGCCGCCGCGTCCAGGCTGGGACTGACACAGCCCGCCGTGAGCGGACGGCTCGCACGGCTGGAGGAGCAGCTCGGCGGGCCCCTGTTCGTACGGTCCCGGCAAGGGGTGAGCCCCACCGCCCGGGGCGACGAACTGGCGCGGCGCGTCGGTGTGCCCCTCGACCAGCTGCGTCACGCGCTCGCCTCCGGCCCGGATCACGCCGCCAACCTGGGCAGCCTCGACATCGGCGGCGCCGCTGAGCTGATGACCGCGCGCGTGCTGCCCGCGCTGGCCCCGCTGACCGGCCGGGGACTTCGGCTGCGCGTCACTCTCGGCCTCGCGGAGGATCTGCTGTCCGCGCTAGTGAACGCGCGCCTCGACCTGGTCGTATCGGCGGTACGCCCGGACGTCAGGAACCTCGTGGCGACGCCGTTCGTCGACGAGGAGTTCCTGCTGGTCGGCCCGCCGGCCCTGGCGCGCACGATCGATGCCGCGCGCCTGGCCGAGGAGCCGGTGAAGGCGCTGGCGCATCTGTCGCTCGTCGCGTACGGCGAGGAGCTGCCGATCATCCGCCGCTACTGGCGCAGCGAGTTCGGCCGCCGCCCGCCCAACGCCGTATCCGTGGTGGTGCCCGACCTGCGCGCCGTACTGGCCTCGGTGATCGCCGGCGCGGGCGTGTCCGTACTCCCCCGCTATCTCGCCGACCCGGCCCTCACCACCGGCTCGGTCGAGGTGCTTCACCAGCCCGAGGCGGCGCCGCTGAACACCCTCTACCTGGCCACCCGGCCGGGCGGTCTCGCCAATCCGGCCGTCGCCCTCGTCCACGACCGGCTCAGGGAGCGCGCACGGAGCTGGGGACCGCTCTAGGAGCCATGAGGGGAAACCGTGGCGGGGAAAGGCCGTGGTCTTACGCGCCCAGCGCGCGGGAGATCGTATAGATCACCAGACCGGCCAGCGCACCGACCACCGTGCCGTTGATACGGATGAACTGGAGGTCGCGGCCGATGTGCGCCTCGATCTTCTTGGAGGTGTCGTCGGCGTCCCAGCTCGCGACCGTGTCCGAGATCAGGGAGGTGATCTCGCCGCGGTACGTGGAGACGACATACGCCGACGCGTCCTCGATCCACCCGTCCAGCTTCGCCTGCAGCCGGTCGTCCGTCGCCAGGCGCGCGCCCAGTGACAGCAGCGAGGCCCGCGCCCGCAGGCGCAGTTCGCTGCGGTCGTCCTCCGCGGCGGACATGATCATGGCGCGTACGGAGGACCAGGCCGAGGCGATGATGTCCTGCACCTCGGGCCGAGCCAGCAGCTCCGACTTCAGGCGTTCGACGCGGGCCCGGGTGTCCGTGTCGGACTGGAGGTCGGCCGCGAAGTCCCGCAGGAAGCGGTCGATGGCGCCGCGCGCCGGATGGGCGGGCATGTCGCGCATCTCCGTGATGAAGCGCAGCAGTTCCTTGTAGACGCGGTCGCCGACCTTCCGGTCGACGAACCGCGGCGTCCAGCCCGGCGCCCCGCCCTGGACCGCGTCCATGACCGAGTCGCCGTGTAGCACCAGCCAGTCGTGCGCGCGGGAGCAGATCAGGTCCACGGCACGGTGGTGGGCACCGTCGGCGACGACCTTGTCCAGGGTCTTGCCGATGCCGGGGGCGACCTCCACCGCGTCCGCGCGGCGGGTGATGGCCTCGCCGACGACCGCCTGGACGTCCGAGTCGCGCAGGACGGTCAGCGCGCCCCGAAGCGCCGTGGACAGCTCGGCGGTGACCCGGTCGGCATGGGCGGGTTCGGCCAGCCAGGAACCGAGCCGGCGACCGATGCCGAGGGCGCGCAGCCGGGCCCTCACGACGTCGGCCGAGAGGAAGTTCTCCCCGACGAACGCGCCGAGCGAGGCGCCCAGCTGGTCCTTCTTGTTCGGGATGATCGCGGTGTGCGGGATGGGCAGGCCGAGGGGGCGCCGGAAGAGCGCCGTCACCGCGAACCAGTCGGCCAGCGCGCCCACCATGCCCGCCTCCGCCGCCGCAGCGACATAGCCGGTCCAGCCCTCGACGCCGGAGTTCCTCGCCCAGGTGGCGAGGACATAGATCAGGGCCACCAGCAGCAGCAGACCGGTGGCGGTGGTCTTCATACGGCGGACACCGCGCCGCTTCTCCTCGTCGGCGGCCGTGTACGAGAACGACGCCAAGGGGGAGCGCTTACCCGAAGAGCCGGACGGGCCGGGCGGGCCTGGCGAGCCGGACGGGCTTGGCGACCCCGACGACCCCGGCGACCCGGACGGCGCAGGCGCCCCCGGAGACCCCGCGCCGCCGCCAACACCGTCACCAGCGCCGCCACCCGCTCCGGCTTCCACCGCTCTGTTCGGATTCGTACGTTCCATCCGCTCCACCCGTCCGCGTACGCGTCGTGCCCAGATCCACCCGTACGCATTGTCTCTCCCTGGGGTACTCCCGGGGCGGACGTCGAGTTCCCGCGCGATGCCGGATGATGTGTTCTGTACATAGGTGGGAGGGGACACGGGGGCCATGACCAGACATCGCGGATTTGCCCTGCTCGGGGCGCTTGTGGGGGTAGTGGCGCTGGTATGCGGCGCAATCATCGCCGGGTACGGCCTGCTGGAGAACGGTCTGAGCACGGCCTCGGGCACAACCTCCGGGCCGGGTACGGGCCGGGGCAGCCCGGCCGACGGCTCGCGGGATGCCCGTGCTCAGGGCCGTACGCCCGTGGGGAGGGCGGCGCCCGCCTCCGCCGACGCCTGGACCGGCACCTGGGCCGCCGCACCCGCCGGGGCCGAACCCGGCGCACCCATCGGTCACCCCGGGCGTTCCATCCGTAACGTCGTCCACACCAGCATCGGCGGCACCAGCGTCCGGATCACCCTCTCCAACCTCTACAGCCCCAGCGCCCTGCTGATCGGCCGCGCCTCGGTCGCGGTCGGCCAGGGAAGCCAGGGAAGCCAGGGAGACCAGGGGCGCCGGGGCAGCCGGGGCGGCGCGAGCAGCGCCGAAGCCGTCGCCGGGACCATGCGGCAGCTCACCTTCGGCCGCGGTCCGGCCGTGACCCTGCCGCCCGGCGGCCAGATCACCAGCGACCCGGTGCCGCTGCGGGTACCGTACGGCGGCGATCTGCTGGTCACGCTCTACACGCCGACGCCCAGCGGGCCCGTCACGTACCACCCGCACGCGCTGCAGACCTCGTACCTCGCGACCGGTGACCGTACGCAGGACCTCGACGGAGCCGCGTACACCGAACCGACCACGGTCTGGCGCTATCTCACGGCCGTCGACGTGCTCAACCGCGAGGCGCGGGGCGCGATCGTCACCTTCGGCGACTCGATCACCGACGGCCTCCGCTCCAGCCAGGACGCGAACCGCCGCTGGCCGGACATCCTGGCGGCCCGGCTGCGCGACCAGCACATCGGTGTGCTCAACGAGGGCATCAGCGGGAACCGTGTCCTGTGGGACGCGGCGGGTCACGGAAACGGCGCGAGCGGTGTCGCGCGCTTCAGGCGCGATGTCCTCGGCCGGGCGGGCGTCAAGACCGTCGTCATCGACCTCGGCATCAACGACATTCTGCGCAGCGGCGAGACCGACCCCGCCAGGATCACGGCCGGGCTCACGGAGCTCACGCGGCAGGCGCACGCCCGCGGGGTGCGCGTCATCGGCTCGACGCTGACGCCGTTCGGCGCGCACCGCGGGTACAACGCGGTCACCGAGTCCGTACGCGACCAGGTCAACGAGGAGATCCGCTCGGGCCGGGTCTTCGACGACGTCGTGGACTTCGACCGGGCGCTGCGCGATCCGTACGCCCCCGACCGGCTCAGGCCGGTGTACGACTCCGGCGACGGCCTGCACCCGAGCGACGCCGGCTACCGGGCGATGGGCCGCTACCTCGACCTCCAGGCCCTGGACGACAAGGCCCCGGCCCAGCTGTAACGCCGCACGTCAGGAGGGGAGTCCGGAGTTCGGAACCGGACGGGAGCTACCCGTCGGCCGGCCCGGCTACTCAGGCGGGCCCGTCAGTCCAGCTCCTTGCGGTCCGCCTTCTTCTCCAGGCGCTGCCGCTTGCGCTCCTCCTTGAGGCGGCGCTTCTCCGACTCCCGCACCTTGCGCTCCACCCCGACCCCGCCCATCAGCGCGAAGCCGGTGATGATCACGCGCGGTGACCCGGGGCTGACCTGCCGCTCGCCCACCTCGCCGAACCCGCCCATCAGACCGAAGCCCCTGACCTCGACCTCCATGTCCGGCGGTACGGTGACATGGACGCCGCCCATGATCGTGAAGCAGCGGATCACGACGTCGCGGTCCTCGAACCGCGCCTCGCGCAGATCGATCTCGCCGCCCGCCTGGAAGACGACCGCCGTGAACTTACGGCCCACCGTCCAGGTGCCCTTGCGTCCGAAGCCGCCCCAGAACGCGAAGGCTCCCTTGGAGGTGGCCTGCTCCCGGCCGATCCGGTCCGCCCAGCCACCCGTTTCGGGGGCGAGCGCCACGTCCGTCGTCGTTCCCGGCGCGGGCAGGTCGCTCACCAGCGGCGCCAACTCGCCATGGGTGCGCGCCTTGAAGGTGGCATCCAGGCGCTCGTCGAACTCCTCCATGTCGAGTCGCCCCTCGGCGACGGCCTCGCGCAGCCGCTCCGCGATCCGTTCACGCTCGGCGTCGGAGGCACGCGTCTCAGACCGTTCACTCGTCATGCGGACAGCCTAGTCAAGGGTGCGGCCTCCGTCACACAGCAGATCGGTCCGCGTACATCTTGGCGATGACGGCCTCGATGTCCGGCTCCCGCAGCGACAGGTCCATGAGTGGGTACTCCGCCGCGATCCGGGCGACCAGCGGCGCCGCGGACTCCGTCGCGGGGAAGGACAGCCACTGCCGCGGCCCCTCCACCTTCACCACACGCGCGCCCGGCAGTTCGATCGGCGGAAGTTCGCGCTCCAGGTCGACGACGAGGGTCCGCTCGCTCTCGCCCACCTCGTGCAGCCCGGCCAGCGCACCGTCGTACAGCAGCTTGCCGTGGTCGATGACCATCACACGCTTGCAGAGCTGCTCGATATCGGTCAGATCGTGCGTCGTCAGGAGCACCGTCGTACCGCGCTCCGCGTTCAGATCCCGCAGGAACTCCCTGACCTTGGCCTTGGAGATCACATCGAGCCCGATGGTCGGCTCGTCCAGATACAGCACCTCGGGGTCGTGCAGCAGCGCCGCCGCGATATCGCCGCGCATCCGCTGACCGAGCGACAGCTGCCGTACGGGAACGTCCAACAGCTCGCCCAGATCGAGGAGTTCGACGCAGCGTTCCAGATTCACCCGGAACCGCGCGTCCGGGACGCGGTACATCCGGTGCATCAGCCGGTACGAGTCGATCAGCGGCAGGTCCCACCACAGCGTGGTGCGCTGCCCGAAGACCACGCCGATGCGCTGCGCCAGCCTCGTACGCTCCCGGGAGGGATCGATGCCCGCGACCCGCAGCCGGCCGCCGCTCGGGGTCAGAATGCCCGTGAGCATCTTGATGGTGGTGGACTTTCCGGCACCGTTGGGGCCGATGTAGCCGACCATCTCGCCGCGCGGCACCCGGAAGCTGATGCCGTCGACGGCCCGCACCTGATGCTTCTCACGGCGCAGCAGGCCCACCCTGCGCCGGACGTCGAAGACCTTCTCGATCCCGTCCAGCTCGATGAAATCCGCGACCCCGCCCGTGGCGTCGGTGACACCTGTGACATCCGTGTTCATGAACGCTCCACTCCATCCGGCTCTCCTACGACCAGCCCGTGCCCTGCCCGTGCCCCTGCCCCCGTGCCCCTGCCGTTGCCCGTGTCTCTGCCGACCCCCGCTAGCTCCCCGTACTGCGGTACGACCGGAGCCCCAGCCGCCACGCGACCCCGGCCAGCGCGCAGCACGCCACCGCGACCACCGGCGGCAGAAACGCGACGAAGTCCGGCAGCCCCAGCGGGTCCTCGCGGCCCAGGACATAGAGCGCCGGCATCCAGTTGACGAAGGCCAGCGGCACCAGGAACGTCACCCCGCGCACCAGGTCCTTCGCGAAGACCGTCGGCGGATACTGCAACAGCGTCGTCCCGCCGTACGTGAACGAGTTCTGCACCTCCGAGGCATCCTGCGCCCAGAACTGGAACGCCGCGCCCGCCACGAACACCGCCGCGAAGATCGCCGCCCCGCTCAGCAGCATCATCGGGACCAGCAGCACCCGCACCGCCGTCCAGTCGATGTCCAGCGCCACCAGGGCGTAGACCAGCACCAGCAGCCCCTGGAGGACCCGGCCGAGCCGCCGCAGCGCGAACCGGTCCGCCGCCACCTGCGCCAGTACGGGCACCGGCCGCAGCAGCAGCGTGTCGAGCGTGCCGTCACGCACCCGGCGGCCCAGCCGGTCCATCGACCCGAGCAGCAGATCGGCGAGCCCGAAGGCGGTGGCGGACGTCCCGTACAGAAAGGCCACCTCGGGCAGCGAGTAGCCGCCCAGGGCGTCGACATGGGAGAACATCAGCAGGATCGTCACAAAGTCGAAGGCGGTCGCCGCGAAGTTCCCGAAGGCCGTCATCGCGAAGGACGCGCGGTACGCCATCGTCGAGCGCATCCACATCGCCACGATGAGGCCGTACGCCCGCAGGCCGTCGCGCAGGGCCTCCCGGCGCGACAGCCGCGGAATCCACAGCTCCGCGGAATCCACAGCCGCCGGCTCTCCAGACATCGGCTCCCCGGACATCGGCCCTTCAGCCATCGGCTCTGACGCCTCCTCAGCCACCCTGGACCACCACCCTCCGTGTCGCGACGGTCTGGAGCGCCCGGCCGGCCGCCAGCAGGGCCACCGCCCAGCCGGCCTGGAACGCGTACGCCCCGGCCAGGCCCCACCCGGTGTGTTTGCCGAAGAAGACATCCGCCGGGACCTGGAGCAGCGAGGACCAGGGCAGCGCCCGCGCGACCTCGCCCAGCAGACCGGGGAAGAGATTGAGAGGCAGCAGCAGCCCGGAGAAGAACATCCCCACCAGCATCGCCATCTGCTGCGCCCCCGCCCCGTCCATCAGCCAGAACGCGGACAGGGCAACCAGGAAGCGGATCGCGAAGCTGACCACGACGCCGAGCGCCACGGAGACCAGGAACGCCACCCAGACCAGCGGATTCGCCGGCAACGCGAGGTCGAAGGCGAACGATCCGAGGACCATCGGGAGGATGCCGCGGCCCAGCAGATGGAAGGCCGCCCGGCCCAGGTCCCCGGCCATCCACCACAGCTGGAGGTCGGCGGGGCGGTAGAGGTCGACGGCGATGGCGCCGGTACGGATCCGCTCGATCAGCTCGTCCTCGAAGCCGCCGCCCAGCATCGCGCACGTCATCAGCAGCGCCTGGCCCAGCCACACATAGGTGACAGCCTGGGAGAGGTCGTAGCCACCGAGCTGCGGACGTTCATCCCAAAGAGCGGTATAGGCGTACGCCACGATGAAGCCGAAAACCGTATTGGTGAACACACCTGCGAATGTGGCCACGCGGTACGTCGCATAGCGACGGAACCCACCTGCGGCCACCACGGCATACAGCCGCACAACAGCCCCCTCCCCTCGCTCGGACCTCACTCGGAACTCACTCGGCGCCCGCTCGGCACCAAAGCGCACGACCCTAGTCCACGGGGGTCAGCCGTCGCGACCGAATATCCAGCTGCCGCCGCTTGCCCGTTCTGGACGTGTTTCCTGGGGTTGCACAGCGTTTCTTGAGGATGTATGGCGAATCGCCTGATACGACACCGTTATGCCGGAGAGCGAACCCCCGGCCGCGGCCGAGGAGTTTCCACACACATGAGCGACGAGCCACAGCAGGGCTGGGCCCCACGGGATCCCTCCGCCACCGGACCCGCGTCCTTTCCGCGGGGCGGGCGGGCCAAGAAGGCCACGAAGGGGAAGAAGGAAACGAGCGGCACGAAGGGCAAGCGTCCCCGCCGTACCGGCTGGCGCAGGCTCCTCCCCACCTGGCGGATACTGCTCGGCGGGTTCCTGTTCTGCGCGCTCGTCCTGACCGGCGTTCTCGTCGCGGGCTACATGCTCGTCGACATCCCGCCCGCCAACGCCGCGGCCACCGCCCAGTCCAATGTGTACCTGTACCAGGACGGCAGCCAGATCGCCCGCGACGGTGAGATCAACCGCGAGAGCATCCGGCTCACCCAGGTGCCCGAGTCCGTGCAGCGGGCGGTACTCGCCGCCGAGGACCGCGGCTTCTACAACGAGCCCGCCGTCGATCTCCAGGGCATGGCCCGCGCCGCCTGGAACACCGTGATCGGCAAGGGCACCCAGGGCGGCTCCACCATCACCCAGCAGTACGTCAAGAATTACTACCTCGGCCAGGAACAGACCATCATCCGCAAGTCCAAGGAATTCTTCATCGCGATCAAACTCAATCGCGAGGAGAGCAAGGAACAGATCCTTCAGGGCTATCTCAACACCAGTTATTTCGGCCGCAACGCGTACGGCATCCAGGCCGCCGCCCAGTCCTACTACGGCAAGGACATCGAGGAGATCACCACCGCCGAGGGCGCCTATCTGGCCTCGCTGCTCAACGCCCCCAGCGAATTCGACGTCGTCGTCCACCCCGAGAACGAGACGGCCGCCCTCGCCCGCTGGAACTACGTCCTCGACGGCATGGTCAAGGAGGAGTGGCTCAGTGAGGACGACCGGTCCGAGATGAGCTTCCCCGTACCCGGCAAGATCAGGCCCTCCACCATCGGGCTCTCCGGACAGCGCGGCTATATCGTCCAGGCCGTCGAGGACTATCTCACCGGCAACAAGATCATCGAGGAGAACACGCTCGCCGCCGGCGGCTACCGGATCACCACCACGCTGCACCGGAAGAAACAGGACGCCTTCGGCAAAGCCGTCAGGGACCAGGTCACCTCCAAGCTCGACAGCAGCCGCGCGGCCGACCGCAACGTGCGCGTCGGCGGCGTCTCCATCGACCCGGAGACCGGCAAGGTCGTCGCCATGTACGGCGGTATCGACTACACCAAGCAGTACGTCAACAACGCCACCCGACGCGATTATCAGGTCGGCTCCACCTTCAAGCCGTTCGTCTTCGCCGCCGCCGTCGAGCACGGCTCCCAGACCCAGGACGGCACGCGCATCACCCCGAACACCCTCTACGACGGCGACAACATGCACATGGTCGAGGGCCCGGAGGGGTCCACCGGCTACGCCCCCTCGAACGAGGACGACGTCGACTACGGTCCCATCCCCGTCAGGACCGCCACGGACAAGTCCGTCAACGCCGTCTACGCGCAGATGGCCCAGGATGTCGGCCCGGCGACGGTCAGGAAGACCGCCATCGCCCTCGGCCTGCCCAAGACCACCCCCGACCTGACGGCCTCCCCGTCCATCGCGCTCGGCCCGTCCACCCCGAGCGCCCTGGACATGGCGGAGGCGTACGCGACCCTCGCCAACCACGGCGCGCACGGCAAGTACGTCATGGTCGAGAAGGTCAGCAAGAACGGCAGGGCCGTGGCGCTGCCGAAGCAGAAGACGAAGCAGGCCATCAGCCGCGCGGCCGCCGACACCACCACGTCCATGCTGACGAGCGTCGTCGAGAGCGGCTCGGGCACCGCCGCCCAGTCCGCCGGCCGCCCCGCGGCGGGCAAGACCGGCACGGCGGAGGACGACAAGGCGGCCTGGTTCGCCGGCTACACGCCCAACCTGGCCACGGTTGTCGCGATCATGGGCGCCGATCCGGAGACCGCGCAGCAGAAATCGCTGTACGGGGCGATGGGCGAGGCCAGGGTCAACGGTGGCGGGGCGCCCGCCGAGATCTGGGGCCAGTTCACGGCAGCCGCCCTCAGCGGCACCGAGGTGCGGGATTTCGACCTGCGGCTGGAGGACGGCGCGGAGGAGGTGGCGCCCGCGGACGAGGAGCAGTCGGAGCAGCCCGACCGGCCCCGGGATTCACCGGGGGCCGACAGCGAGGGCCAGTCACAGGGACAGAGCACGCAGGGGCAGAGCAACGGCGGCCAGAACCAGGGCCGGACGGGTGGCGGCGCCACGGACGGCGGCCAGTCCCGGCCCCCGCCGCAAAGCCAGACCCAGGGTCAGGCGACCCAGGGTCAGTTCCAGGGCAGGACGCAGGGCCAGACGCAAGGTCAGACGGGCGGCGGAGCGGCCACCGGGGGCACCAATACCGGTGGCGGAACGGGCGACGGCGGCGAGGGCGGTACGGGCAACGGATCCCGGTCCGACAACGGCACGCAGGGCCCCGGCTTCGGCTTCGGCCCCGCCGCCGGACCCGCCGGGCCGGAGCACTGATGTCCGTCAAGGGCCGATGTGCGTCAGCGCCCTGATGCCGCCTTCAGCGCCCTGATGCCGCGTTCAGTGCCCTGATGTCGCCTTCAGCCCCACCACGGCCACCAGCAGCAGACAGACGAAGAAGATCCGGGCGGCGGTCGCCGGCTCACCCAGTACCACCATGCCGAGCACCGCCGCACCGGCCGCGCCTATACCGACCCACACGCCGTACGCAGTACCGATCGGCAGCGTCCTCGCGGCCTGTGACAGCAGCAGCATGCTCGCGACGATCCCCGCCCCGGTGAACAGGCTCGGCCACAGCCGGGTGAACCCGTCGGTGTACTTCATCCCGATCGACCAGCCCACTTCGAGCAGACCGGCGACAAGAAGCAGAACCCAAGCCATGACGGCACCTCCGACACGAAATGAACGCGGACAACAGGTGCGTCGTCTTTCCGTTCACCCGGTACGGCGCGTCTCGTCGGGGTCGTTCCACCGTAGCAAAAGGCGCCGGGAGGGCAGCGAAAAGGCTCGGTGACCATGGTCACCGGGCCTCGCCCCACGCGCTGCGGACCAGTCGCCGCAGCCCGCACGGCTACAGATAGAGCCCCGTGGAGTCGTCCGACCCCTCGAAGCGGTCCGCCGCGACCGCGTGCAGATCGCGCTCCCGCATCAGTACGTACGCCACCCCGCGCACCTCGACCTCGGCGCGGTCCTCGGGGTCGTACAGCACCCGGTCCCCCGGCTTCACCGTCCGTACGTTCTGCCCCACGGCCACCACCTCGGCCCAGGCCAGCCGCCGGCCGACCGCCGCCGTCGCGGGGATGAGGATGCCGCCGGAGGAACGCCGCTCGCCCTCCGGGATGTCCGTCCTGACCAGCACACGGTCATGGAGCATCCGGATGGGCAGCTTGTCGTGGGTGTTCTCGCTCACGCCCCAGAACCTACCTGCCCGCGGCCGCGCCGTACGCCACAGGGGTCGTCAGGACGGCGGCCGCACGGGCCCGCGCCAGGCCCGTATCAGGCCCGGCGCCGCCTCATCGACACCGCGAGCAGTCCCACCACACCGGCCACGACCAGCGCCACCGGAACCAGCCGTTCCAGCCGCGGCCCGCCGTCGATCCCGATGAACTGCGCCCGTACACCCGACACCGTTCTGTTCACGGCGACGAACGCGCGCCCTGCTGTGTGATCCACACTGGCAGCCACCCGGGCCTTCGCATCGCCGACCATCGTCTTCGGGTGCACCCGCACCCCGATCTCGTCGAGCGTCTCGGCGAGCTGCCGGCGCCTGCGGACGATGTCCGCCTCGATCTGCGCCGGGGTCCTGGAATCCGACACCGCGCTGCCTCCGTCGTCGTGTCCGGTTGGTCCTTCGTCAATACTTCATCGACAGTCTGTCAGCTCCGCCGCCCCCGCACCCGGCGGCACCCCCGATTACGCTCGGCCACGTACACCCCGACCTCGACCGAGGAGAACCATGAGCGAGCGACTCCAGCCCGGCGACACCGCCCCCGCCTTCACCCTGCCCGACGCGGACGGCAAGGACGTATCGCTCGCGGACCACAAGGGCCGCAAGGTCATCGTCTACTTCTACCCAGCGGCGCTTACCCCCGGCTGCACCAAGCAGGCCTGCGACTTCACCGACAACCTCGACCTGCTCGCCGGCGCCGGCTACGACGTCATCGGTGTGTCACCGGACAAGCCGGAGAAGCTCGCGAAGTTCCGCGAGAAGGAGAACCTCAAGGTCACCCTGGTCGGCGACCCCTCGAAGGCCGTGCTCGAAACGTACGGCGCCTTCGGCGAGAAGAAGATGTACGGCAAGACCGTGACCGGCGTGATCCGCTCGACGATCGTCGTCGACGAGGAGGGCAAGGTCGAGCAGGCCCTCTACAACGTGCGGGCCACCGGCCATGTCGCCAAGATCATCAAGGATCTCGGCATCTAGGCCCTGTCCGACAGGGCCTAAGGGCTGTCCCGTAATCCGTGGCGGGCGCACGACGACGGCTACGGGACAGCCCTTAGCTGGGCCCCACCTTCGGTGGCGACCGAAGTCCCGCTCCGGTGGGGCTTCGGTCTGTCGAGGAAAGGACCGCACGCCATGGCCGGGCAGGAACACACCCCGCAGCTGCGCCGGTCCGACATCACCGTGACCGACGAACGAGCGGTCAGGCGGGCCGTGAAGGCCGCCTCCCTGGGCAACGCCATGGAGTGGTTCGACTTCGGCATCTACAGCTATCTGGCCGTCACCATCGGACGCGTCTTCTTCCCGTCAGGGAACCCGACGATCGAGCTGCTCTCCTCCTTCGCGACCTTCGCCGTCGCCTTCCTCGTACGGCCGGTCGGCGGCATGGTCTTCGGCCCGATGGGGGACAGGATCGGCCGCAAGAAGGTGCTCGCCCTGACGATGATCATGATGGCGATCGGCACCTTCGCCATCGGCCTGATCCCGTCGTACGCGACGATCGGCTTCTGGGCCCCCGTCCTGCTGATCTTCTTCCGGCTGGTCCAGGGCTTCTCCACCGGCGGCGAGTACGGTGGCGCGTCCACGTTCATCGCGGAGTACGCCCCCGACAAGCGCCGGGGCTTCTTCGGCAGCTTCCTGGAGTTCGGCACCCTCGCCGGGTACGTCGGGGCGGCGGGCCTGGTCACCGCGCTCCACGCCGGGCTCGGCGCCGACGCCATGGACGCGTGGGGCTGGCGCGTCCCGTTCCTGGTCGCCGGGCCGCTCGGGCTGGTCGGCCTGTATCTGCGACTGCGGCTCGACGAGACCCCCGCCTTCCAGAGGCTGGAGGCGGACAGCGCGCGCGGCGCCGAGGCGCCGGACCCGGAGGACTCCACCACGAGGGGCGACCTCGCCAGGATCTTCCGGCAGTACTGGCCGGCGCTGATCCTGTGCGTCGCGCTGGTCGGCGCGTACAACATCACCGACTACATGCTGCTGTCGTACATGCCGACGTACCTCTCGGACGAACTCGGCTACAGCGAGACCCACGGGCTGGTCATCCTGCTGGGCGTCATGGTCTTCCTGATGCTGATCATCAACCGGGTCGGCAGGCTCAGCGACCGCTTCGGCCGCAAGCCGTTGCTGATGACCGGCATGCTCGGGTTCCTCTTCCTCTCGCTCCCGGCGTTCCTCCTGATCGGACAGGGCAGCATCCCGGCGATCACGTCGGGCATGCTGATGCTGGGCCTGTCCCTGGTCTGCCTCCTCGGCACCATGTCGGCGGCGCTCCCCGCGCTGTTCCCGACGGAGGTCAGGTACGGCGCGCTCTCGGTCGGCTACAACCTCTCCGCGTCCCTCTTCGGCGGTACGACCCCGCTGGTGATCACGGGCCTGATCAGCCTCACCGGCGACAACCTGATGCCGGCGTACTACGCCATGGCGGCGGCGCTGGCGGGCGTGGCCTCGGTGGCCTGCATGAAGGAAACGGCCCGGCAGCCCCTGGCGGGCTCCCCGCCGTCGGTCGCGACGGAGGCGGAAGCGGCGGAACTGATCAACGCCCGGGCCTCATGACCCGTTCGTCCGCCGCACGGCGCTCAGGGAACCGAGGAGGGCGAGGGAGTCGGCGTCCGCGCTGCCCGGCTCGGCGGTGCCGACCAGCAGGTGCTGTCCTGGCGCACCCTGGACGTCGTAGGACTGGTAGGTGAGCCTGATCCGGCCCACCTCCGGGTGGTTGAAGGTCTTGGACCTGCGGCCGATGCCGCTGACCCCATGGGCTCGCCACAGCGCCTCGAACTCGTCGCTGCAGTCGAGGAGTTCCTCGACGACCACGGCGATCCCGGAGTCGCTCTGGTGGTGTCCCGCGGCCAGCCGCAGGACCTCGGCCGCACACCGCGCGACGGTCTGCCAGTCCGCGTACAGCTCCCGGGCGGCGGGGTCCAGGAAGAGGGAGCGGACCACGCGGTGCGGGTCCACCAGTGAGGAGAGCAGGGCGTCGGCCAGCGCGTTCGACGCGAGGACCTCAAGACGGCGGTTGATGATGTAGGCCGCCGCCGTGGGGAAGGCGTCCATCAGACCGCGGAGGGCGGGGTCGGCCTCGTCCGGCAGGTCGGTGGAGACGGGCTTCGGTACGAGGCCGGCGAGCCGGTAGGCGTGCCAGCGGGCGTCCGAGTCCAGGAGCAGCGCTCGCGCGAGGGCGTCGACGACCTGGCCCGACGGACTGCGTTCCCGGCCCTGTTCCAACCGGGCGTAGTAGTCGGCGCTGACCCCGGCCAGGACGGCGACCTCCTCGCGCCGCAGCCCGGCGACCCGCCGCGGTCCGGAGCCCGGCAGCCCCACGTCCGCGGGCTGCAACCCGGAGCGCCGCGCATTCAGGAACTCGCCCAGTCCGTACCCGCTCATTTCGAAAGCGTACGTCGTCCGTTCCGTCCGTCCCTTCCTAGGTGTGCCGCACCCAGGAAGCCTCGTCCTGCCCCACCGGCGGGATCCGGGCCATGCTCGAAGCCCGCGACGGATCACCACCGCGTCCGGCGTCCGCCGGGGTTTTCGAAGGGGTATTTCATGACTGTCCCGTCCAGCGCCACCGCCACCGTCGACAGCAAGGTCGTCCTGATCACCGGGGCGAGCAGCGGGATCGGCGAGGCCACCGCGCGACGTCTTGCCGCGGCGGGCCACCGGGTGGTCCTCGGCGCCCGCCGCACCGACCGTATCGCCGCCATCGCCGAGGACATCCGGTCGACCGGCGGCAGCGCCGACCACCACGAGCTGGACGTGACCAGCCTGGACAGCGTGCAAGCCTTTGTCCGAGCCGCGCACGAGCGGCACGGGCGCGTCGATGTCCTGGTCAACAACGCGGGCGTCATGCCGCTGTCGACGCTGGACGCGCTGAAGGTCAACGAGTGGAACCGCATGATCGACGTCAACCTCCGCGGCGTCCTGCACGGCATCGCCGCCGTACTCCCCGCCATGCGCGCGCAGGGCACGGGGCACATCGTGAACATCGCTTCCGTCTCGGGACACCGCGTCGACCCCACCGCGGCCGTCTACAGCGCCACCAAGTTCGGCGTCCGCGCCCTGTCCGAGGGGCTCCGGCAGGAGAGCCGCGACCTGCGGGTCACCGTGATCAGCCCCGGTCTGACGCACAGCGAGCTGACCGAGGGCATCAGCGATCCCGGCGCGCGCGAGGCCGCCCGGGACATGATGAAGATCGCGATCCCCGCCGCGGCGATCGGGGAGGCGATCAACTACGCCATCTCCCAGCCTCTGGAGGTCGACGTCAACGAAGTGATCATCCGGCCCACCGCCCAGAGCTGAACCGGCGGGCGGAGTGTGCGGCCCCGTGCCCCGACCGCCTGCTGCCTAGTACCATGGCTGGCGGCGAGCGGCCGTAGCCCAACTGGTATCGGCGGGTGTTTTAGGGGCATCTGGGAGAAATCCTGTGTGGGTTCGAATCCCACCGGCCGCACTGACCGTGGAACCGAAGGCCGGGCACACATCGCGTGTGTGCCCGGCCTTCGCCGTACATACCGAGGTCAGCTCTACCGAGGCCGACTGTACGAGGTCAGCCGAGCAGCTCCCGGATCACCGGGACCAGTGCCCTGAACGCCTTGCCGCGGTGGCTGATCGCGTTCTTCTCCGACGCCGACAGCTCCGCGCACGTCCGTGTCTCGCCCTCCGGCTGGAGGATCGGGTCGTAGCCGAAGCCTCCCGTGCCGACGGGGGATTCGCGGAGCGTGCCGAGGAGGCGGCCTTCCACGACCCGTTCCGTGCCGTCGGGGAGGGCGAGCGCCGCCGCGCAGGCGAAGTGGGCGGAGCGGTGGGGCGGGGCGATGTCCGCGAGTTGGGCCAGCAGCAGAGCGAGGTTGGCCGCGTCGTCGCCGTGCGCGCCGGACCAGCGGGCGGAGAAGATGCCGGGCGCGCCGCCGAGGACGTCGACGCAGAGGCCGGAGTCGTCGGCGATGGCGGGGAGGCCGGTGGCATCGGCGAGGGTGTGCGCCTTGAGCAGGGCGTTCTCGGCGAAGGTGACGCCGGTTTCCTTGACGTCGGGAATGTCGGGGTAGGCGTCCGCGCCGACGAGGTCGTGGGGCAGACCGGCGTCGGCGAGGATGGCCTCGAGTTCGATGATTTTCCCGGCGTTGCGGGTGGCGAGGATCAGGCGGGTCATGCCCCCAGTATCGGCCCCGCCCGCCGCGCCTCTCAGGGGGTGCAGACCTTGCCGATTTCCGACGCGGCGTCGGTGACGGGCGTGAGGTCGGGGGCGGTGTCGCCGTTCTCGATGGACGTACGGACGTTGTCGACGCCCTTGCCGAGGTCGCCGACCGCCTTGCTCAGGTCGGCGTTGTCGGTCGAGTCCTGGAGGGTGCCGAGTTCCTTGTCGATGTCGTCGAGGGCCTCGTCGACCTTGAGCGGGTTGTTCCCCGCGTTGGAGACGGCCTGCTGGAGGCTGTCGACGCTGGTGGCGATGGCGTCGGCGGTCTGTACGCAGTCCAGCGCCTTGTCGAGGGCGCCACAGCCGACGGTGAGGGGCAGGGCCAGGACGGCGGCGGAAAGGGCCAGGGTGACGCGCCGGCGGACAGGCGCGGACGTGGACCGTATGAGCGCGGACATGGCGCGGTTCCTCCCCAGGGGTACGGACGGGCGCACGGTTCGGCCCGTGCGCCCGTGCGGGTAGAGACGCCCCCGGGGGACTTCTTGGTTGCTTCTTTACCCGGCGAGTGTCTGGTCCAGGGCCGTCCGCTGGAGCGCGGCGAGGTCGGTGCAGCCGCCGGTGGCGAGGTCGAGGAGCGCGTTCAGCTCCTTGCGGTCGAAGGGTTCGGCCTCCGCCGTGCCCTGGACCTCCACGAAGCGGCCGTCGCCGGTGCAGACGACGTTCATGTCGGTTTCGGCGCGGACGTCTTCCTCGTAACAGAGGTCGAGGAGCGGCGCGCCGTCGACGATGCCGACGCTGACGGCGGCGACGGTGCCGGTGAGGGGGCGCCGGCCGGCCCTGACGATCTTCTTGCCCTGGGCCCACGCGACGGCGTCGGCGAGGGCGACGTACGCGCCGGTGATGGCCGCGGTCCGGGTGCCGCCGTCGGCCTGGAGGACATCGCAGTCGAGGACGATCGTGTTCTCGCCGAGCGCCTTGTAGTCGATGACGGCGCGCAGGGACCGGCCGATGAGGCGGCTGATCTCGTGGGTGCGGCCGCCGATCTTGCCGCGTACGGATTCGCGGTCGCCGCGGGTGTTGGTGGAGCGGGGAAGCATGGAGTATTCGGCGGTGACCCAGCCTTCGCCGCTGCCTTTGCGCCAGCGGGGGACGCCTTCGGTGACGGAGGCGGTGCAGAAGACTTTGGTGTCACCGAAGGAAATGAGGACGGAGCCCTCGGCGTGCTTGCTCCATCCGCGTTCGATGGTGACGGGACGGAGCTGTTCGGGGGTGCGGCCGTCGATTCGAGACATACCGCGAGCCTATCGGGGCCCGAAGTCCCACCGGGTCGCGGTTCGCCTCCTGCCGACCGCCGGCGAGTGAGCCGAAGGCGCGCGCCGCTGTCGAAAGGGAGAACGCGCACAGGCCCCGAGGAACGAGGGGGCGAGCACGATCGACCGTCGACAGTGGCATAAAGCGCGCCGGAGGCGAACCGAGCCCCTAAAAAAGAGGGGCCCGCCGCTACATCATGTCTTCGATGTCCGCGGCGATCGGGTCGGCGTCCGTGCCGATCACGACCTGGATCGCGGTGCCCATCTTGACCACGCCGTGCGCCCCGGCGGCCTTGAGCGCCGCTTCGTCGACCAGGGAGGCGTCCACGACCTCGGTACGGAGGCGGGTGATGCAGCCTTCGACCTCTTCGATGTTGTCGAGCCCGCCGAGCCCGGCGACGATCTTCTCAGCCTTGGTGGCCATGTCTTTCTCCCTGACTCTCAAACAGCTCTGGCAAACAGCTCTGGTCTGTTTCGTCACGGTAACGCACGGTTGGACCATCTTCTCGGGCGGGTGACCGACGCGTGCCGAATGATGGCGATGACCGGTGTCCGCCCTGCCCGTGGCCGGGTTCCGGAAGCCTACCGCAAGTGGTCTAAACCAGTCGGCGACCGACTGTCGCAGCCGCCTCGTTCCGGACGGGAGGACACGGATGAGCGCCGACGGCACGGCGGCCCCGGGGCCGGAACCGGCGAGGCCGGCCGGGCCGCGGAAGAAATGGTGGAACGGACTGTTCCAGGGGCTCCAGAAGATCGGCCGCAGCCTCCAGCTCCCGGTGGCGGTCCTCCCCGCCGCCGGGCTGCTGGTCAGCCTCGGCAATCTCTTCTCCGCCTATCTGCACGGCCCGTTCTGGGACAGGACCGCGAAGGTGTTCAGCCTGGGCGGCACCGCGATCCTGGACGGGGCGTTCGGCCTGCCGCTGCTCTTCTGCATCGGTGTGGCGATCGGCTTCGCCAAGAAGGCGGACGGTTCCACCGCGCTCGCCGCCGTCGCCGGCTTTCTCGTCTACCACAACGTCCTGGCCGCTTTTCCGGCCGGCGGCTCGGTGACCAAGGCGACCCCCGACGGCGTTCCGCAGAATCCCGGCGTGCTCGGGGGCATTCTGATCGGGCTGCTGACGGCGGTCGTCTGGCAGCGTTTCCACCGGACGAGGCTGGTCGACTGGCTCGGCTTCTTCAACGGCCGCCGCCTCGTACCGATTCTGATGGCCTTCATCTGCCTGGTCCTCGGGGTGCTCTTCGGGCTGCTGTGGGAGCCCGTGGGCGACGGGCTGACCGCGTTCGCCAAGCAGCTGATCAATCTGGGCGCGTGGGGCGCGGGCATCTTCGGCGTCGCCAACCGGCTGCTCATCCCCATCGGCCTGCACCAGTTCCTGAACACCTTCTTCTGGTTCCAGGCCGGCGAGTTCACGACGCCGGACGGCACCGTCGTACGGGGCGACCTGACGCGGTTCTTCGCCGGAGATCCCACGGCAGGACAGTTCATGTCGGGCTTCTTCCCGATCATGATGTTCGGCCTCCCGGCCGCCGCGCTCGCCATCGCGCACTGCGCGCGCCCCGAGCACCGCAAGAGGGTCACCGGGCTGATGATCTCCGTCGCCCTCACGTCGTTCGTCACCGGCGTGACCGAGCCGCTGGAGTTCTCCTTCATGTTCGCGGCGCCCCTGCTGTACGGCGCGCACGCGCTGCTGACGGGAGCGTCGATGGCGATCACCTGGGCGCTGGGGGTGCACGCGGGCTTCAGCTTCTCGGCGGGCCTGATCGACTATGTCGTCAACTGGCACCTCGACACCAAGCCCTGGCTGATCATTCCGATCGGCCTGTGTTTCGCCGTCGTCTATTACGTGGTCTTCCGCATCGCGATCACGCTGTTCAACCTCCCCACGCCCGGGCGTGAGCCCGAGGAACTGGAGGAGGAGGGCGAACAGCAGAACACCAAGCCGTAGGCCCTGTCCGGCGGATCCTCGCGGGCCCATGGGGCTTATGCCGTGCTTGATGGACTATGACCCAGGCCACAGAATGCGGCTGTTCCTTACGCCACGCCTACCGTGTTACAACTGGTCTACACCACTGAGTGGTGTAGACCACGCGGCGTGCGCGCCGCGTTCCTGAGGCGCCGCCGTCCCCCCTTTCTCTCCTGTCCCCTGGCTGCGCCGTGCCCACTGGAGGACGTTGATGACCACGGCCACGGCCGCCCCGACGGCGGACAAGAAGAGGGGCAGCGGCGTGATGGCCGTGATGCAGCGCATCGGCCGCAGCCTGATGCTGCCGGTCGCCGTGCTGCCCGCGGGCGCCCTGCTGGTGCGTCTCGGCAATCCCGACATGCTCGGCCGCGACTCGTTCCCGGCTTTCATCACCAAGATCGCCGGCTTCATGGCCGCGGGTGGCAACGCCATCCTGGACAACATGCCGCTGCTGTTCGCCGTCGGCATCGCGATCGGCTTCGCCAAGAAGTCGGACGGTTCGACCGCTCTCGCCGCCGTCACGGGCTATCTGGTCTTCAAGAATGTGCTGGCGACCTTCACCGACTCCAACCTGCCCAAGGTTTCGACGGTGGTGGACGGCAAGATCGTCATGACCAGCGCGCCTGTCGACGCGAAGGTCCTGGGCGGCGTCGTCATGGGCATCGTGGTCGCCCTGCTCTACCAGAAGTTCTACCGGACGAAGCTGCCGGACTGGGCGGGCTTCTTCGGCGGCCGCCGGCTGGTCCCGATCCTCTCCGCCTTCGCGGGCCTGGTCATCGGCATCGTCTTCGGTTACATCTGGCCGGTCCTCGGCACGGGCCTGCACAACTTCGGTGAGTGGCTGGTCGGTTCCGGCGCTGTCGGCGCGGGCATCTTCGGTGTGGCCAACCGGGCGCTGATCCCCGTCGGCATGCATCACCTGCTGAACTCCTTCCCGTGGTTCCAGGCCGGCACGTTCGAGGGCAAGAGCGGCGACATCAACCGCTTCCTGGCGGGCGACCCGACGGCCGGCCAGTTCATGACCGGCTTCTTCCCGATCATGATGTTCGCCCTCCCGGCCGCCTGCCTCGCCATCACCCACTGCGCCCGGCCCGAGCGTCGCAAGGTCGTCGGCGGCATGATGCTCTCGCTGGCGCTCACCGCGTTCGTCACCGGGGTGACGGAGCCGATCGAGTTCACCTTCATGTTCATCGCGCCGGCTCTGTACGCGATCCACGCCGTGCTGACCGGGGTCTCCATGGCACTGACGTGGGCGCTGGGCATGAAGGACGGCTTCGGCTTCTCGGCCGGTGCGGTCGACTTCGCCCTCAACCTGGGCATCGCGAGCAATCCATGGGGTCTGGCGCTGGTCGGTCTCTGCTTCGCGGTCGTCTACTACGTGGTCTTCCGCTTCGCGATCACCAAGTTCAACATCCCGACGCCGGGCCGCGAGTCCGACGAGGAACTCGCCGAGCTGCAGAAGGCCGAGGCCAAGTAGGCCCCGCGCGCACACCACACACTGCACACCTCACACCGCACACCACCGTGGGCCCGGCCGTTGCTGACAGCGGACGGGCCCACGGTTGCGCGACGGCTGGTCAGATGTCGTAGACCGCACCGGCGGAGGCCAGTTCCGCCGGGCCCGCGTATACCTCGCGGGCGTCCGCCAGGTTCCGCTTGCCGTCCGTCCAGGGCGGGATGTGCGTGAGGACGAGCCGGCGGGCTCGGGCGCGGGCGGCGTGGGCGCCGGCCTCGCGGCCGTTGAGGTGGAGGCCGGGGATGTCTTCCTTGCCGTGGGTGAAGGCGGCCTCGCAGAGGAACAGGTCGGTGTCCTCGGCGAGCTCGACCAGCGGCTCGCAGACTCCGGTGTCACCCGAGTAGGTGAGCGACCGGCCGCCGTGCTCGATCCGGATGGCGAAGGTCTCGACGGGGTGGGCGACCTTCTCCGTACGGACCGAGAAGGGGCCGATGTCGAAGGAGCCCGGCTTGAGCGTGTGGAAGTCGAAGACCTCGCTCATGGACTTGTCCGTCGGGGTGTCCGCGTAGGCGGTGGTGAGGCGCTGCTCGGTGCCTTCGGGGCCGTACACCGGAATGGCATCGCAGCGGCCGCCGTCGAAGCGGTAGTAGCGGGCGACGAAGTACCCGCACATGTCGATGCAGTGGTCCGCGTGGAGATGGCTGAGGAAGATGGCGTCGAGGTCGTAGAGACCACAGTGGCGCTGCATCTCGCCAAGGGCGCCGTTACCCATGTCGAGGAGCAGCCGGAAGCCGTCGGCCTCTACGAGGTAGCTGGAGCAGGCCGATTCCACGGAGGGGAACGAACCCGAACAGCCGACGACGGTGAGCTTCATGGAGCGTGAACCTCCGTGGCATGGATGGGGGGCGACGGGGGTCGTGCGGTTTTTTGTCGAGCGTAAAGCGCGAAAGGGCTGGTCGCTCCTCCACAGTGGCTCGTTGTGTGCGAACTCACCTGCTCTGTCACCGGTTCGGATGGCCGGCGCGCGGGCGGTGTACGTGTGTCGCGGCGGGCGGGGCGGCCGGATGAGGCGGGGGCGCGGCGCGGGCGGCGGGCCGGTACCTTCGGGGGATGGATACGTCCTGGTGGCTCGCGCTGGTCGCGGTGGTGCTGATCGCGCTGATCGCCTCGGTGGTGGACGGACGGGGCCGCGGCCCGCGCCGTCCGGGCGGACGAAGCCGCCCTCCGGGCCGGCCGGCGCGGCGTCCGGCGGGCCGGCCGTCGGGACGTCCCGCGGGGCCCCGGCGGACGCCGAAGGGGAAGCCGCGGCCTCAGCCGGGCGAGATCTGGTGGGCGGACGTGCCGTTCGAGGACGGGCCAGGGTCCAAGGACCGGCCGTGTCTGGTGCTGTCGGTACGGGGCGGGACCGTGCTGGTCGCGAAGATCACCACGAAGAACCACGACGAGCGGCCGGGGGTGATTCCGCTGCCGCCCGACGTGGTGGGTGACACCCGGGGGCGCCCGAGCTTCCTGGAGACCGGCGAGCTGCGGGATGTGCGCCTGAAGGAATTCCGCCGCCGCGCGGGAGCCGCGGACCCGGCCCTGTGGGACCGGGTCCGGCATCTGGCCGGCTGATAGCCCGGCCGACGGCCCCGCTGACGGCCCGCGAAGATCGATCCGACAGGGCCTACGCCCAGAGCTGGCCGTGCAGCGTTTCGATCGCTTCTTCCGTGGTGGCGGCCGTGTAGACGCCCGTGGAGAGGTACTTCCAGCCGCCGTCCGCGACGACGAAGACGATGTCCGCGCTCTCGCCGGCCTTGACCGCCTTCTTGCCCACGCCGATCGCGGCGTGCAGCGCGGCGCCGGTGGAGACGCCCGCGAAGATACCTTCCTGCTGCAGGAGTTCGCGGGTACGGGTGACCGCGTCGGCGGAGCCGACGGAGAAGCGCGTGGTGAGGACGGACGCGTCGTACAGCTCGGGTACGAAGCCCTCGTCGAGGTTGCGCAGGCCGTAGACCACGTCGTCGTAGCGCGGCTCGGCGGCGACGATCTTGATGTCGGGCTTCCGCTCCCGCAGGAAGCGGCCGACGCCCATCAGCGTGCCCGTCGTGCCGAGGCCCGCCACGAAGTGGGTGACGGAGGGCAGGTCGGCGAGGATCTCCGGGCCCGTGGTGGCGTAGTGCGCGCCCGCGTTGTCGGGGTTGCCGTACTGGTAGAGCATCACCCAGGAGGGGTTCTCGGCCGCCAGTTCCTTGGCGACCCGTACAGCCGTGTTGGAGCCGCCCGCCGCGGGGGACGAGACGATCTCCGCCCCCCACATGGCGAGCAGGTCGCGGCGCTCCTGGGAGGTGTTCTCCGGCATGACGCAGACGATGCGGTAGCCCTTGAGCTTGGCCGCCATGGCGAGCGAGATGCCGGTGTTTCCGCTGGTGGGCTCCAGGATCGTGCAGCCCGGCGTGAGCCGTCCGTCCTTCTCGGCCTGTTCGACCATGTGCAGGGCGGGGCGGTCCTTGACCGAGCCGGTCGGGTTGCGGTCCTCCAGCTTGGCCCAGATCCGGACGGTGTCCGAGGGGGACAGCCGCGGGAGCCCGACCAGGGGCGTGTTGCCGACCGCCGCCAGCGCCGAGTCGTACCGCATCAGGCCGTGTGCGCGTCGGGCGCGCCGCCGGCCACGGCCGGGAGGATGGTGACGCTGTCGCCGTCGGCGAGCTTGGTGGAGATGCCGTCGAGGAAGCGGACGTCCTCGTCGTTCAGGTAGACGTTCACGAAGCGGCGGAGCTGGTTGCCCGCGGCCGGGTCGATGAGGCGCTCCCGGATGCCGGCGTGCCGGATCTCGAGGTCGTCGAACAGCTCGGAGAGCGTGTCACCGGTGGCCTCGACGGCCTTGGCTCCGTCGGTGTACGTGCGGAGGATGGTCGGGATGCGGACCTCGATGGCCATGACATGGGCTCCTGTTCGGGAGATGGCGTGACGGGCGCGCGGCTCGGGCCCCCGCGCGAGGGGGTGGTGCGGAAACGGAAAAGCTGCGCTCGGGGCCGTCGCTCAGCCGGCAGCGCTGTCGGTACAGATGGCACTGGCGAGGCGGCACAGGTCGACGTGCAGCCGCGCCACGAGCAGCGGGGTGCTCGGCGTCTTGTCGCTCACGTCGTGGAAAACCATGCGCTCATCGTATCGATTCCCGGTCCGCGGCCCGGCATGTGATCTCGCCTGGCGGACGATCGACGTTCGTCAGGCGGACGGCGGGAGATAGACGACGGTCGGCGCGCCGGTCACGGGGTGGGTGCTGACCTCGGCCTTCACTCCGTAGACGGCCGCGAGCAGCTCGGGGGTGAGGACCTCGCGGGGGGTGCCGGAAGCGACGAGGTGGTTGGCCGGCTCGTCGAAGACGAGCGGGGACGGCTGGGGGCGACGGTCAGGTCGGCGCCGCCCAGCGCCGCCACCGGCAGCAGGGCGCGACAGGTGGCGCCGACGGCCATCCTCGCGGCGTGCGGTACGACAGGCCCTGAGCCTCCTCCGGGGGATTTCCGCGTCCCCTGGCTGGTGGGAGAAGGGCGGCAGGTCAGTTCCTGGCTGCCAAGCAGAGCTTGGTCACAGTGGCGGGACCGCGCCGGTTTCGCACCGGCTTCCTGGGTCCTGCCGCCTCGTTTCGGCGCTCAGTCTGTCAGACCGTCCCGCTGTCGGACGATCTCGACGTCCTCTTCGGTGACCTCGCCCTCCGCGATGCGGTAGGAGCGGAACTGGAAGGGGCCCGCCTCGTCGGAGTCGGCGGTGGAGACCAGGACGTAGTGGGCGCCCGGCTCGTTGGCGTACGTGATGTCCGTGCGGGACGGGTAGGCCTCGGTCGCGGTGTGCGAGTGATAGATGATCACGGGCTCTTCGTCACGGTCGTCCATCTCCCGGTAGAGCTTCAGCAGATCCGCCGAGTCGAACTCGTAGAAGGTGGGCGAGCGTGCGGCGTTGAGCATGGGGATGAAGCGCTCCGGGCGTCCGGTCCCGGCAGGCCCCGCGACCACGCCGCAGGCCTCGTCGGGATGGTCGCGCCGCGCGTGCGCGACGATCTGGTCGTGCAGGGCCTGGGTGATGGTCAGCATGGTGGAAATATAAGACCGACGGTCCGAACGGACCCGGTGGCCCCCTGGCCGGAGATCCGGGGGGCCACCGGGCCGGACGTGCCGCTGCGAGCGGACCGAGCCTCGGAAGCCGGTCGCGGAGCCGTGCCGCTACTCCGTGGCGGAGGCGTACTCGGGGGTGCCGTCGCTGTCCGTGATCCGCGGGCGCTTCTTCAGGTACTGCCAGCCGACCGCCAGGGCCACCGCCCAGACCGCCCCCACATACAGACAGACGCGCGCGTCCTTGTCGTACGCGATCAGACAGGTGACGAGGGCCAGGAAGGCCACCGCGACCCAGCTGAACAGCGCGCCGCCCGGGGCGGGGAAGGACGAGGCCGGCAGCCGGCCCGCCACCACGGCGCGGCGGTAGCGGATATGGCTGACCAGGATCATCATCCAGGTCCAGATGCCGGCCGCCGTGGCCACGGACGTCACATAGCCGAAGGCCTTCTCCGGAACGATGTAGTTGAGGACCACACCGATGCCCATCAGGGCGACGGAGACGGTGATGCCGAACGCCGGGGTCTTACGGGAGTTGAGCTTGCCGAAGAGCCTCGGCGCCTCGCTGTTGGCGGCGAGGTCGCGCAGCATCCGGCCGGTGGAGTACATCCCGGAGTTGCAGGAGGACAGCGCGGCGGTCAGCACGACGAAGTTGACGATGCCGGCCGCGAGCGGGATGCCCATCTTCTCGAAGGCTTGTACGAACGGGCTGGTGCCGGCCGAGAACTCGGTCCACTTGACGACCGCCAGGATGACGATGAGCGCGCCGACGTAGAAGACGATGATGCGCCAGGGCAGTGTGTTGATCGCCTTGGGCAGGGTCTTCTCCGGGTTCTCGGACTCGCCCGCGGTGACGCCGACCAGTTCGACGGCGAGGTAGGCGAACATGACGCCCTGAAGGGTCATCAGGCTGGAGCCGATGCCGTTCGGGAAGATCCCGTCGTGCGCCCAGAGGTTGGAGACATGGGCGGTGTCACCGGCGTCGGAGAAGCCGAGGGTGAGCACCCCCAGACCGATGACGATCATGCCGATGATCGCGGTGACCTTGATCATCGAGAACCAGAACTCGACCTCACCGAAGATCTTCACCGAGATCAGGTTCACACCGAAGAGCACCACGAGGAACACCAGCGCGCTGACCCACTGCGGGATCTGCGGGAACCAGAAGTGGATATAGATCGCGGCGGCGGTCAGCTCCGCCATGCCGGTGACGACCCACATCAGCCAGTACGTCCAGCCGGTGGCGAATCCGAAGAACGGGCCGAGGAACTCCCGGGCGTACTCCGCGAAGGAGCCCGAGACCGGCCGGTAGAGGAGCAGCTCGCCGAGCGCCCGCATGATGAAGAAGATCACGACGCCGGCGAGGGCGTACATGAGGATGATGCTGGGTCCGGCCTTGGCGATGTTCGCCCCGGCGCCCATGAAGAGGCCGACGCCGATCGCGCCGCCGATGGCGATCATCTGGACCTGACGGCTGCCGAGTCCGCGCTCGTAGCCCTCTTCGGCCGGGCCGCCCTCGGTCGGGCCGCCGGGTCCTTCGCCGCCGTACTCCCTGTCGACCTGCGCAGAGGTCATGGTGGTGCTGCCCTTTCTCCATACTGATCCGCGCCACGCTCGGCCCGTGATCAGTTCCCGGTTCCCCCCGGATGCGATGGAGTGCTACCGGCGGGTAGCCGGTGTCAGCTCCCCCGGGGACAGGGGTGGCGCCCCCGGGGGATCGTGAAGATCTATCACGGCGGAAGGGGCGTTCCGCGGACGGCGCTGTGGCACAGCCCACAAGGAGAAGCGGACAAATCTCCCCCGGAATCGCAAAGGTCGCCGGTGCGGTGACGGGATCGTTATCCCGAATTGAGGGTCAGTTGAGCGTGCGGAAGAGGGCCGCCGGGTGGCCGCGAGGCGGCCGGCGGACGACGCCGGAACCGGCCGGGTCGACGTGGGATCCGGCCGGGTCCGTCGTGGGATCCGGCCGGGTCCGTCGTGGGATCCGGCCGGGTCCGTCGTGGGATCCGGCCGGGTCCATCACGGTCCGTCAGGGCATCAGCGTCTCGACGAGCGTCTCCTGGAGTGCCCCGAGCCAGAGGTACGCCATCACCATCGGCTTGCGCGGATCGGAGTCCGGCAGCCGGTACAGCTCGCCGCCCTCGTCCTCGTCCGTGACCTCCAGGCGGGTGCCGATCGTCAGCCGCAGATCGTTGAGCGCGCCCAGCCAGTGCAGACAGTCGTCGGGGGTCAGCTTGAGTACGGCGCCGCCCTCGCCCTCCGCAGCGAGCGCGTCCAGCGTGCGGACGACCGCTATGCCGTCCTCGCGCTTGCGGCCGCGCAGATCGTTCTCCGTGAACCGCCTGAACTCCGAGGAGAACTCCCGCAGTTCGTCGTCGTCATCGCCGTACGCGTCGGGGAAGAGCCGGGCCAGCGCCGGGTCGGCGGGCGGCTCGCTCGGGCCGACGGCGAAGAGCGCGGCGAGCGGGTCCTCGCCCTGGGCCGGCTCCTTGCCGGGCCCGATCAGCTCCAGCAGCTGTACGGCCAGCGAGCGCAGGATCGAGATCTCGACCTCGTCGAGCGCGACGGCCGCTCCGCCGCCCGGGATCGCCTCGAAGTGCCCGGCCATCAGGCGCGGTCCTGCGAGAGGGTCGCCCACAGTCCGAATCCGTGCATCGCCTGCACGTCGCGCTCCATCTCCTCGCGGCTGCCGCTGGAGACGATCGCGCGTCCCTTGTGATGGACGTCGAGCATCAGCTTGTGCGCCTTGTCCTTGGAGTAGCCGAAATAGGTCTGGAAGACGTACGCCACATAACTCATGAGGTTGACCGGGTCGTTGTGGACGATCGTCACCCAGGGCACATCGGGTTCGGGGACCGCGAAGGTCTCCTCGGCCGATTCGGGGCGTTCGATCTCAGTCGGAGCAACACTCACGGTTCGGGACGACCTTCTTCTCTGCCGGGGCGTGCCGGGGCGTGCGGGGTCTGCCGGGGCACGGGGGCACAGCACCCCGGGGTTCACAGCCTCACATGACCCATGCTGCCACCCAGGAGGGCCTGTCGCACAAACGGCCTCTTAGAAATCGTCAGAGTGACGAGTATGGGGGGTAGCATCCGTCATATGAACACTGCGGACCTTGGGCTGCCGGTGGACGTGCCGTCGACCGCGCTCTTCACCGACCAGTACGAGCTGACCATGCTCAGGGCGGCACTTCAGGCAGGCACGGCCGACCGTCGCTCCGTCTTCGAGGTCTTCACCCGGCGGCTGCCCGAGGGGCGCCGTTACGGGGTGGTGGCGGGCACCGGCCGGGTGCTGGACGCCGTCGAGAACTTCCGCTTCGACGCGGACGTACTGGGCTTTCTGCGGGAGCACGGGATCGTCGACGAGACGACGCTCGCGTGGCTCGCCTCGTACCGCTTCAGCGGGGACATCTGGGGCTACCCGGAGGGCGAGGTGTACTTCCCCGGCTCGCCGATCCTGCGGGTCGAGGGCTCCTTCGCGGAGTGCGTGCTGCTGGAGACGGTGATCCTCTCGATCCTCAACCACGACTCGGCCATCGCCGCGGCGGCCTCCCGGATGGCGGCGGCCGCGAACGGGCGCGGGCTGATCGAGATGGGCGCGCGCCGTACGCACGAGCTGTCCGCGGTCGCCGCCTCGCGCGCCGCGTACGTCGGCGGCTTCGACACCACCTCGGACCTGGCGGCCGGGTTCCGCTACGGCATTCCGACGGTGGGGACGAGCGCGCACGCCTTCACCCTGCTGCACGACAACGAACGCGACGCCTTCCAGGCGCAGGTCGACGCGCTCGGCCGGGGGACGACGCTGCTGATCGACACGTACGACGTGGCCGAGGCCGTGCGGACCGCCGTGGACATCGCGGGGCCGGAGCTGGGCGCGGTCCGTATCGACTCCGGCGATCTGCTGCTGGTCGCCCACCGGGTACGGCAGCAGCTCGACGAGCTGGGCGCGGTGAACACCCGGATCGTGGTGACCTCGGACCTGGACGAGTACGCCATCGCCTCGCTGGCGGCGGCGCCGGTGGACGCGTACGGCGTGGGCACGCAGCTGGTCACCGGCAGCGGGCAGCCGACCTGCTCCATGGTCTACAAGATCGTCGCCCGCGCGCGGTCCGCGGACCCGAAGGCCCCGCTGCAGCCGGTGGCCAAGAAGTCGCTGGGCGGCAAGACCTCGATCGGCGGCCGCAAGTGGGCGGCGCGGCGCCTGGACGCGGAAGGGTACGCAGAGGCCGAGGTGATCGGCACCGGACCGGTACCGCCGGAGCTGCTGGACCGGCAGCTGCTGGTGCAGCTGGTCAAGGGCGGCGAGATCGTGGCGCGCGAGCCGCTGGACGCCGTGCGCGAGCGGCACATCGCCGCGCGTGCCGGGCTGCCGATGTCGGCGATACAGCTCTCGAGGGGCGAACCGGTGATCCCGACCGAGTACCTGTGAGGCGTGTGCCATGGCTGGGGCGGGCAGGCGTGGAGCGAGGGCGGTCCGTGCCGGACAGGGGTACGGGCGGTCCCGTACCCCCTCCCGCCTCGCGGCCCGAGTCTCTACGCTCGAACCGCCCCGGAACGACACCCGCTCCCCCGCTCCCCACTGAAGGACACCCGCCATGCACCGCGCATTGATCGTCGTCGACGTGCAGAACGACTTCTGTGAAGGCGGCAGCCTCGCGGTGGCGGGGGGCGCCGATGTCGCCGCCGCCATCACCGATCTGATCGGCCAGGCGCCGGCCGGCTACCGGCATGTGGTCGCCACCCGTGACCACCACATCGATCCGGGCGATCACTTCGTCACGGCCCCCGCCGTCCCGGACTATGTCCACACCTGGCCGGTGCACTGCGTCGCCGGTACGGAGGGCGTGGGCTTCCACCCCAATTTCGCCCCGGCCGTCGCCTCGGGCGCGATCGACGCGGTCTTCGACAAGGGCGCGTACGCGGCGGCGTACAGCGGCTTCGAGGGCACCGACGAGAACGGCGTCACGCTGGTCGACTGGCTGCGGGCGCGCGAGGTCGCCGAGGTCGATGTGGTGGGCATCGCGACGGACCACTGCGTCCGCGCGACGGCGCTGGACGCGGTCCGTGAGGGCTTCACCACGCATGTGCTGCTCGGCCTGACGGCGGGGGTGTCGCAGGAGACCACCGGCCGCGCCCTGGCGGAGCTGCGCACGGCGGGCGTGGCACTGACCGGCAAGCCGGTCCTCCGGAACACGCCCTTGGACACGGTCTAGGCCCCCAGGACCCTCAGGCCCGCAGGACGTCCTGCGGGGGGCGGCGCTGCTCCGGCAGGGGCACCGTCGCCCGCGGCCTCAGCAGCGCCCGTATCGGCTGCCAGAGCTGCTCCAGGCACTCCGGCGTGGTCCGCCACAGCAGACCGTCCGGGTGGTGGAGCACCGCGGTGATCTCGTCCGGCGTCGGGGGCTCCGCGTTGCCACGGAGGTAGACCGCCCGCAGGCCCAGATTCCGCAGCCTGGTCAGGGCGCGGGCACGGTTCGCCGCGTGCACGAGAACGCGCACCGTATCGCCCTCGGCGGCCGGGCTCGGCAGCGTCAGCGCCACCACCACCCTGCCGTTCGGGAGCTTGCTGAAGCCGCCGCCTGCCATGTCCTTCATCTCCCCCGTGAGACGTCGTGTCAATAAGAGATCCGTAGGACGCACCTAAACACGATCGGCCGCCGCCCGCTAGAGGGCGACGGCCGATCATGCTTTGACCTGCGATTACTCGTGGTTACCTACTGGAGGGCCCCACGTGGACCGTCATCGTCTGGCCATCCAGAGGCTGGCTGAGGATGCTGATCCGGGTGTTGGTGTCAGCTACCTGGACACTTCCGAGCGGGTTGTCCGCACTCCAGTACGTGCCCTTGCGGTCGTCGAAGACCGGCGCACCCAGCTGGGGAGAGATCCGCGTGGCCTTGTCCGCCTTGTGCAGCGTCAGACCGGAAGTCGGCCACCAGCTGAACGTCGAGTCGTACGCCTGGATCCGGTTACGCATCAGCGTGCCGTCCGACCACTTCAGCGCCTTGGCGTGAGCGTCGATCGGCAGGACCAGACCCTTACCCGGGTGCTGGCTGGTGTTGTTGTCCTTCTGCGAGGTGTCCCACAGCCAGATCAGCAGACCGGTCTGGTAGGGGAAGTGCTCCACCTTGCTGTCGTTCGGCGCCGCGAAGCCGAAGTTGTACGGGCCGACCTTGAGGGTCTTGTCGTACGAGACGTACTGGCGGTTCTCGGCGATGTAGTACTGCGGGTAGTCCAGGGTGAAGGACTCGCCGATGCGCGAGAAGCCCTTCGAGGTCCAGCCCGCGTCGTCACCCTCGGCGTTGTCCGTGAACAGCGCCGAACCGTCGGCGGTCACGCTGATCGCGTCCGCGGTGAAGCCCTTGCCGGCCACGCCGCCGTCCGTCTGGTAGCGGAAGCGGAGGTCGAACTTCTGGCCCGCGTAGGCGTCCAGCGGGAAGACGAGCTTCTTGTAGCCGCCCGAGACATCCGTGAGCGCCGGCTTGTCGGCCGAGTCACGGGTGATGGCCTTGCCGTCGGCAGTGCCCTCGAGAGGCGTCCAGTTGGAACCGTCCGTCGACACCTCGGTGTACAGGTAGTCGTAGTCGGCCTCGATGTCCCACCAGCCCTGGAGCTCCAGCGCCGCCGTGGACTTGCCGGTCAGGTCGACCGAACGGGTGAGGGTGTTCTTGAGGTCGTCACCCATGTCGCTCCACCACTGCTTGGAGCCCTCGGCGGGCTTCACCACAGAGGTGGTCTCACTCTTCTTCGGCAGCTCGACGATCAGCGCCTGCGGGTTCTTGGTGTTGTACTCCGAGACACCCAGCTTGGTGGTGGAGCTCGTCGCGGCCTTGGCCTCGGCGTAGTCCAGCCAGCCGAGCTGCAGCTTGTCCCAGGCGGTCATGTCGCCCGGCAGATCGCCGATCGCGTTCTTGCCGGTGCCGAGCCAGGAACCCGACGACATCAGGGTCCAGAAGGCGGTGGAGTTGTCACCGCCCGCGGTGTCGTACAGGTCCGGCAGACCGAGGTCGTGGCCGTACTCGTGCGCGAAGACACCGAGGCCGCCGTTCTCGGGCTGCATGGTGTAGTCACCGACCCAGATGCCGCTGTCGCCGATCTGGGTGCCACCGGCCTTGTTGTTCGACGGGCCGGTGCTGCCCGCCTGGGTGCCGTAGGCGTACCAGCGGTGCGCCCACAGCGCGTTCGTGCCCTCGGCGCCGCCGCCGGCCGACTCGTCCTCGCCCGCGTGGACGATCTGGAAGTGGTCGATGTAGCCGTCGGCCTCGTTGAAGTTGCCGTCGGCGTCGAAGTCGTAGCGGTCCCACTGGTCGTACTGAGTGAGGTCCGCCTTGATCTCGGCGTCCGTCTTGCCCTGGGCCTTCTGGTCGGCGGTCCAGGCGGTGACACCGTCACGCACCGCGTCCCAGACGTTGGCGCAGTTGGAGCTGCCACAGTAGTTCGAGCCGTAACGGGCCTCGTTGTACTTGACCTTGACCCAGTCGGAGACCTCGCCGTCGACCGAGTAGCGCCCGGAGGACGTCTTCTCGTAGTAGGTCTTCAGCGACTCCTTCTGCTGGCCCTTCTTGTCCTTGCCCTCACCGAAGTAGAGGTCCTGGAAGTGCTGCTGGTTGTAGTCGGCCTGCCAGGCGGTGGAGTTGTCCACCTTCCGGTCGGGCTCGGCTATCTCGTTGTGCTGCGGGCCGGGCTCGCCGCCGAACTTGGCGACGGGCGGCTTGGGGCCGTCGGCGCCGTCCGGGTCGTACATCGTGGTGTTGTCGACGTCGTCGCCGAACTCCACGAGGATGGTGAAGATCTTGTCGGTCTTCTCCCGGCCGAGCTCGACGTACTTCTTGTCGCTGAGCTTCACGACCTTGGAGGCGCCGCGCTTCTCCAGCTTGGCGTCACCGGAGATGACCTGCTGGAGCGCCGCGTCGCGCTGCTCCGACTGCTGCTTGCTGAACGGGCCTTCAAGGTCGTGTTCGACCTGGCCCTTCTGCGGCGCCGGGTCACGGCGCTCAATCCCCGAGGGACCGGATGCGGGGTTGTCCTCGGCCTGTGCGGTGGTGAAGGCTGAGGCCGTCGCGGCGGTCGCGGCCAGAGCCACGATCACCGCGGACACTCTTCTCGCCCGTGAAATGCTGCTCACTTGATGCTTGTCCTCCCTGGCGCACGCGATCCGCGGACCGGGAGTGAGGGATCCGCGCGCGTATGCGCGTCATAAGTGACGACATTGGACCGGAGTTGAAGGAGAAAAGACAGACCTTGACTTGAACTGGTCAAGTGCACTATGCGAGAGCCCGGCCCCGGTATCCGGACGGGGTGAAATTCGGACAACAGGCGCACATTTTCAGCCCGTTAACAGGGGGAGTGACTCGATGCGCCCCCCGTGCACCGGCACCGTGGGTTAGGTCACGCTTACTACCTGTTCCTCCCGGGCATCCACCGTCGTAGAGTCGCTGGAGAGTGCGACCTATGTGCGAGACACGCGAGACACCCCCCAACACCCATGCTCCGAGGGACGGATACCGCCATGCCGCGTCCGACTGCCGCACAGCTCGCTTACGGTTCCGCCACCGTCGTCTGTTCCACGCTCGCCATGCTGCTGCTCTCCCGTACCACCACCGGTATCGGTGTCGCGGTGATCGGAATCGCCGCGCTCGGCCTGGGCCTTCTGGTCGCCCTGACCGTGCCCTTGCCGCGCAGGTCCAGGGCGGCGCGTACCGCCCGCGCCCATCGGACGGCGGCGCCCACGGATGCCCGGTCCGCGGGATCCCCGATGTCCGCCGCGCGCTCGCACGCGGGTGCGGAGGCCAGGGTCGGACAGCACTCACTGCGCCGCTGACACCACGACCGTCCTGGCGGCCTTGTCGTGCAGGCCCTGCCGGTAGGGCCTGCTGGCCAGGATCGTCACGATGATGATGACCCACCAGAGAACGAGGCAGCAGATCAGCGCCGGCAGCCAGAGCACGGCCGCGCGCAGCACCGAGGCGCCGGTGTCCGGGACCGTGCCGTTGTTCAGCATCGCGACCCGCAGCTTCATCCAGCGCTTGCCGAGGGTCTGCCCGGTCTTTCGCATCATCAGGGTGTCGTAGCCGACGTACGCGATGATCGAGATGACCGACCAGAGCCACTGCCTGCCCGTATTCACCTGATTGGTGAAATCGTTCCAGCCGCCGGTGCTCGCCGACGATGTGCTCCAGCCGCCGACGAACACCGACAAGATCGCCAGCGGGATGAAGACGATGAGGGCGTCGACGACCCGGGCCACGAACCGCTTGCCGAACGGCGCGAGCGGGGGCATCCCGGCGAGGGGGTCCGTGCCGCCGTACGGGCCTCCGCCGAAGGCGTTCGGGTCGTAGGGCGGGGGCTGGCCGCCGCCGGGCTGAGAGCCGTACGGAGAGCCATGAGGCGAGCCATAAGGATCGCCGTAGGGGGAGCCAGACGGAGGACCCTGCGGAGGCTCCGGCGGGGGCTCCTGCGCCGAGCCGTGCGGCGAGCCCTCCGACGGCGGAGGCTCCTGCGGCTTCTTGAGGAACGGATCGTCCTCGGGGGGCTGGCCGGGCGGCGGCGGGTCGTTACTCATGGGGGCAGTGCACCGCGCCGGACAGGGGGCCGCAACGGCTCACCGTCCGTTCGGGGGAACGCGTCCCGCCGACGGGTTCGGACCGCCCTTCAGCCTGTCCCTCAGCCCGTCCTTCAGCCCGCCCCTCAGCCCGCCACGAAGGTACGGGCCGCCTTGTCGTGCCAGCACTGGCGCCACGGCCGGTCGATCAGACACCACAGCACATTGACGACGCCCACGACGAGCACCCCCAGCACGCCGTAGACCAGCCAGCGGCGCAGCGCGGCGCCGAAGGCCGGGGCCTCGTGCGACTCGATGTCCCGTACCTCGAGACCGCAGAGCTTCTTGCCCAGCGTGCGCCCCCACTTGGCGGTCGGCAGCGCCTCGTAGAGCACCCCGATGACCAGCAGTGCGGCGAGTACGCCGCCGAGGTAGCCGGCCGTCGTCCCGTCGAGCAGCCAGACGGTGACCGTCTCACCGGTCTGCTTCGCCGCCTCGATCTTCCCGTCGATATGGGTACGGGCCTTGGAGACGAGCGGGACGGCGACGGCGCCGACGATCGCTCCCAGTACGACGGTGTCGATGAGGCGGGCCACGAACCGCTTGCCGAGACCCGCGGGCCTGGCCGCCGCCTGGGCCTGCGCGGCCTGCAGGAACGGGTCGTTGACCGGGGGCTTCCACGGCACGACGGGCTGATCGGGCTGCGCGAGCTGGTGCACCTGCTGGGCCCAGGACGCGGCGCCGCCGCCGGCACCGGGGCTGACGGGCTGCGACTGCGGCTGCGACTGCGCGGGGAGCTGCGGCTGAGGCTGCGGCTGCGCGGGCGCCGCGCCCCTGCCGGAGGCGCCCGGGTTCAGCGCGCGGATCGCCATGGTGCCCTCGGGCTGTCCCGTACGGCCGGCCGCGGCGTCCTCGTCCTTCGCCCGGCGGGCGGCGCGCAGGGCGCGGATGGCGACGGTGCTGTCGACGGGCGGCTGGCTGGTCTCACGGGGCGTATGCGGCCGGCGCGTACCGGCGGCGTCCTGGCCGGCGTCCGGCCGGTCCGTACCGGCTCCGGATCCCGCGCCGCCGGATCCCTGACCGGTGCCTGTCCCCGTGCCCGCTCCCGAGGCGGGTCTGATGCCGCGTCGCATGGCGCGGATCGCGATCGTTCCGTCGGTGGGCGGCCGGCCGTCGTCCGGGCCGGGCCCCAGGGCGCGTACGCCGGGCAGGGCGCCGCCGGTCGGATCTCCGGGCGTGGGCGGCGGTACGTCATGGGGCGTCGCGGTGGGCGCGGGCGCCGGGTCGGGCACACGGGGGTCCTGGCCGGCCGCCGCTCCCCAGGAGACGCGGTTGTCGCGCTCGCCGCCGAAGCCGGTCTGACGCGAGGCGTCGGCCTGCCACACGGACGCCGGTTCCTGCCGGTGCTCCTCGGGCGGCTCCTCGTCGAGGAACATCGGCCCGGTCTCGTCGACGACGGGCGACGTGGGGGCGGCCATCGGGCCACCCGGCATCCCCTCGCCGGCCGGCGGCACCTCGCTGCCCTCGGGCGCGGGCCGGCTCGTACCGGGCACCCAGGCGGCGCCGTTCCAGTACCGGACGTATCCAGGGATGGACGGATCTGGATAGAACCCTTCCCGGGGTGCGTTCCCACCATCACCAGGAGGAGTAGCCACTGACCCCAACTCCGTTCACTCACCACACGTTTGACCTGTCCGGGCCACGGGATTCGCGTGGCACATGCCGCAGCGGCGACCGGGCGCGTACCTCCGCTTGTCCAAGGAAGACATTAACGAAGAACGGGGGGCCCGTAAGAAGGAGACGAACAGAATGCCCGCGTTCGTGCGGCTTACTGAAGACGTCACGGCGCAGCGCGGGGCTCCGGAAGCAGGATCCACCCGCTCGGACGTACGAAAAATAGGACACGAGTGCCCAAGAGGCGGCTGTGGCAGCCTTACCGGCCCCCGGGAGCCGGCCCCCGCGCCGCCCTGCGGCTCGGGCACTTTCCTGTCACGGAATGGACACAGAAAGTCCTTACCGAAAGTCGCGTCATGAACGGAGGGGTAGAGCCTCTCATCTGGTACGGCCCCACCGCAGGGCCCCTTGCCAGGAGAGGAAGTGCTGCTCATGCATACCGTTGTGGAACGCGAGCTGGAGCTGAATCTGGTGCTGTCGCCCGAGCGCGGCATCCCCGTTCCGGCTCGGCTGACCTATCGCACGGACGAACCGTTCGCCGTGCAGATCACCTTCCATATCCGCTCCGAGACCCCCGTGAAATGGACCTTCGCCCGCGAGCTGCTGGTGGAGGGGGCGTTCAGACCGTGTGGGCAGGGGGATGTCCGCATCTGGCCGACGCAGGTCGGCGGGCGCAAAGTCCTCTGTATCGCGCTCTCCTCGCCCGACGGCGACGCCCTGCTGGAGGCGCCCTCAGCGACGGTGTTCTCGTGGGTGGAGCGGACGCTGCGGGTCGTGCCCGCGGGTACGGAGACCGAGCGGCTCGGCATCGACGACGCGCTGGCCGAGCTGCTGGCGCGGACCCCGGCCGACGATCTGTGGCTGCGGGATCCCTGGCCCTCGGACGAGTCCGCGGACGGTGAGGCGTAGGGCGTACCCCAGAGATCGCCGCACCGGCCGCCGGCTCGGACAGCTCGGACAGCTCGGACCGCTCAGCCGGCTCCGGCAGCTGAGACAGCTCCGGCAGCTCCGGCAGCTGAGACACAGCTCCGGCAGCTCAGAACAGCTTCCCGGGGTTCAGCAGCCCCAGCGGGTCGAACGTCTGCTTGATACCTCGCTGCAACTCCAGCCCCACCGGACCCAGTTCGCGCGACAGCCACTCCTTCTTCAGCACACCGACGCCATGCTCTCCGGTGATCGTGCCGCCCAGCTCCAGCCCGAGTGCCATGATCTCGTCGAAGGACTCACGCGCCCGCCTGGACTCGTCCGGGTCCGCCGCGTCGAAGCAGACGGTCGGGTGCGTGTTGCCGTCGCCCGCATGGGCGCAGACACCGATCGTCAGCCCGTACTTCTCGCCGATGCGCTCCACGCCCTCGAGCATGTCGCCGAGGCGCGAGCGCGGTACGCACACGTCGTCGATCATGGTGGTGCCCTTGACCGCCTCCAGCGCGGTGAGCGAGAGCCGACGGGCCTGAAGCAGCAGTTCCGACTCGGCCGCGTCCTCCGCGGGCACCACTTCCGTGGCGCCGGCCTCGGTGCACAGCGCGCCGACCGCCGCCAGATCGGCTGCGGGGTCCGGGGTGTCGAAGGCCGCCAGCAGCAGCGCCTCGGTGGTGTCGGGGAGGCCCATGTTCGCCATCGCGTTGACGGCGCGGACGGTCGTACGGTCCATGAGTTCGAGCAGGGACGGAGTGTGCCCGCGCTCCATGATGCGGCAGACGGCGTCACAGGCGGCGGCCGCTGAGCCGAACTCGGCGGCCAGGACGAGCTGCTGGGGCGGCTGGGGCTTGAGTGCCAGGACGGCCTTGACGACGATGCCGAGGCTCCCCTCGGAGCCCACGAAGAGCCGCGTCAGGTCATAGCCGGCGACACCCTTGGCGGTACGGCGGCCCGTGGTGAGGAGACGGCCGTCGGCAAGGACGATGTCCAGCCCGAGGACGTACTCCGCGGTGACGCCGTACTTGACGCAGCACAGCCCGCCGGAGGCGGTCCCGATGTTCCCGCCGATGGTGCACATCTCCCAGCTGGACGGGTCCGGCGGGTAGTAGAGACCCCGCTCACCGACGGCGCGGGAGAGGGTCGCGTTGATGACGCCCGGTTCGACGACGGCGATCCGGTCGACCGGATTGATCTCCAGGATCCGGTCCATCTTCGTCAGGGAGAGGACGATGCACCCGTCCGAGGCGTTCGCGGCGCCCGACAGTCCCGTACGGGCCCCCTGCGGGACGACGGGGACGCGCAGCGCGGTCGCGGTGCGCATGACGTGCTGGACCTGTTCGACCGAGCGTGGCAGGACGACCACCGCGGGCGTGCCCGCCTCGCAGAAGCTCGCCATGTCATTGGCGTAGGAGGCGGTGACGTCCGGATCGGTGATCAGGGCTTCGGCGGGGAGCCCGGCCCGTAGCTGTGCGAGAAGGTCGTCCATGATCCCAGCGTCGCACCCGGGGCCATCGGTGTGAACCCGTCTGCGATCCACACCGCAAGACCGGGTGTGTTCTTCATATTGACGCACAGTAATCAGCATGAACGCCATGAAGACGGAGCAGGTCAGGCAAGTCAGAAAGGCGGCCCTGGCGGTCGGGGTGGGTGCGGCGCTGGTCGGGGGCGTCCTGCTGTTCGTCCCCGACCAGGGCCCCGTGCCCCCGCCGAGCCCCGAGGCACGGGCGATGATCGCGGTGGGCGCGGGGGCGCCGGCCGCGGTCCCGGACCTGACCGCGCTCATCAGCAACCGGGAGACCTGGCTGCGCACCCATCCCGAGGACGATCAGTCGTGGTCCGTGCTCGGCGCGGCCTATGTGGAGCGCGGGATGAGCGGGGCGGATTCGGCGTCGTACCCGAAGGCCGACCAGGCGCTCCAGCGCTCGCTCGCGGTCCGGCCGGCCGAGCGCGGGAATCTCATGGCGCTGGTGGGTCTCGGCTCGCTCGCCAACGCCAGGAACGACTTCGCCGCCGCCAAGAAGTGGGGCGAGACGGTACGGAATCAGGAGCCCGCGCAGTGGATGGCGTATCCGGTGCTGATCGACGCGTACAGCGGTCTCGGCGACTACAAGGCGGCGGCCAAGGCCCTGGACAAGCTGAAGGAGCTGCGGACCGACGGGCCGGTGCTGGAGCGCTCGGCCCAGGTCTACCGCGCCCGCGGCTGGCGTGAGGACGCCATGGCGAAGGCGACCGAGGCGGTCGCGGGCGCCGGGGCGCCGACGGAGAAGGCGGAAGCGCTGTCCATGCTGGGTGAGCTGGCCTGGGACCGGGGTGAGCCGCAGGAGGCGCTGGGACACTACGACGCGGCGCTGGCGGCGGCGAGCGGACACTACGCGTCGCGGGCCGGGCGGGCGAGGGCGCTGGCCGCGCTGGGCAGGACGGAAGAGGCGTACCGCGACTACCAGACCGCGCTTGAGAAGCTGCCGGAGCCCGAATACGCCCTGGAGCTGGGCGAGTTGTACGACTCATTGGGCCTGAGCGGCGATGCGCAGAGCCAGTACGCGACGGTGCTCACCCGGGCCAGGGAGGCGCAGGGGGACGGGGTGGACGAGGACCTGGTGCTCGCCCGGTACGAGACCGCGCACGGGGATCCGCAGGCGGCGGTCGCGCGGCTGAGGACGGAGTGGGAGCAGCGGCACCGGAGCATGGAGGTCGCGGACGCGCTGGGCTGGGCGCTGTACGAGGCGGGTGAGGACGACGAGGCGCTGAAGTACGCGAAGAGGGCGACGGAGCAGGGGCAGGGGCGCGCGCTGTTCCTGTACCACCGGGGGGAGATCGAGCGGTCGCTGGGCATGGACGGATCCGCCCGCCGCCACATCGGGGAGGCGCTGCGGCTGAATCCCTCCTTCTCGCCGCTGCTGGCGCCGAGGGCGCGGGAGGCGCTGAACGAGCTGGGCGAGATGCCGGAGGGCGGGCCGGAGAACATGTACGGGGACGGGGAGGAGGAGGAAGTCGAGCTCGTACCGGCCCGGAAGCCCGCGCCGGGGCGCTCGGGCGCCCCGTCCAGGAAGGCGGAGTCCGCGACCCCGACCCCGACCACACCGGGCCTGCACGCTCCGGTGGGGACGATGGCCCCGGCGAAGCCGTCGCCCGCGACGTACGGCCGAGGCTGAGCGCACGGCCGGTCGCTGGGGCGCGCGCCGTGGACCGCTGGGGCGCGCGCTGTCAGACCGCCGCCGTGCCGATCAGCGCGTTACGGGTGACCAGCGCGGCCAGCTCCTCTTCGGCCAGGCCTTCCGTGCCCTCGGGGCGGCGCGGCAGGACCATGTAGCGGGTCTCCGAGGTGGAGTCCCACACGGTGATCTCCATGTCCTCGGGGAGCGTGAGGCCGAACTCCCCGAGGACGGCGCGCGGTTCGCGGACGACCCTGGACCGGTACGCCTCGCTCTTGTACCAGCTTGGCGAGGGGCCGAGCAGCCGGATCGGATAGCAGGAGCAGAGGGTGCAGACGATGACATTGTGCGTGTGCGCGGTGTTCTCGACGACCCGCAGCCGCTGCGGCTGCACTCCCCCGGCGGCCAGGCCGAGTTCGGTGATCGTGGTGGTCGCGTCGGCGAGCAGCCGTTCGCGGAAGGCCGGGTCGGTCCAGGCCCGTGCCACCACCCGGGCGCCGTTGGCCGGCGAGGCACCGGAGAGGAACGCGTCGATGACCTCGTCGAGCGCGGGGCCGGCCACGATCCCGCGCTCTTCGAGAAGGGTTTCCAGGCGCCGTACCTGCCGGGAGATCCGGGCGTCGGTGTGTGTACCGCTCACTGCGGGTCGTCCTCCAGATAGCTCTCGAACAGGTCCAGTACGACCCGGTGGTCGCCGTCGCCCCACAGCTCGCGGGCGGCGAAGCTGACCGCGTACACCTGCTCCACGGGCGCGTCCCCGCGCCCCTGGGCGTTGATGTCGGCGAGCGGCGCGCGGCCCTCGGGCTCCACGATCGTGCCGTGCTTGCCACGGGCGTAGCGCGGCAGCCGGGTGTGGTGGGGCGGGTCGTGGTGCACAGTGCGTACGGACGCCCCGATCGCGAAGCGGTCGCGCACCGGACCACCCGCCGCTCGCACCGCCCGCTCACCGGCCGCGCGCTCACCGGCCACCCGCTCATTCATCGAGCTCGCCCGCCTCGATGACGCCCTTGCGCTCCAGCAGCGTACGGATCGCGTGGAACCACCGCTCGTAGTACGAGGCGGCCAGATACTCGCCGGGCGGCATGGACTCGACGGCGTCGCGGAACTCGTCGAGGTTGAAGACCTTCCCGGCGATGAGAGCGCGGTTGAGGGCGAACACCCGTGCCTCCCAGTCCGCGTGGAAGGGCTCGGTGTCGTCGGTGGTGTCGATCGGCCCGAAGCCCTGCATGCCGCCCACGTCATTCATCCTCGCCATGACCGCACCCTAAGGGCTGTCCGCGAGCACCGCCCGGCATTCGGCGCGGACGTGGAGCGGCCCCACGGGTGAGTTTCCGTGGGGCCGCTGCACAGCCGGGTCGCGCTCGGGCGCCGCGCGTCAGAGGTTGCCGCGCTTCTCCTGCTCGCGCTCGATCGCCTCGAAGAGCGCCTTGAAGTTGCCCTTGCCGAAGCCCATGGAGCCGTGCCGCTCGATCATTTCGAAGAAGACGGTCGGCCGGTCCTGAACGGGCTTGGTGAAGATCTGCAGCAGATAGCCGTCCTCGTCACGGTCGACCAGGATCTTCAGCTCGCGCAGGGTCTCGACGGGCACCCGGGTCTCGCCGGCCCACTCGCCGAGGGTGTCGTAGTACGAGTCGGGGGTGTCGAGGAACTGGACGCCCGCGGCCCGCATCGCCGTGACGGAGGCGACGATGTCGTTCGTGGCGAGCGCGATGTGCTGGACGCCGGCCCCGCCGTAGAACTCCAGATACTCGTCGATCTGCGACTTCTTCTTCGCGATGGCGGGCTCGTTGATCGGGAACTTCACCTTGAGGGTGCCGTCCGCGACGACCTTCGACATGAGCGCGGAGTACTCGGTGGCGATGTCGTCGCCCACGAACTCCTTCATGTTGGTGAAGCCCATGACCTTGTTGTAGAAGCCGACCCACTCGTTCATCCTGCCGAGCTCGACATTGCCCACGCAGTGGTCGATGGCCTGGAAGGTGCGCTTCGCGGCGGGCTCGACGATCGGGGCGGCGGCGCCGAAGCCCGGGAGGTACGGACCGTCGTAGCCGGAGCGCTCGACCAGGGTGTGGCGGGTCTGGCCGTAGGTGGCGATGGCGGCGAGGACGACGGTGCCGTGCTCGTCCTTGACCTCGTACGGCTCCTGGACGCCACGGGCGCCGTGCTCGGTGGCGTACGCGTACGCGGCCCGCGCGTCCGGCACCTCGATGGCCAGGTCGACGACGCCGTCGCCGTGCTCCGCGACATGCTCGGCGAGGAAGCGGCCCCGCTCGGTGGACGGCCTGATGACGGAGGTGAACACGAAGCGGGCCGCGCCGTTGGTGAGGACGTAACTCGCGGTCTCGCGGCTGCCGTTCTCCGGTCCGGAGTAGGCGACGAGCTTCATGCCGAAAGCCGTGGAGTAGTAGTGCGCGGCCTGCTTGGCATTGCCGACGGCGAAGACGACCGCGTCCATGCCCTTGACCGGGAAGGGATCGGCTTCGCGCGCGGTGTCGGGGGCGGTGTCGAGGTTCATCGAGGTGTCAGCCATGGCCTCAGGCTCCCGCCGTTCCACAAGGTGCGCAACAGTTCGCGCATTCGCTGAGCACTGTGCACAGTGGATCGGGAGAATGGCGGGGCTATCTGCACAGGATGACTACAGCGTGACGGGCCACGATCACACGGCCCACGATCTCAGGGGGACGGTCATGAGCATCGACGGACTCGACGGCAGGCTCATCGTGCTGCTGGCACAGGAACCCCGGATCGGGGTGCTGGAGGCCTCGCGCCGGCTCGGGGTGGCGCGCGGGACCGTACAGGCGCGGCTCGACCGGCTTCAGTCGAACGGAGTCATCCGGGGGTTCGGGCCGACCGTCGACCCCGCCGCCCTCGGCTATCCGGTCACGGCCTTCGCCACGCTGGAGATCAAACAGGGGCAGGGCACGGACGTACGGGCGCACTTGGCGACCGTCCCCGAGGTGCTGGAACTGCACACCACCACCGGACAGGGGGACATGCTCTGCCGGCTGGTCGCCCGCTCCAACGCCGATCTTCAGCGGGTGATCGACCGGGTCCTCGGCTTCGAGGGCATTGTGCGGGCCTCCACCGCGATCGTCATGGAGAACCCCGTACCGCTGCGGATCATCCCGCTGGTGGAGCAGGCGGCGGAGGACTCCGACCGGGGCTAGGTCCGGCCCGGTCCGCCCTGGTCCTCGCTGCCCGAGAGGTTGCAAAGGGTCCGTTGCAAATAAAGGGTTGCAACGAATCCTTTGCAACTTTACGGTGGTGTCATGCCCGACACCCCCGACGCGCCCGCGTCCCCCGGCTCCCCCGAGCCCTCGCTGTTCACGCTCGACCCGCACTCCCTGCGCGGGCTGGCCCATCCCCTGCGGATGCGGCTGCTCAACTCCCTGCGGCACCAGGGCCCCGCCACCGCCTCCCAACTGGCCGACCGCCTGGACGAGTCCAGCGGTGCCACCAGCTATCACCTGCGCCAGCTCGCCGCGTACGGCTTCATCGAGGACGACCCGGAGCGCGGCAAGGGGCGGGAGCGCTGGTGGAAGTCCGTCCATCAAGGCATGACGTTCGGCGACTCCCTCTACTTCGACCAGGACCCCGAGGTCCGCGGCGCCGTGGACTTCTATATGCATGAAGTGGCGAATCTGCACACCCAGGAACTGACCACCTGGCTCGGCACCAGGCGTGAGTGGCCCGACAGCTGGGCCAGGAATTCGGACCTGAGCAATTTCACGCTGCGGCTGACGCCGGGGCTCGCGGAAGAGCTGGACCGGAAGATGCACGAGCTCGTCAACAGCTACCGCGACCTCGCTCCGGCGGACGGCACGGAGGGGGCGGAGGACGCCGCCCAGGTCCGCGTCCATCTGCACCTGTTCCCGCGCGCGACCGACTGAAAGGGCCCACCTGTCATGCATCCCGACGTCCATCTCCAGCTGCACTCCCTACGCGCCGACGAGCTCCGCCGGGAGGCCGCCTGCCGCCCCGACCTCCACCCTGCCGTCCGCCCCGCTCCCCGTGCCGGGCTCCGTACCGACTTCCGCGCCGCCCTCCGTACCCGACTGGGCTGGACCCTGGTCGAGCTGGGGCTGCGTCTCGTCAACCGACCGGCGCTGTCCAAGGCCCGGCTCGCGTGACCGGCACGGGGGGACAGCGAAAACCGCTCGCGGCCGTCCTGGCCGCCAACGCCGTCTCGGCCGCGGGGACGGCCCTGAGCCTGATCGGCATCCCCTGGTTCGTCCTGCAGACCACCGGCAGCGCGGGCCGCGCGGGCGTCGTCGCCTTCTGCGCCACACTGCCGATCATCATCGCCGCCGTCATCGGCGGCCCGGTCATCGACCGGATCGGGCGGCGGCGGATCTCCATCGCCTCCGACCTGCTGTGCGCCACCGCCGTCGGCGCGGTTCCGCTGCTGCACTACGCGGGCGTACTGGAATTCTGGATGCTCTGCGCGCTCGTCGCCGTCAACGGTCTCGCCCATACGCCGGGCAGGACCGCGCGCTATGTCCTCCTGCCGGATCTCGCCACACACGCGGGCATGACCCTCCCGCGCGCCGCGAGCCTCTTCGACGCCGTCGAGCGCGGGGCCAGGATGGTCGGGGCCGCGCTCGCCGGTCTGCTGATCGCACTGATCGGCGCGGAGTCCGCGCTGCTGATGGACGCGGCGACCTTCGCGGCATCCGCCCTGCTGGTCACGGCGGGACTGCACGGCATACGCGCCGCGGAGCCGGTGAAGGGTGCGGCGCCCGTCTCCTTCCGCACGTACAGGACCGAACTGCGCGAGGGATACGCCTTCCTGCTGCGCACCCCGCTCCTGCTGGCCGTCGTCCTGATGGTGATGGCCATCAACGGCCTCGACCAGGGCTGGAACGCGGTCCTGCTGCCGGTGCACGCCGAGCGGAATCTCGGCGGAGCGACGGAACTGGGCCTGCTCACCGCCACGTTCGGCGCCGGAGGACTGCTGGGCGCGCTGCTGTACGGCGCTGTCGGGCACCGCTTCTCACGCCATGCCGTCTTCGCCGTGTGCGCGCTGGTCTGCGGTGCGCCGCGCTTCGCGGTGGCGGGGCTCACGGACTCCACGTGGGCGCTCGGGGTGACGATGGGCGCGGCCGGACTCGCGGGCGGGACGCTCAACCCGATCCTCACGACGGTGATCTACGAGCGCGTACCGCTGGAACTGCGCAGCCGGGTGTCGGGCGCGATGACCGCCGGCTGCGAGCTGACCATGCCGCTGGGCGGGCTGACGGCGGGCCTGCTGGTCGAGGGCTCGGGAGTGGGTCCGGCGCTGCTGCTGATGGGTGGGGCCTATCTGCTGGCGACGCTGAGCCCGCTGGTGTTCCCGGCCTGGCGCGGCCTGAACGGCGAGGCCGGCGGAGAGACCGGCGGCTATGTCGGTGGTAAGGCGGGCGTTGGGGCGGGCGGCGAGGTGGCCGACGACATCAGCAGCTCGGAACCCGGCTGCCCTTCTCCAGCGCCCGGAGCGCGGACACCGCGCCCTTCAGCGTCGTAACGGGCACCAGCCGCATCCCCTTGGGAAGCTCGGACTTGGCGTCCGCGCACTCCGCCTCCGGGACGAGGAAGACGGTCGCGCCGTCGCGGCCCGCCGCCTGTGTCTTGAGGGACACCCCGCCGACCGCGCCGACCCTGCCGCTGCCGGTGATCGTGCCCGTACCTGCGATCGTGCGGCCGCCGGTCAGATCGCCGCCCGAGCCGTCACCGTCGAGCTTGTCGATGATGCCGAGGGCGAAGAGCAGCCCGGCGCTGGGGCCGCCGACATCGGCGAGATGCAGACTGACGCGGACCGTCTTCGGGTCCTTGTGCAGATAGCCGAGGGCCGCCTGGGTCGCGGTGTCCTGTGACCGCACCATGTCGCGGACGTTGTGCTTCTCGATCTGCTGGTCGGACTGTCCCGACGGATAGACCGCCTCGCGCGGCAGCACGGCACGGTCCGTGCGGAACCAGCCGTCGATCACATCGCCGAAGTCGACATCGGCGGAAGGACCGGTCGCCACGATCGTCGTCATCCGCAGCTCGCCCCTGGTCTCCCGGGCGGGCACCCCGCTGATCGTGATGACCTCCCGGCCCTGGTTGGCCCCGAGGACATCCGCGGTCAGACCGGGCTGCGCCAGGGCGTACGGCAGCGGGGCGACGCCGACGATGACGAACAGCACGACGATCGGAAGCGCGCAGAGGACGAGGGCGCTGGGGCGCGAGAGACGAGAGAACACGGTGTCAATGTAGCGGCCGCCCGGGACCGCCGGTCCCGGGCTCCGTCCGGAGCGCCCCCGCACGCCGGGAACGGTCCCGCGCCGTATGCCGGGCGCGGGGTGTCGCGGCAGGTCAGCGGGGGATGTCGCAGGACCTCGAAGCAGGTCAGCGCACGGCCTCGCGGCAGGTCAGCGCAGGGCGTCCGCCACCTCCCTGGCCGCGTCGACGACGCGCGGACCCACCCGTTCCGGTACGGAGTCCGCGAGCATCACCACGCCCACGCTGCCTTCGACCCCGGTCACCCCGACCAGCGCGGCGGCCGCGCCGCTCGCGCCCGCCTCCAGCTCGCCGTGGGTGAGGGTGCAGCGCGGCTCGGTGAAGGAGCTCTGCCGGGCGGCGAGTATCGCCTTGCCCGCGGCGCCCCGGTCGAGCGGATGGCGGAAGCCGGCCCGGTAGGCGACGTGGTAGTCGGTCCAGGTCGGCTCGACGACCGCGACGGCCAGGGCCTCGGCTCCGTCGACGAGCGTCAGATGCGCGGTGGCACCTATGTCCTCGGCGAGCGAGCGCAGCGCGGGCAGGGCGGCTTCCCGTACCAGCGGATGCACCTGGCGGCCGAGGCGCAGCACACCGAGGCCCACCCTGGCGCGGCCGCCCAGGTCGCGGCGGACCAGAGCGTGCTGTTCGAGCGTGGCGAGTAGTCGGTAGACGACGGTCCTGTTGACCCCGAGTTTGTTGGACAACTCGGTGACGGTCAGGCCGTGGTCGGTGTCGGCGAGCAGTTTGAGGACGCGCAGTCCCCGGTCGAGCGTCTGGGAGGTCTCCGCGGTCACGACGCCCTCTCCTTCGGAGTGAGTGACGACGGCACTCTCACGAAGGCCGCGGCGCCGGTCCCATCGGCACCGCACGGAGAGGCCGCCGGCGGCCCTGGCACACCGGCTGCGCTCCGCTGCGGATGCGCAACGGAGCGTTTACATGTGCCGGGACAGTAGCGAGCGGCACCGCTGAGCGGAAGACCTCGTCCAGAATCCGGTCACAGAAGGAAAGTTGGTCCCGACAGCCACGAGTGGCCGCTGCCCGGATCAGGCAGCGGCCACAGAAAGGAAAAGATGGGGTGAGGAGAGGAGGTGAGGAGAGGAAAGGAACAGCTACGGGTACGGCGTCACCGCATCCGGGTGGCCCACTCCTGGACCTTCGCGATCCGCTCCCGGATCTGCCCCGCCGTCGCCTCGGCGCTCGGCGGCCCGCCGCACACCCGGCGCAGCTCCGTGTGGATCACCCCGTGCGGCTTGCCGCTCTGGTGTACGTACGCGCCGACCATCGTGTTCAGCTGTTTGCGCAGCTCCAGCAGCTCCTTGTGGGACACCACGGGCCGCCGCTCGGCGGGCAGTTCGAGCAGGTCCGCCTCGGAGTCCGGCTTCTTGCGGCTGTGCGCGATCTGCCGGGCCTGCCGCTTCTGGAGCAGCAACTGCACCTGGTCGGGCTCCAGCAGGCCGGGAATGCCCAGATAGTCCTGCTCCTCCTCGCTGCCCGGATGCGCCTGCATGCCGAATTCGGCGCCGTCGTACAGCACCCGGTCGAAGACGGCGTCGGACTCCAGGGCCTCGAAGGGCAGCGCGTCCTGCTCCCCGGTGTCCTCGTCCTGCAGCTTCTCGGCCTCCGCCATCTCCTTCTCGGACTCGGCGTAGGGGTCCTCCTCGCCGGTCTTCTTCGGCTTGTCGAGTACGTGGTCGCGCTCGACCTCCATCTCGCTCGCGAAGCCGAGCAGGCCCGGGATGGTGGGCAGGAAGACGGACGCGGTCTCGCCACGGCGCCGGGACCGCACGAAACGGCCGACGGCCTGCGCGAAGAAGAGCGGGGTCGAGATGGTCGTCGCGTACACGCCGACGGCGAGGCGCGGCACGTCGACGCCTTCCGACACCATGCGGACCGCGACCATCCAGCGGTCCTCGCTCTCGCTGAACTCATCGATCCGCTTCGACGCGCCGGTGTCGTCGGAGAGGACGACGGTCGCCTTCGTACCGGTGATCTCGCGGATGAGCTTGGCGTAGGCGCGCGCCGAGTCCTGGTCGCTCGCGATGACAAGACCGCCGGCGTCCGGGATGCCCTTGCGCACCTCGGTGAGCCGCCGGTCGGCGGCGCTCAGCACGTTCGGCATCCAGTCGCCGCGCGGATCGAGCGCGGTGCGCCACGCCTGGGAGATGGCGTCCTTGGTCATGGGCTCGCCGAGCCGGGCCGCGATCTCGTCACCGGCCTTGGTGCGCCAGCGCATGTTGCCGCTGTAGCTGAGGAAGATGACGGGCCGGACGACGCCGTCGCCGAGGGCGTTCCCGTATCCGTACGTGTAGTCGGCGGACGAACGCCGGATGCCGTCGTTGCCCTCCTCGTACGCCACGAAGGGGATGGGGTTGGTGTCGGACCTGAACGGTGTACCCGTCAGCGCGAGGCGCCGGGTGGCGGGCTCGAAGGCTTCGAGGCAAGCCTCGCCCCAGGACTTGGAGTCGCCCGCGTGGTGGATCTCGTCGAGGATGACGAGGGTCTTGCGCTGCTCGCAGCGGTTGCGGTGCAGCATGGGCCGGACCCCGACACCGGCGTACGTGACGGCGACGCCGTGGTAGTCCTTGCTCACCGGCCCCGCGCTGTAGTCGGGATCGAGCCTGATCCCTATCCGCGAGGCCGCCTCCGCCCACTGCTTCTTGAGGTGCTCGGTCGGCGCGACGACGGTCACCTGCTGGACGACATGGTGGTGCAGCAGCCAGGAGGCGAGGGTCAGCGCGAAGGTCGTCTTCCCGGCGCCGGGGGTCGCGACGGCGAGGAAGTCACGTGGCTGCTCCTGGAGATATCGGCCGAGGGCACCCTCCTGCCAGGCGCGCAGCTTGTTGGCGGTGCCCCAAGGGGCGCGGCCCGGGAAGGCGGGTGAGAGGTGGTGGGAGGAGGCTGTAGTAGTCACGGTCTCCGGTTCGGACGTGGGGTTACGTACGACAACCGGGCCACCCTACCGGCGGCGCGACGGCTTCCTCGTACCAGCGACGCCCCGAGCGGGCGGATGCGACAGCGGTCACATTTCTGGGGCCGGCAGATCCCAGAGCCACTCCGAGAGGGCCTTCACCTCATCCACCCGGCCCGTGGCCCACGTGGGGTCGGACTGGCACCACGGCCGGACCTGTACTGCCTAGGTCCTGTCCGGCGGATCTTCGGGGGCCCGGGACGCCTGGCACGGCACCTCGCTGCGTTGTCGAATCGTCCAAGTACGTCCAGTACGAGCACGATCCTCCGCCTTGCGATGCTCCCCCGTAGCCTGAACGGCACGGGAGGTGCCCCCTCCACCAGACGCCCCGGGCTGATCCCCGAAGATCCGCCGGACAGGACCTAGCGCACCCGTACCCGCGTCGCCACCCACACCCCCACCAGCGCCACCGCGGCCATCGGCAGGAACACCGCCGCGAAGGCCGCCGGGTGCGAGCCCGTCGTACCCGCCGCGCCTGCCACCGCGTGGCCGCCCACCGCGCCGCCGCCCAGCGCCGCGAACGCCGCGCCGCCCGCCGCCAGCAGCAGTACGTTCGACAGCCCGTCGGAGATCTGGAGCGCGGCGGAGTTCGCGCCGGCCTCCTCCGGGGCCGAGAGCTTGAGCAGCAGCACGCTCGTCGACGCGATCACCGCGCCCATGCCGAGGCAGCCGACGCCCCAGGCGGCGCCGAGGATCCATACCGGCACGGACTCGATCAGCACGCTCGGCGCCGTCGCGATGGCCAGCGCGACCAGCACCATCCCGCCGGCCATCAGCCGCTCGCGGTACGGCTCCATGCGCGGCCTGGACTGTACGTACGAGCCGAGCGCCCAGGTCGCGCCGCCGAGCGCGAGCGAGAGCCCGGCCATCGTCGGCGACAGCCCGCGCTGGGTGACCAGCATCAGCGGGACGAAGCTCTCCGCCGCTATGAAGGCCCCGGCGGAGACGCCGCGCAGCAGCACCACGGACGGCAGCCCGCGGGCCGCGCGCCAGGTGCCGCCCGGCAGCAGCCCGAGGACGGCGGGGACGAGCAGCGCGACACCCGCGACCGCCGGGACGAGCGAGAGGGGGCGCAGGTCCTGGCCCGCGTACTGGAGCAGCGCCGCACCCAGCGAGATCCCGAGGGCGAGCCGGATCCTGCGCCGGTCGAAGGCCGCGGCGGGCGCCGTGGGGTCGGCGGGGCCGGACGCCATCCGCCGGATCGCGGGCAGGGCGAGCGCCAGCGGCAGCACGACGAGGGCCGGAATGCCGAGGAAGACCCAGCGCCAGCCGAGATGTTGGGTGACGGTGCCGGAGGCGAGCGGTCCGACGACGGAGGGAATCACCCAGCACGCGGCGAACGCGGCCATGATCGCGGGCCGCAGCTTCTCCGGATAGGCGCGGCTGACGACGACGTACAGCGCGACGATGACCAGTCCGCCACCGAGCCCTTGGACGGCCCGGCCGAGGATGAACAGCCACATCGTGCCGGCCGTACCGGCGACCACCAGCCCGGCGGCGAAGGCACTGATCCCGGCGGCGAGCGGCGCGAGCGGGCCGCTGCGGTCGGCCCACTGGCCGGAGAGCACCATGGCGAAGAGGCTGGTGGTGAAGTACGCGGAGAAGGCGAAGGCGTACAGCGGGATGCCGTCCAGCTCACGCGCGGCCACCGGCATCGCGGTGCCGACGGCGGTCGCCTCGAAGGCGATGAGGAGGACGACCGAGACGATGCCGATGCTGAGAGCCCGGTGCTTCGGGCCCAGTACGCCACCGCTCAGGCCGGGCATGCCGTCCAGGCCGAGGTCCGGGCAGGTCGCGGCGATGCCGGATACGGCAGGCAGCGGGGTTACGGCGGACAGGTCGGCGGGAGCGACGTCGGCGTCGCCGGGTTCCAGGGCGGTCATGGCCTCAGCGTAAGGGGCGTAGCCACTGTTGAGCCCTGTCGCGGGACGGAACGGCCCTGGTCCCTTGGTCGTACGACCAGGCGCCCTGAGGCGGCCGGTTCGGGCCGTTCCGGCCGGTTCCAGCCGGTTCCGTCCGCTCCCGGCTGGTTCTGGCGGGTCCTGGCCAGTGCCGGACACTCCTCGCCGCCCCTTCGGCCGACCGTGAACGGAGTGTGGCAGTCGCGTTGCGTGACGCCCGGAAGCCTTGAGCCCCGCTCGCCACCCCCCTACGGTCATGAATGGTGAAAGGCACGGCCGTGTGCCCGAGTGGTTGAGGGACTCGCCTGCAAAGCGAGTTACGCCGGTTCGATTCCGGTCACGGCCTCCACGGACGCGACAGCGGCCGCCCCCGGGGGACGGGGACGGCCGCTTCGGCCTGCGGTGGCCGCGGCGCCGGTGGTGCCTGCGCGCCTGCGGTGGAGCGCCGTGCTCGCTACGCGACAGACTCCAGGGCCGGCGTCTCGGGGAGATCGCCGTTCGCCGCGCAGCCCAGTTCCTTGGCCAGCGCCAGCGAAGCCGAGTGCAGGACGGTCATGTTCGCCTTCATGAACTCGCTCCCGCTCCCGGCGGCTTCGGAACGCTTGCGCAGACTGCCGAGGATCATCGGGGGATCCCCATCGCCGTCCTTCATCCTGGAGGCGTCGCACTCGAAGAAGAGCAGCGACTTCCGTTTGGAGGCAAGCGCCTTGCTCCCCATGGGATAGCCGGCCCAGCCCGGCGGGATCTCGTCCCCCTCGGCGTCCGCGGGATCCGCCAGCTCGAAGCTGATCCTGATATCCGCACGGTCCCGGATGCCGCGGGGATAGACCAGACAGAGATCGTAGGAGTCGCGCAGCCCGCTCCCCTTGTTGACCGGCCCCAGCCGCTCGTAGTCCTCGGCGGTCCGCCCGGCGACCCCCGAGACGCTCTCGCCGCCGGTCGTCGGGGTGAAGGACTTCGCCTCGGTGATCTTTTCCAGCGCCTCGGCCGCCGCGGGCGACAGGCTTCCGTCGCACTGGTCGGCCGCCTCGACGCCCTCTCCGGCCTTCGGGTCCTCCGTACAGCCCTGCGCACCGAGCAGCACGAAGGCGCACACGGCGGGGATCAGCATGCGTCGGGTTCTGTTCAAAGCCACTTTCCTCAATCCTGCGGCCGCTCGCCCTTGTCCAGATTCTGGCTGAGCACATCGTCCGCCTTGAGACCGTGACTGTCCTTTATGCGCGCCCCCGGCGTTTCCTACCGCCCCGGCAGGTCGCCGTCCTCGACACGGGCCGTGTCCAGCCCGGCCAGAATCGCGTCGACGGTCTCCGCCACGCCGAGTTCGGCCGTGTCCAGCCAGAGCCCGATACGCGGAGTCTCCTCCCGGAACACCCGGTCCAGGGCCTCGACAGTCCAGCCCGCCCCGTATCCGGTCTTACCGCGCCCCGCTTCCCTGACCGCGACGGCCGTCGGGCCCGGCGCCAGCACGACGACATAGAGGGGCCGGGTCCGTACGAGACCGACGTACTCCGCCAGGTCCGCGCCGATCACGATGTCCTGCACCACAGCGGCCCAGCCCTCACCCGCATAGGTGTCGGCGACGCTCGCGGAGAGCCGGTACCGGAGCCGCAGTTGGGCGGCGGCCTCCTCGCTCGCCCCCGGCACCATCTCCTCCCGCCCGGAGACGACCATCCGCCGGAAGACGTCCCCCCGCACATGCACGGCCCGCGGCAGCCGCTCGGCGAGCGCCTGGGCGACGGTGGACTTCCCGGCCGCCATGATCCCGGTGACGAGCACCACGGCGGAAGCGAGCGTGCCGGGCTGCGGGCCGCCGAGCTGTGAACTGCCGGGATGCGAACTGCCGGGATGCGGGGCGTTCTCGACCATGCCGCGGACCGTATCGCTATCGCGCGCGGAGCCGTCAGTCCTCGGGCATGTCGGAGTACCGCTGGAAGGTCTCGGTACCGGTACCGCCCGCCGTCCATACGACGCTGATGGAACCGCCGCTGAAGGTGAGGTCGCCACTGCGGTCCTCGGACTCCACCCGCTCCCCGCCCCGCTCGCAGAGCAGCGCGATGCGGTACTTCTTACCCGCCTCCTCGACCTTGCGCACACCCCTGCACTCGAGCCCGGAATGGACGAGCACGACCGAGATCTTGTCCGGCGCGGTGGTGTCCTCGCCCTCCAGCATCCCGAGCATTCCGCCACCGGAATCCGACCGCCACATGCCTTCGATACCGGTACCGGTGGGCGCGGCGCCTATGTCGTCCGTCTCCTCCTCGGAAGGAGTCGGCTCGGCGACCTCCTCGCTCGGGGAGAGTTCATCGCTGGGGGTCACGCTGGGGCCGGCGCTCGACGCGGCGTCCTTGCCGTCGCTCTCACCACCGCCCCCGCCACTGGTCGCGAACCAGACCCCACCCCCGACGACGAGCACAGCCGCCACCGCCGCACCGATCAACACAGCTGTCCTGCGCCCACCAGGGCCTCGGCCACCGGAGCCAGGGCTGCTCTGCGGCGGCGGAGAGGGAGGCGGATACCCGCCGTACTGCTGCACGGCGGCCGGATCCTGCGGGCCGTAGTAAGGCGGCTGCTGCGCATACGGGTTGGCCTCGACGGGCACGCCCTGCGGAGGCTGCACCGGCGGCGGAAACGCATGGGGCCCGGGCTGCCCATACTGCCCCGGCTGACCCGGCTGCCCGTACTGCCCCGGCTGCCCTTGCTGACCCGGCTGCCCCTGAGGCGCCCCGAAGCCGTCGGGCGGAGGAGGATACGGCGGCTGACTCATCGGTCTCTACCTCGATCCACGGGCCTACTGCCCGTACGTGGGGGGATCACTTGCTGGGCCTGCGCACACGCGGCCTCCGAAAGTGGATTCCAACGATTCGAGATAAGTGCGCTGGTCGGGTTCTGGTATTCGGTTCAGTTCTTATAGCCAGGTCCCGGAGGGTTGGCTTGGGGCATGGTCGGGTTCTGGCCGGGCTGCGGGGGGCTGTAGGGCGGCGGGTAGTGCGGCTGCTGGTGGTACGGGGCGAAAGCGGGGGCCGGGGGCTGGGGAGGTGTGGTGGCGCGGCGGCGGGAGCGGACGATCGGGACCGCCACCGCAGCGCCCAGGAGCACGGCCGCGCCGATGCCCAGACCGATCCAGAGGCCGGTGTTGCCACCGTCGTCGGAGGCGCCGGCCGCTGCGGGCGCCTGCTTGTCGTCCTCGTTGCTGCCTGTGGCCTTGGAGGATTCAGGAGCAGGCGCCGCGGGAGCGGCGGCCGCGAGGTCGGGCAGCGGATACTCGTCGGCCGGCCCCGGGTCGCCCGGGGTCTTCAGCGCGCGGAGAGGACGGACCACGCCGTAACCGATGTGGTCGTTGCGCTCGTTGCCGCTCGTCGGGGCGCCGATGGTGTTGAGCATGACCCGAAGGACTTGGTTGTTGGTCCAGTCCGGATGCTTGGACCAGATCAGCGCGGCGGACGCGGAGGCGATGGCGGTGGCATCGCTGGTGCCGTGCGAAGTACACAGACCGGTCTTGCCGCCGCAGGCGGCGACCATCCCTTCACCGGGGGCCGAAACATCGACCTGAGGGCCGTACTGGGACTCGTCGGTCTTCTTCACGTCCTTGCCGATGGCCCCGACACCCACGACTCCTGGGGTACCGGACGGGAACCGCACGCTGTTGTCCGCTTCGGCGTTGTTCCCTGTGGCGGCGAAGACCAAGGAATTTTTTTCGAGGGCGTACTTGACAGCATCCGTCAGCTCTTGCGATCCCTCTCGCGCGCCCATCGAGATGTTGATGACTCTGGCATTCGAATCAGCCGCGTACCGGATAGCGGCCGACGCGGACTTGTTGAACTCCTCCACCTCTGACTCACGGTTGGCGTTCCCCTGCGCGTCCCGCATGCGAATAGGAAGGATCTTGGCTCCGGGCGCAAGGCCGAAGGCGCCGTCTCCCCCACCGCTCTTGCCCGTGCCGGCGATGAGCCCGGCCATGTTCGTACCGTGTCCGTCATAGTCGGTGTGCTCATCGCCCGCTTCGTCCGGCGTCAGGTCTTTGCCCTTGAGGACCTGGCCCAGGAGATCGGGATTCGTATCATCGACACCACTGTCGATTACCGCGACGGTCACACCCGTGCCGGTGCTGATCTGCCAGATCTCCTCGGCGCCCATGGCATCCAGATGCCATTGCTGCGAGCGGATGGAGTCCGCGTACGCCGGCGTCCCCGCGCCGCCCACCAGCAGCACCGCCAGTACAGCCAAGACAGTGGTCCCGCTTCGGCCCCTTCGGGGGCTGCTGGTACGCATCTGTTCTCTACACCGCTTCCCTGCGAGATTATTCGATGACCGGAGGTACGACACGTCGACCGCTCTGCCGCCAGGTCTCCTCGTCTTCGGTGAGGTAGTCCGGCCGCTCGCCTCTCGTGTCGTCCTGACGCGCCTGCGCACCGTTGGCACGCGGCGCAATCGCTCCACCGCGTGCCATCTGACCGCCTGCCTGCCTGCCTTCGCCGGCCGCTCCTCGGACCAGGCCGGAGCCGCCCGGGGTGAAGGGGCGCGCACTCGTACGGCCAGCCTGTTGCGGGCGGCCTCCGACGATGCCGCCGGTCTCTCCGGCGAGACGGCGGCCCCCGGCAAGTCCGTTCTGGCCGGGGATCGTTCCGCCCATTCCCCCGCCGGCGCCATGTCCCATCGGCGGGCGCCCGTGCATGCCCTCGCCCCCGATGACCGTCCCGCGCGGGATCCCTCCCATGGGCCGGCCGGAGTTGGGCGGGACGGGCCGGCCACCAACGATTCCGCCATCCCGCGGCATCCGTCCGGGGGAACCACCGGTGAGGCCGCCCTGTCCAGGCATCAGAGGAGGACGGGGACTCGCGACAGGCCGTCCCGTGCCGAGCTGGCCGGGATTGCCGGACGGACCTCCACCGAACGCGGGCGTAATGCCCAACGACGGAGTGCCACCGCCGTCGGGCCCGCCCGCTGCCGGCGCCCCGTTCGGCGCTACCGGAGGGGCCGTCAGGGTGGGCCCTTGCGTGCCGATACCTGCGATCTCCGTGGTGGTTGAACGCTCCGGCCGCGTCACACTCGCCGGAGACAACGTGTCGGTACGGAGCGACGGGCCGGAATTCTCGGCCGCTCCCCCGCCACGTACCGACTGCGGATAGTCGCCGCCTCCGGACGATCCCGAGCCGTAGCCACTCCCGGTGCGTGCCAAATCCTGCCCGGAGCCGTATCGCCCGTCGTCCGGCACGAACTCCGACGGCGGCGGCCGGAACGTCGGTACCTCCAGCTTGCCCATCTGCGTCTGGGACTGCTGGTACGACTGCGCCAGCTTCCGCATCTGGGCCGCCGCCTCGATGCGGTTCCGCTCCGCGCCCGCCGCCAGCGTCTCCAGCGATTTGCTGGTCACGGCCGCCGAGTCCGGGTCGTTGCGTGCCTCGGCGGCCGCAGTCAGATTGGCCTTCGCGCCCGCGGTGTCACGCGGGATGGCGCTCTGGGCCTCGGCGATGGCATCGGAGGCACGCCCCATCCACTTCGAGGCCTCGTCGCTGTAGTCGGCCAGCCGGTACGTCGCACTGGCCAGGCTCGCGCCCCAGTCGATGAAGGCCTGATTGCCCTCGCCCGTCCATTCGACGCGCTCCGGGCGGAACTTGAGCTGCTGGGCGATGTCACGGATCTCTCCGGCCGCCGCGGCGAGCCTGTCCGCGGCCCCCTGCACCATCCCGCTCTCCGCCTGGTCCAGCCAGGCGAGCATCTCCTCGTGGGACATGCTCTCGAAGGCGGTCGTGCCGTCGACCCCGCCGCTCTCCCTGTATTCCATTTCGACGCCCTGCCTATCCCCGTAATCCCTGCCACGCCGCTACTGAATCTGGCCACCGGAGGTGTCGTCCGGCTGCCCCTGCTGCCCCTGCTGCGTCGTGTCCTGGTGCTGGTCCGGCACCGTCGGATCGCGACGCGGATCGTAGTGCTCTTTCGCGCTCTCCTGGATGGCGCGCATGCGCCTGCCGATGTCGTCGTCGAGCTGCCCGAAGCCGTCCTTGGACGCCACCACCGCGATGCCCATCCCCTCCAGCGAATCCGCCAGGAGCTTCGACAGCTGCTTCAGTTGGTCGATGACCGTGGTGTAGGCGTCGGACAGGCCGGCCGCTTCGATCCACCCAGGACCGCCACCGCCGAACTGGCCCCGGCCCACCGGCTCGGCGCCCACCTTGTCCGGGCCTGCCGCCGAGCCGTTGAGATTGATGATCAGCTGGTCGACGCGCTTCTTGAAGGCCACCATCGACTCAGGGTCGTAGAGCACAGAAGCCATCGCAGGATTGACCCTGCGCAGGGCATCTTCGTCACTCATCGGTGCCGGCCCCGACCCACCACCGTCCGCGATCAGCACAGACGCCTCCCCCGTTTTGCCAATGCTTCGCAGATCACCTTAGCCAAGGGCGGTGACACTACCTATCCCCGGGTTGCACGTGCAACGCACTTCACACGGGCGGGTGTTGGCCACCTTCACAGCCTCCGCAGGGCCTTCACAGGTAGCGGCTTGTGGCACGATTTGCTCCGGCCGTACCCGTCGCGCGGCCGAAGGACCAGGGAGAGCCGAAGGACCAGGGAGGTAGCCGCTTCGGCTTCTGGATCAGCCCGGATAGCCGGGGCCCCGGGGGTCGGCGTGCGGCGCGTGCTGGCCCTGGCCGGGCTGCGGTGGGGTGTAGGGCGGATACGGGGCGTTCTGCTGCTGGTGCGGGTACGGCTGGGGCTGGTACGGCTGGGGCTGGTACGGAGCGAAGCCGGGAGCCGGCGGCTGGGGCTGCGGGGGCACCGCGGCGCGGCGGCGGGAGCGGACGATCGGGACTGCGACGGCGGCGCCGATGACGAGCGCCGCGCCGATGCCCAGACCGATCCAGAGCCCGGGGTTGCCGCCGTCGTCCGACGCGGCGGCTGCCGCGGGCGGCTCGCTCTGCTGATCGCCCTCGGTGCCGCCCGGCGCCTTGGAGGCTTCAGGGGCCGGCGGCTTGGGAGCGGCAGCCGCGAGGTCGGGCAGCGGATACTCGTCGGCCGGGCCCGGGTCGCCGGGCGTCGTCAGCGCGAGAAGCGGGCGTACAGCGCCGTAACCGACCTGGTCGCTGCGCTTGGCACCGCCCTTGACGCCGCTCGCCGTGTTGAGCATGACGCGCAGAACCTGATTGTTCGTCCAGTCCGGGTGCTTGGACCAGATCAGGGCGGCGGAGGCGGAGGCGAGGGCGGTCGCAGGGCTCGTACCCGTGCCTTCACAGAGTTGGGTACCGCCCGAACAAGCGTTGGTGATGTCCTCGCCCGGGGCTGAGAGATCTACCTGCGGACCCCACTGCGAGACGCTCGTACGTGCGGCGTTCCGATCAAGGGCCCCCACTCCGACGACTCCCGGTGTGGCCGCCGGATACTGGATCTGGTTTCTCTTGGCTCCGTCGTTGCCCACGGAGGAAAAGATCAGCTTGTCCTTGTCGAGGGCGTACTTCACAGCCTCGGTGAGTTCGGGAGCTCCGCCCTCATCGTTTCCCACAGAAATGTTGATGACCTTGGCATCGGAGTCGGCGGCGAATCGAATTGCCTTGCTCATGCTTTCCGCAAAGCTTTCCTTGGCTCCTTTCGCCCCCCACCGCTCCTCTGCGTAGGGGAACCGAATAGGGAGGATCTTGCTGCCCGGAGCAAGTCCGTAAGAGCCCTGCGTCGGACCACGCTTTCCCGTCGCCGCAATCAGTGCCGCCATTGCCGTGCCGTGGTTGTCGACGTCGTTGTTCTCGTCGCCCGACAAGCCTGAGAGATCCTCCCCCTCCAGCACCTGCCCACGGAGATCAGGAACAGAGTCGTCAACTCCGGAATCGATCACAGCGACGGTTATCCCGCGGCCCGTGCTGATCTTCCAGATCTCATCGGCTTTCATGGCATCCAAGTGCCACTGCTGTTCACGCACGGTCTCGGCATGAGCGGGGGTCGCTGCGACACCCAGCAGCATCAGCCCCAGGCCGGTCGACACAGCACACCTGAAACCGGCCGACCGCCCACAGTTGATATGCATTTTCCCCTCAAGCCCATCCGTACGAGATCAGTCGATGACAGGCGGCACGATCCGCCGGCTGCCCTGCTGCCAGGTCTCTTCGTCCTCAGTCAGGTAGTCGGGGCGTTCGCCGTCCCTGTCGTCACCAGGAGGCTTCGTACCGCGCCCGCCCGGCGGAACGGCTCCGCCACGGCCCAGAGGTCCTGCCTGAGAGCCCGTACCGGGATTCGTGCCGCCACGAACCAGTCCCGATCCTCCGGGGGTGAACGGTCGCGCGCTGTTCTTTCCTGGCTGCTGAGCCCGTCCTCCGACGACACCACCGCTCTCGGAGGCCAGTCGACGCCCACCGGCGAGGCCGCTCTGCCCGGCGCCCCCGGCGCCGATACCGCCCATGCCTGGCCCCGCCCCACGTCCCATGGGCCCACGGCCTTGGGTTCCTTCGCCTCCGACCACCGTGCCCCGGGGGATCCCACCCGTAGGACGGCCCGAACTCGGCGGGACCGGGCGGCCCCCGACGATGCCGCTTTCGCGCGCCATCGGCATGCGGGGATTGAGTCCGCCTTGCCCCGGGAGGACGGGCCCGCGCACTCCGGGAGCCATCCGTCCGGGCCCTGTTGTACCTGGCAGGCCCGAACCACCGCTGAACGCAGGTGGTATGGCACCCGGAATCGGTGAGATCGGGCCGTCGGGCCTGGTCACCGGCTGATTCGCGGGGGGCGTGACAGACGGCGCCACAGAAACGTCGGGCAACGCCGCCACGCTGTCGATTTCCATGCCCACGGGAGTCGCACCGACTGGTCGATCGGCTCCGACCCTGCCCACACCACCCGACGCCCCGTAGTCGCCACTACCGGAGCCGTCCGAGGTCCCGCCGCGTCCGTACGCCGCACTGCCACCCGCACCCGCCGACGTGCCGCCCTCATACGTCTGGCCCGGCAACGCCTTATAGCCTTCGGGGGCGTCCCATTCCTTGCCCAAGTAGCCCGCCGGCGGCGGAAACGTAGGCGGCGTGACCAGGTTTATCTGTTCGCCCGACTGCACATAGGTCTCGGCCAGCTTCCGCATCTGCCGCACGGCTTCCGCGTGCGTCGCGTCCAGCGATGCCTGGGCGCTCGCGGCGTCCGACCGGGAGGTCTGGGCCGCCGTGCGCGCGTCGGGGTCGTTCCGGCTCCTGGGGTCCGTGGCCGCGGCCAGGTTCTTCTCCGCCGTCCGCAGGCTTGCCTGCGCGTTCTCGGTGTCGGACGTCAGAGGCATGTTGGCGTGTGCCTCGGTGATCGCCTGGGTGACCTGGGTCATCCAGGTGGCGGCGTTCTCGGCGTAACTGCCCAGGAGCAGCGTGGCGTTGGCCGTCTGGTCGCCCCACTCCCTGAAGTTGTCGCCGGCCTGCCCGTCCCATCGCACGATCCTGACGCGTGCCTTGAGGTCTTCGCCGATGTCATTGATCGTGGCGGCCGCCGCGGTCAGCTTCCCGGCGAGCATCATCGCCGTTTCCTTGCTGGCCGACGACAGCAGAGCCGTCAGCTCCGCGTGCGTCATGGACTCGAAAGGAGTCTCCCCCGACGACGGTTTCCCGCCCTTCCGCTCACCCATGTCAGATCATCCCCGTGTACGCCCGCTGGTTCATCCGTAACCGCCGCTCGTGCCGCCGTCGCCCGTGCCGCCGTCGCCCGACCGGCTCTCCGGTGCGGGGGCGTTGGCCGTGCCGTCGCCGCCCCTGGCCGCGTGCGGATCGCGGTCCTTGTCGTAGTGGGCCTCGATCTCGGCGTTCAGCGTGCGCATGCGCCGGAGGATGTCCTCGTCGAGGCTGTCGTAGTCCTGTCCCGAGGCACGCACAGCGAGCTGCATGCTCTCTATCTGCAGACCCAGCACCTTGGAAAGGTTCTCGAGTTCATCGTGAACCGTGTTGTACGAGGTGTAGAGGAACTCTGCTTCCCTGAAGCCGCTGCCCCCGAGCTGGGCCCTGGCCAGACGGTCCTGGCCGACCTTGTCGGGGGCCGCTTCGGATGCGTTGAGCTTGGTCAGCAGCTCGTCGATCCGTTTTTTGAAGGAGTCCAGCTCCCCCAGCTCGTAGATGAGGTCCTGGGCAGCCTCAGCCGCCCGGACCACCCCACCCCAGAGCCATCCCGCCCCGTTGTCCTCCGCCATTGCTGCCTCCCCGTCGCACATGGCTGCAGAGGTCATCTTATCGAGCGCCGGTGACACTCCGCATCCCCGCGCTTGCACGTGCAATGGGGCGGAGTGCGGCTGGGTGGGGCTCAATGAAGCTGGCAGTACTACGAGTTGGCGGCTGCCACCGCTGCCTGGGGGCGGATCGGGAGGCGGCTGATGGGGCGGCCGGTGGCTGCGCGGACCGCTGAGGCGACTGCCGCGGGGGAGGCGACCACGGGGGCCGCGCTGGCCGGTTTGGCGCCGAAGGGGGCTACCACGTCGCGCTCTTCCACGAGTTTCACGATGCGAATGTCCGGGGCGTCCAGGGATGTCGGGAGGGCGTAGCCCGTGAGGTCGGGGCGGCGGACCAGGCCGCGGGTGGTGCGGAGGTTCTCCGTCAGGGCCGTGCCGATGCCCTGGGTGATGCCCGCCTGGATACGGGTGGCCAGCTGGGCCGGGTTGAGGACACGGCCGACGTCCTGGGCCACGGCCATCTCGACGACCCGGATCGAGCCGAGCTCGATGTCGACGTCGACGACCGCGCGGATCGCGCAGAAGGCGAGGCCGACGAAGGCGTCGCCCTGGCCCGACTCGTCGAGGGGCTCGGTGGGGTGGGGGCGGCACTGGGCCGTCGCCCAGAGTTCCTTGCCGTCCATCGCCTCCGTGACCGTCGTGGACAGCACACCGTCGTACGAGGTGATCTTGCCGTCGGTGATCTGGAGCAGCTCGGTGGACATCCCGAACTTGTGGGCCAGCGGCTGCAGCAGCTGCGTACGGACCATCTTCGCCGCCCGCTCGACCGCGCCGCCGGAGACCCAGGTGTGGCGGCCGTGGGCGGCCGGGCCCGCCGGGGGCTGGTCCGTGTCGACCGAGGCGACGTGGACCTCTTCGATGCCCAGCGTCTCCTGCACGATCTGGCGGGCGAGGGTGGAGAAGCCCTGGCCGGTCTCGACGGCGGCGCAGATGACCGTGGCCACGCCGTCGTGGACCTTGACGGTGGCGGTGGAGACCTCGTCGGCGCCCTCGGCGCCGAGCATGTGGACCATGCCGACGGCGTAGCCGACGCCTCGGCGTACCGCGCCCGGCTCGCCCGCGCCCTCGGGGCCGCCGGGCAGCAGCCAGGCCGCCTCCGGGGTGTCCTTGGGGAGCGGGGGCAGCGGGAAGTCGCGTACGGAGCGGAGCAGTTCCGCCACCGGCGCCGGGCAGGTCACGGTCTGGCTGGTGGGAAGGATGTCGCCGGTGGCGAGGACGTTACGGAGGCGCAGTTCGGCGGGGTCGATGCCGAGCTTGGCGGCCAGTTTGTCCATCTGGCCCTCGTACGCCGCGCACACCTGCATCGCGCCCTCGCCCCGGACATGACCCGAGGGCGGGTTGTTGGTGCGTACGGCCCAGCCCTCGATGAAGGCGTGCGGGACGACGTACGGGCCGCAGGCGAAGGCCACCGCCGCCGCGAGGGACTCGGACGAGTCGTCCGCGTACGCGCCCGCGTCCAGCAGGATCTGGGCCTCGACCTTGACCAGCCGGCCTTCGGTGTCCGCGTGGTGGCGGTAGCGCAGCAGCGTGGGGTGGCGGTGGGCGTGGCCGAGGAAGGACTCCTCGCGGGTCGCGGCCAGTTTGACCGGGCAGCCGGTGCGCAGGGCGAGCAGGCCCAGCGGGATCTGGAAGCCCGGGTCCTCGCGGTCGCCGGTGGCGCCGGGGACGCCGGTGACGACGACCTTCACCCGGTCGGGGTCGAGGCCGAAGCAGGCGGCGGCCAGATCACGGTCGGTGTGGGGGTCGGTGGAGGCGGTGTAGATCTCGACGCCACCGTCGGGTCTCGGCACGGCGAGGCCGGCCTCGGCGCCGATGGGAGCGGGGTCCTGGCGGCCGATGCGGTACAGCCCCTCCACGATCACTTCGCCCGCGATCTCCGGATCGCCGTAGCGCAGCGGGATATGGCGGATCAGGTTGCCGTCGGGGTGCAGCGGCTCGGCGGCGAACGCCTTCTCGGGGTCCGTGACCGGGTCGAGTACCTCGTACTCGACGGCGATGGCGGCCGCGGCGAGCCGGGCCGTGTCGGGGTGGTCGGCGGCGACCGCGGCAATCGCCTCGCCGTGGTGGCGTACGACCTCCGAGGCGAAGACGGGGCGGTCGGCGATGCGGCGGCCGTACGCCGAGTCGCCCGGGACGTCCTCGTGCGTGACGACGGCCCGTACGCCCGGCATCCCGGCGGCGGCCGCGGTGTCGATCGAGACGATACGGGCGTGCGGGTGCGGGGACCGCAGGATCGCCGCCCACAGCAGGCCCTCGGCCCACAGGTCGGCGGCGTACGGGAACGTGCCCTCGGTCTTCGCGCGCGCGTCGGCCGGGGCGAGGGATGCGCCGAGGCCGTGCGCCGGCGGCTCCTGCTGGGGGCCGTCGAGCGGGGTCTCGGCGGCCGCGTCGTTGGTCACGCCATGCCTCCGTCGGACGAATGCGGGGGCTGGGCGCTGCCTGCCCCTGGGGGTGCCTGGTGCGGGATTCGGGCTTCCTCGGAGGCGGCTGCCGCGGCCTCCGCGCCGGCCCTGCGTTCGGCGACGACTTCACTCACCGCGTCGAGTACGCCCCGGTAGCCGGAGCAGCGGCAGAGGTTGCCGCAGAGTGCCTGCCGGGTCTCCAGCTCGCTGGGGGCGTGGTTGCCCTCCAGCAGGTCGTGGACGGTCATGGCCATTCCGGGGATACAGAAACCGCACTGCACCGCCCCGCACTTCGCCAGCGCCCGCTGGACGTCGGAGGGTTCGCCGTCGGCGGCCAGGCCCTCGACCGTACGGACCTCGGAACCGGCCGCGGTGGCGGCGGGCACGAGGCAGGAGGCCACGAGCCGGCCGTCGACCTGGATGTTGCAGGCGCCGCACTCGCCCTGGGAGCAGCCGTCCTTGGCGCCGGCGAGGCCGAGGCGCTCGCGCAGCACGTACAGGAGCGACTCGCCGATCCAGGCGTCGGTGACGGGGCGGTCGGCGCCGTTGACGCGCAGGACGTAGGAGCCGGAGGGGTGTTCGGGGCTGTCGTTGCTGCTGGTGAGCGGCTCGGGTTCCGGCTCGGGCTCCGCCTCCGGTACGGGCTCGGCGGCGGCCTCGGGCTCCTCGCCCGGCTCGTGTGCGGCAGCAGGCTCGTGCCCGGCATCAAGATCGTGTACGGCGTCGAGCCCGGCCTCACCGGTCGGATCAGCCGGGTCGGGCGCCCCCGCCTCGGGCTGCCAGGCCGCGTGAGCGCCGTCGGGGACGGGCGGCTCCGCGCCCTCCGGGCCGGTGCCGTCGTCCGGTACGGCGGGCTCGACGGGGGCCGGCTCCTGCGCCCACGGCGCGGCGGCTCCGCCCGGCAGGGTCGTCGGCGGGGCGCCGCCGCCCCACTGGGACGCCAGCATCGAGGTGCTGAACTCGCCCGATTCGTCCGGGAGGTCGCCTTGGGCGACCGGGATGGTCCACTGGCCGGTCAGCTCGGAAGGCCCTCCGGCTCCCTCGGCGCCCCCACCGTGGTCGCCCCCGCCCTGGTCGGCGCCGGTGCCCTGGTCGGAGCCCGTACCCGCGTCGCCGTAGGTCCACTGGCCCGTCATCTGCGGGTCGTAGCCGCGGGGGTCGTACGGAGCCTGGGCCTGCCCCCCGCCGCCCTGCTGCGGGTCCGGCCACTGCACGCCGCCCGCCTGCGGGTGCGGCGCCCAGCCGCCCCCCACGGACGGATCGTTCAGCGCGGGATCAGTCTGCGTCGGGTGCTCGATCTGCGGCGGTACGTATCCGTGCCCCGGCGCGGCCAGCGGCGCGTCGAAGGCGTCCTCCGGGGGCAGCTGTACGAACGCGGTCGACTCGCCGTCGTACTCGCCGCCCTGCGGGATCGGCTGCCAGCCGCCCTGCCCTTGCTGCGCCCCGGAACCGGAATTCTCGTTGGTGGTCACGACAGCGCCCTCCCCAGTGCTCGTCGGGCCAGCGCGGCGACGGTACGCCGCAGATGGAGCACGGCGGGCGCCAGCGGGGGCGCCTCCGCGCCGTCGGCAGGCGGCGCCGGGTCCGGGATACAGGCGGCGGCGACATACTCACCGAAGGCGGCGAGCGCCTCCGCCGTGAGCCCGCGTGCGCCGTCCCAGTCGATCAGCGAGGCGATCCAGCGCTCCGCCTCCAGCGGGCGCAGCGGCATCGGGGCGATGGCGCCGACCGCGCAGCGCACCCCGCGCCGCGCCGGGTCGAGCACGATGGCGACGGACGCGGTGGCGCGGCCGGGTCCGGTCCGCCCGGTCGCCTTGAGGAAGACCTGCGGGGCGTGCAGCAGGGGCACCCGTACGAAACCGATCAGCTCGGCGGGCTCCAGCATCTCCCGGCCGGCCAGCAGGTGCGAGACGGGAATCTCACGGCGCGCGCCGCCGGGGCCGGCGATCACCAGGTCGGCCTCCAGGGCCGCCAGCACGGGCAGGGCGTCCCCGGTCGGGGCGGCGGTGGCGATATTGCCGCCGAGCGTCCCGGCGTTCCGGATCTGGGGCGGACCGGCGGCCCGCGCGGACGCGGCGAGCGCGGGGATGAGGGCCGCGAAGTCGGGTCTGCCCATGCGCGCGTGGGTGAGACCGGCGCCGAGGAGGGCGTGACCGTCCTGGTAGTGCCAGCCGCGCAATTCACTGATCCGGGCGAGGCCGACGAGTCCCGCGGGCCGCAGCTGGCCCTTGTTGACGGCCGCCATCAGATCGGTTCCGCCCGCGACGGGCACGGCGGCAGGCATCGCGGTGAGCGCCGCCACAGCCTCGTCGAGCGAGGCCGGCAGAGTCACGAACTGCGCCGTCTGCGGTGCGTGCGTGGTCAACCCAGCTGCCCCTTTCCGGAGTCCCGGCTGTCCGCCTGTGTTGCCGTACCGTACGTGCTCACAGCCCGGACGTGGCAACTCTGGCACATCTTCCGCGCCGTCCGCCGCGAGGGTCCACGAAGGACGTATCCGTCCCCGACCAGGGGGAAGGTCCGGTTTCGCACCTCTTCGCCGTCACATACGGAATGCCACCCTTCGGCGGTCCTTGTACGACTTATCCTCGGACCACCACGGTGCCAGGGACACGGCCGCGGGGCACACACCTCACGCCGGGCTCACACGTTCGGGGGCGCCCCCTCGATCGGACGTCCGAGGCTGGCGTCGACTCCATCGGGGGCGGGACGCCGCTGCCAGGGCAACGGGCCGCCGGGCGGCCGGTATCCGACGCCGAGGGCGTCCAGCCGCCCGTAGTGCTCGGCCATGCGCTGCTCGAAATCGGCGAAGTCCCGTTCGGCGGGGGCCGGGAGGGTCGACCAGGCGACCTCGGCGAACGCGGCCAGCCGCGGGAAGACCTGGTAGTCGACCCGGGAGCTGTCCTGCATCACCTCGGTCCAGACGTTGACCTGGGTGCCGAGGACATGGGCCGCCTCCTCGGCGCTGAGCTGCGGCGGTACGGGCTCGAAGCGGTAGACGTCCTCCAGGGTGCGGACGTATCCGATGGGCATCGGCTCGTCCTCGCCCGCCGCCTGACGGTGGTCCAGATACACCTGCTGCTCGGGGCACATGACGACGTCGTGGCCGGCCTTGGCGGCGGCGATCCCGCCCCGGTAGCCGCGCCATGACGAGACGGCGGCGCCGGGCGCCAGGCCGCCTTCGAGGATCTCGTCCCAGCCGATGAGGCGTCGTCCGCGCGCGGTGAGCCAGCTGTCGAAGTGCCGGATGAACCAGGACTGGAGCCCGTCCTCGTCGGCCAAACCCTGTTCCTTGATGCGGGCTTGCGCGGTCGGGGACTCCTTCCACTGGTCCTTGAGGCATTCGTCCCCGCCGACATGGATGAACGTGGAGGGAAAGAGTCCGAGGAGTTCCTCGAACACGTCCTCGTAGAAGCGCAGGGTGTGGTCGGTGGGGGCGAGTACGTTCGCGTTGATGCCCCAGGTGTCCCAGACGGTGAGGGAGGCCGTGTCCACGACATCGGTGTTGCCGAGCTCCGGGTATGCGGCGATGGCCGCCTGCGAATGGCCCGGGATGTCGATTTCGGGGACGACGGTGATGTGCCGCTCGGCGGCGTACGCGACGATCTCGCGAATGTCGTCCTGGGTGTAGTAACCGCCGTGCGGTTTCTCGTCCCACAGTTCGGTGGCGCGGTGGCCCCATTTGGTGCGTGAGCGCCAGGCGCCGACTTCCGTCAGTTTCGGGTGGCGCTTGATCTCGACCCGCCAGCCCTGGTCGTCGGTGAGATGGAAGTGAAAGACATTCAGCTTGTGGGCGGCGAGCAGGTCCAGATAGCGCAGGACGCCGTCCTTGGGCATGAAGTGGCGTGCCACGTCGAGCATCAGGCCCCGCCAGGCGAAGCGGGGCGCGTCCTCGATGACGGTCATCGGTACGGTCCACTCCCGCCCGGAACCGACCGGGGCCTTCCGGTACGCGTCGGGACCGAGCAGCTGACGGAGAGTCTGCGCGCCCCAGAAGACCCCGGCCGCGCTGCCGCCGTCGATGCGGATCGCGTAGGCGTCGACGGTGAGCCGGTAGCCCTCGGGGCCCAACTCCCTTTCGACGGCGTCGCTGATCTCCAGGACGATCAGGTTGTCGCCACCGACGCCGCCCCCGTCGGCGCCGTACACATCCGCACCGCCCCCGTCGGCGCTGTCCGCGAACGGCAGGCCGGTCGCGGCCCCGACGGCCGTACGGAGCCAGCGGGCGACGCCCTCCGTGCCGGGGTGCGCCTCGATCCGGGTGTCGCTGTCGAGCGGGAACGGGCCCGCTCCTGGCTGCTCCGGCCACGCCCGCCGGGGGTCCGGGATCAGGTCCATCTCGTCCGTCCTTGGCGTTGAAGTGCCGCGACCGGGGCCGCGATTCCAGGAGAGCGCTTCATCCGAGCACGTCCGGAACACGCCGACAAGTGGTCTCAACCACTCTGTGACCGCGCACAGCACTCCACGGACCGCGAACGGCACTCCACGCAACGCGAACGGCCTCCGGGACGCGCGGCACACGCGCGTCCCGGAGGCCGTCCGACGGAGGACCAGCCGCTACTTCTTGCTGCTGTCCTTACCGCCCTTGTCCTTGCCCTTGTCCCCACCGGGGCCCATGGACTCGTAGATCTCCTTGCACATCGGGCAGACCGGATACTTCTTGGGGTCGCGCCCCGGTACCCAGACCTTCCCGCACAGTGCCACCACGGGAGTGCCGTCGAGGGCGCTCGCCATGATCTTGTCCTTCTGGACGTAGTGGGCGAAGCGCTCGTGGTCACCGTCGCCGTTCGACACCTGTGGTGTCGGCTCCACGAGGGTGCCCGTACCTGCCCCGCGCTCGGGCTCAAGAGTGCTCATAAGCGCCAAGGGTACCCACGCTCGGGGCCTCGCGGAGTCCCTGGGTCCGTGCACTCCGGAGCCATCCGCTCACGCATCGCGCCGACACGCCGTGTACGCCCCGCCCCGGGGCCGGCCGAGCGGTCAGTTGAGCGAGGGATCGTCCGGATATGTCGCGACCATGGCCAGCTCGCTGCGCTGCCGGCGCAGCACCGCCCGCCACAGGCTCTCCGGCCGCGGCGACGACACATCGCCCGGCTCCGACTCGACGACGTACCAGGCCCCTTCGCGCAGCTCGTCCTCCAGCTGGCCGGGCCCCCAGCCCGCGTATCCGGCGAAGATCCGCAGCGAGCCGAGCGCCCGCGCGAGCAGCTCCGGCGGCGTCTCCAGATCGACGAGGCCGATCGCGCCGTACACCCTGCGCCAGCCCAGCGGCCCTTCGTCGCCCGGGATGACGGCGAGACCGAGCGCCGAGTCGAGCGAGACGGGACCGCCCTGGAAGACCACCCCGGGCTCCCCCGCCAACTCCCCCCAGGGCTCCAGGATGTCCTCAACACCCACCGGGGTCGGCCTGTTGAGGACCACGCCGAGGGAACCCTCGTCGTCGTGATCGAGCAGCAGGACCACCGCGCGAGCGAAATTCGGGTCGGTGAGGGCGGGTGTCGCGACAAGCAGCCGCCCTGTGAGCGAGGACACCTCGGTCATGCGAGACATGATCTCGCATATTCGGCTTCCGCGGGGAGGGCCCGGCAGAGTGGGTGTGCGCGCAGCTCAGGGCGCACTGCGGCAGCGGGAGCGCACGGCTGGGCGGACCGGGGGACGGTGACCCTGTGCGAGGAATGCTCCACCGTGCGTGGCGCGGCGGGTTCTTTTCCAAGTCCGGTGGCCCCCAGGCCTTACGGGACAGGGGCTCCGGGCCCTTACCCTTTGATGATTGGCCACCTGCCCGCCCACTCCGGAACGCGAGATTCATGACCGGCACAGACGATGTAATGCTTGTCCACGGCGGAACCCCGCTGGAGGGCGAGATCCGCGTCCGCGGCGCGAAGAACCTGGTGCCGAAGGCCATGGTCGCCGCGCTGCTCGGCAGCGGACCGAGCCGGCTGCGCAATGTGCCGGACATCCGTGACGTACGGGTGGTCCGGGGACTGCTGCAGCTGCACGGAGTGACCGTCCGCCCCGGCGACGAACCGGGCGAGCTGATCCTCGACCCGACGCACGTCGAGAGTGCCAACGTCGCTGACATCGATGCCCACGCGGGCTCGTCGCGCATCCCGATCCTCTTCTGCGGACCGCTGCTGCACCGGCTCGGTCATGCCTTCATCCCGGGTCTGGGCGGCTGTGACATCGGCGGCCGGCCGATCGACTTCCACTTCGACGTGCTGCGCCAGTTCGGCGCGACGATCGAGAAGCGGGCGGACGGCCAGTACCTGGAAGCCCCGCAGCGGCTGCGCGGCACCAAGATCCGGCTGCCGTACCCGTCGGTCGGCTCGACGGAGCAGGTGCTGCTGACGGCCGTACTGGCCGAGGGCGTCACCGAACTGTCGAACGCCGCGGTGGAACCGGAGATCGAGGACCTCATCTGCGTACTGCAGAAGATGGGCGCGATGATCTCCATGGACACCGACCGGACGATACGGATCACCGGTGTCGACCGGCTCGACGGTTATACGCACCGGGCGCTCCCGGACCGTCTGGAGGCCGCTTCCTGGGCCTCGGCGGCGCTGGCCACCGAGGGCAACATCTATGTCCGCGGCGCGCAGCAGCGGTCGATGATGACCTTCCTCAACACCTACCGCAAGGTCGGCGGCGCCTTCGAGATCGACGACAAGGGCATCCGCTTCTGGCATCCGGGCGGCTCGCTCAACGCCATCGCGCTGGAGACGGACGTGCACCCCGGCTTCCAGACCGACTGGCAGCAGCCGCTGGTGGTGGCCCTGACCCAGGCCTCGGGCCTCTCCATCGTCCACGAGACGGTGTACGAGTCGCGGCTCGGGTTCACCTCCGCGCTCAACCAGATGGGCGCGCACATCCAGCTCTACCGGGAGTGCCTGGGCGGCTCGGACTGCCGCTTCGGCCAGCGCAACTTCCTGCACTCGGCGGTCGTGTCGGGTCCGACGCGGCTCCAGGGCGCGGATCTGGTCATCCCCGACCTGCGGGGCGGTTTCTCGTATCTGATCGCGGCGCTGGCGGCGCAGGGCACGTCCCGCGTGCACGGCATCGATCTGATCAACCGTGGCTACGAGAACTTCATGGACAAGCTCATCGAGCTGGGCGCGAAGGTCGAGCTGCCGGGCGGCGCACTCGTCTGACCTGCCCTGACCTGTCTGCGACCGGTGCACGGCCCGGATCGGCCCGCTGATGGCCCCGCTCCCCGGAGCGGGGCCATCAGGCGTCTCCAGGCGCCCCTGGAGACGCCTGATGGACGCACGTAGATACATCAGGGGCGGCCACCCGGTCCGGGTGGCCGCCCCTGTGCTGTGCCTATGGGTCTTACTTGCCCTTGGCGGCTTCCTTGAGCTTGGAGCCCGCGGAGACCTTCACGCTGTAGCCGGCCGGGATCTGGATCGGGTCGCCGGTCTGCGGGTTACGAGCGGTGCGAGCGGCACGGTGGGTGCGCTCGAAGGTCAGGAAGCCGGGGATGGTGACCTTCTCGTCGCCCTTGGCGACGACCTCGCCGACGGTCTCGGCGAGAGCGGCCAGCACGGCGTCGGCGTCCTTGCGAGTCACCTCGGCACGGTCGGCCAGGGCGGCCACCAGCTCACTGCGGTTCATGTTGTTACTCCCGTGTTCTTCTTGCCTGTAAGGCGTGAGATCGAAGCCGATGCTGCCAGGGCCCTCGGACAGTCCCCGGACCCGGGTCTGCTGACAGACCCTCGCGCCCGAATACGCATCCTGCCCCCACCAGCGGCGGGAAAGCCAATCCGGCACCCTCCGGAGTCACACGAAAAGCGCCACTGCCTCGTCGTCGTGACGTTCCGTCGACTCTGTGGAGACTCCTTGGAGCCTGGGGCCCTGAACCCCCCGGAGGCCCTGAAAACCTCCCTGGAGCGGGTGGGCTCATGGTCCGCCACCCTAGAGGGGCCCGTGGGGCCCGGCGAATCGCGACGCGCCGGGCGTCAGACGGACGTGGGGGCCGTCACACCGTCGCGCCGGCCGCCTTGGCGGCGCCGCGCACAGCGCCCGCCACCGCGCCCGCGACCTTGTCGTTGAAGACCGAGGGAACGATGTAGTTCGGGTTGAGCTCGTCCTCCGTGACGACATCCGCGAGGGCGGCCGCCGCGGCGAGCATCATTTCCGTGTTCACCGTACGGGACTGGGCGTCCAGCAGCCCGCGGAAGACACCGGGGAAGACCAGCACATTGTTGATCTGGTTGGGGAAGTCGGAGCGGCCTGTGGCCACAACTGCCGCCGTCTCGCGGGCGATCGTCGGGTCGACCTCCGGGTCCGGGTTCGCGAGCGCGAAGACGATCGCTCCCTCCGCCATGGCCGCCACATCGTCGCCGTCGAGCACGTTCGGGGCGGAGACACCGATGAAGACGTCCGCGTCGACCACGGCCTCCTTCAGCGTGCCCGTGACGCCCTCGGGGTTGGTGTTGTCGGCGATCCAGCGCAGCGGCGACTCGGGGGCGGCCTCGACCAGGTCCGCGCGGCCCGCGTGCACCACACCGTGGATGTCGGCGACCACCGCGTGCTTGACGCCCGCCGCGATCAGCAGCTTGAGGATGGCCGTACCGGCCGCGCCGGCGCCGGACATGACGACGCGTACGTCTCCGATGGCCTTGTCCACCACGCGCAGCGCGTTGGTCAGGGCCGCGAGCACCACGATCGCGGTGCCGTGCTGGTCGTCGTGGAAGACCGGGATGTCCAGGGCCTCACGCAGCCGCGCCTCGATCTCGAAGCAGCGGGGGGCGGAGATGTCTTCCAGGTTGATGCCCGCGAAGCCGGGGGCGATGGCCTTGACGATCTCGACGATGGCGTCGGTGTCCTGGGTGTCCAGGCAGATCGGCCAGGCGTCGATACCGGCGAAGCGCTTGAACAGGGCCGCCTTGCCCTCCATCACCGGCAGCGCCGCCATGGGGCCGATGTTGCCCAGGCCCAGCACGGCGGAGCCGTCCGTCACGACCGCGACGGAGTTGCGCTTGATGGTGAGACGCCGGGCGTCCTCGGGGTTCTCCGCGATGGCCATGCAGACCCGGGCCACGCCCGGGGTGTAGATCATCGAGAGATCGTCACGGTTGCGGATGGGGTGCTTGGACTGCATCTCGATCTTGCCGCCGAGGTGCATCAGGAACGTACGGTCGGAGACCTTGCCGAGGACGACGCCCTCGATCTCCCGCAGCTCCTTGACGATCTCATCCGCGTGCCCGGTGGAGGAGGCGGCGATCGTGACGTCGATCCGGAGCTTCTCGTGGCCGGAGGCGGTCACGTCCAGACCGGTCACTGAGCCGCCGGAGGATTCCACGGCCGTGGTCAGCTGAGAGACCGCGGTACCGCTCGCGGGCACCTCCAGCCTGACCGTCATCGAGTACGAGACGCTGGGCGCCGTTGCCATGACCGAGTTCCTCTTCTTTCCCTAGCCGCATTGCCGCCCCGCCCGGCCCTCGTCCCGGCGGTGCCATCCGATGGTCGCACCTACCTGCGGGTAGCAGGTAAAGGCGGGTACCTTCGGAAGGTTTATTCCGCCAGGCGAGAAACACTAGCAGCGGTGCGCGCAACGGAAACAGGTCCCCACCGTTGCTGGTGAGGACCTGCTTCCGTACAGAAAAGGTGGCACCGACCCGCCATGCTCGCCTCGCGGCAAGTGGTCGCTCGAAGCGACTAAGGTTGGGCCCGGGGGCTTGGATCGAGCCGGTGCCAACACCAGGCTAACAAACCACCCCGGTAAGCGATTCCCGCATCGCGAGTTGACTCGGAATCAATCCCGGAGCAGGTCCGGTACTCCCTCCGCGTCCGGCTCGTCCCGGGCCGCCGAGACCACCGTGAGCTGCTGCGTCGCCCGGGTCAGCGCCACGTACAGCAGACGGAGACCGGCCGGCGACTCGTCCGCGATCTCCGCCGGGGAGACCACGACCGTCGCGTCGTACTCCAGCCCCTTGGCCTCCAGGCTGCCGAGCGCCACCACCCGTTCGCCGAGCCCGGCCAGCCAGCGCGCCGCTTGCTCGCGCCGGTTCATGGCGACGACGACACCAACGGTGCCGTCCACCCGCTCCAGCAGCCGCCGCGCCTCCGCCTGTACGGTCCCGGCGAGATCCCCGTCCTGTACGACCCGGAACCGGGGCCGCACGCCGGTGGAGCGCACCGCCCTCGGGGACTCCATGCCGGGCATGGCGAGCGCCAGGACCTTCGCCGCCAGCTCGGCGATCTCGGCCGGGTTGCGGTAGTTCACGGTCAGGGTGAAGCGGCGGCGCGGGCGGGTGCCGAGCGCCTCGTCACGGGCCTCCGCCGCCTCGTCCGGGTCCGACCAGGACGACTGCGCGGCGTCGCCGACGACCGTCCAGGTGGCGTGCCGGCCGCGGCGGCCGACCATCCGCCACTGCATGGGCGTCAGGTCCTGCGCCTCGTCGACGATGACGTGCGCGTACTCGGTACGCTCCGCCGCCAGCCGCTCGGCCCGCTCACGCTGCGACTCCTCGCGCTGCGGCATCAGCTCCTCCAGACCGGTGAGCTGGTCCAGCGGGTCGAGCTCACGCCGCTTCCTGGGCCGCGGCGGCGAGCCGAGCAGCGTCTCCAGCTCGTCCAGCAGCGCCACGTCGTGCACGGAGAGCGGGCCCTTGCCTTCGGGGCCGAGCCGCTTGAGCGAGCGGGCCAGGCGCCGGGTCTCGCCCTGGTTGAGGACACGGCGGGACCAGCGGCCGAGGCGCCGCTCGTCGGCCATCGCGGCGAGCACCCCGCGCGGGGTCAGCTCGGGCCACCAGGCGTTCAGGAACTCCAGGAAGCTGTCCTCGGACGTGATGTCGTCGTCGAAGCCGCCGCGCAGCTCGGCGGCCAGCTCGGCGTCTCCCTTCGACACGTACTCGCCGGCCCGCGCGGCGGCGCCGGACTTCGACCAGAGGGCGTCCAGGAGCAGTCTTCTGGCCCGTGGGCGCAGCAGGTTGACGGGTGCGGTGCCGCTGAGGACGGAGTGCCGGATGCGGTGGAGCTCTTCGGCCTCCAGCTCCAGCCTGCGGCCGAAGGCGACGACCCGGAGCCGGTCGGCCGGTACAGGCCCGGCGGGCGTGTCATCGCGACCGCCACCCGGCGTCCCCGTTCCCGTTCCCGATCCCGTTCCCGACGCCTCGTCGTCGCCGAAGGCCAGCTGGCCCGGCTGCCCCGCCTGACCTGACCGGCCCGCCTGATGCCTGCCCCGTCCGCCCCGTCCTCCCCGGTTCCCGGCGGCCGTCGTGGCCCCTTCCAGCGCGCCCCTGGACGCGTTGCGCAGCACCTTCAGCATCCGCGCCGAGCCCTTCACACGGGCCACGGCCGGTTCGTCGTACGCCGTGGCCTCCGCGCCGTCCACCAGCGACCCCACGGCGCGGATGGCGACCTGCCCCTCCTCGCCCAGCGAGGGCAGCACGCCTTCCGTGTACGCGACGAGCAGCGGCGTCGGCGAGACGACCAGGATGCCGCCCGCGTAGCGCCGCCGGTCCTGGTAGAGCAGATACGCGGCGCGGTGCAGCGCGACCGCGGTCTTGCCCGTGCCAGGACCGCCCATCACCTCGGTGACGGAGGCCGCGGGGGCCCTGATCACCAGGTCCTGCTCCGCCTGGATGGAGGAGACGATGTCCCGCATCGTGTGACTGCGGGCCTGGCCGAGCGCGGCCATCAGCGCGCCGTCACCGATGACGGCCAGCGGAACGCCGTCCAGCGACGCGGTCAGCTCCGGGCGCATCAGGTCGTCCTCGACCCCGAGGGCCTTGCGGCCCTTGGAGCGGATCACCCGCCGGCGTACGACCCGGCCGGGGTCCACCGGCGTGGCCCGGTAGAAGGGCGCGGCGGCGGGCGCGCGCCAGTCGATGACCAGCGGCGAGTAGTCGGAGTCGAGGACCCCGATCCGGCCGATGTGCAGTGTCTCGGCGATATCGGCCGTGCGGTCGGCCCTGATGGCGTCGTCGGCGGGTTCCACTGAGGTGTACGCGCCGTCCGGGCCCTTCTTTCCGTCCTTCCCGGGCAGCAGATCGATCCGTCCGAAGAGGAAGTCCTCGAACTCGTTGTTGAGCCGGTTGAGATGGATCCCGGCCCGGAAAACCTGGGCGTCGCGCTCGGCGAGGGCTCCGGGTGTGCCGACCTGCCCCCGTTTGGCGGCGTCGTTCATCAGGAACTCCGCCTCGTGGATCTTCTCCTCGAGGCGGCGGTACACCTGGTTCAGATGGTGCTGTTCGACGCCGATCTCGCGTGCGCGTACGGAGTCGTGCTCCGTGTCGCGTACGGGATCGACGGCGGGTCCAGCGGTTTCAACAGCGGCATCCTGCGCGGCCACCGAGGCCCCCTTCATGACGTGCATCGGGCAGCCGTCAACCGTACGCGAAGGGGGCGGGTATGTCAGGCGCCGACCTCCACCAGTCGCTTGCCGTCGAACGTACGGACCTCGAAGTGATCGATCTCGTTGCTCTCCATGGCTGTACCGCCGTGGACGTACAGCGGACTCTTGGACACCTTGTGCGGGCTGTCGGCGATGCCGTACCCCCATGCGGGCACCGACCAGGAGGTGACGACCTCCTCCTCGCCGGTCTTGGAGACGGCGACCAGGCTGCATTTGAGCGGACCCTTGACGTTCTTCAGCTCCAGGACCGTGTGCGTCCCCCAGCCCTTCGGCTCCATCCCGATGGTCGCACTGACCTTCGTGGTGGCGTCGGTGGCCCGGACCTTCTCCGCCATGTGGTTGAAGAAGGCGTCCTCGGCCGGGCTGGTGGGGTGCGGCTCCGCCGTGACCTCATTGGCGGTGCCGCCGTCGCCCGAGGAGGCGACATAGGCCACCGCGGGTCCGCCGATGATCAGCGCCGCGGCCGCCGCGACCAGGTACATCCCCCGGCGCTTGCGCTGGGCGCGTTTGACGGCGACCTCGTCGACCAGCCGGTCGAGCAGCCGTGGACTCGGCTGTACGGAGACGGCGGGCGTCGGCAGCTGCGCGAAGGGCGTGGCGGACGGGCCGGGACCGGCGAAGGGGGCCGGGTTGTCCGCCAGCATGGCCAGCATCGGCTCCATCCCGGAGAACTCCTCCAGACGGACGGCGCACAGCGGGCAGCCGGCGAGATGCTCCTCGAAGGCGGTGGCTTCGGCATCGTCGAGAATGCCGAGGACATACGCACCGACGGCATCATGCACAGTACTTTCGTCGCCCAGTCCGTACTGCTCGTGCGTGGTCATGCCGAGACCCCCCTCTCCTCCAGCGCGAGCTTCATGGAACGCAGTGCGTAGAACACCCGTGAACGCACGGTCCCGCTGGGTATGCCGAGCGTCTCGGCCGCCTCATTGACCGTACGTCCCTTGAAGTACGTCTCTACGAGCACTTCCCGGTGGGCAGGGGTCAAATCGTCGAGCGCATCAGAGAGCGTCATCAGCCACAGCGCCTTGTCGATCTCGTCCTCCGCGGGCATGACCTCCAGCGGCGACGGATCGACCTCCTGCGGCCGGGCCTGCCGGCTGCGGTGGCCGTCGATGACGATACGCCGGGCGACCGTCACCAGCCAGGGTCGGACAGAGCCGGTGGCCCGGTTGAGCTGACCGGCGTTCTTCCAGGCACGGATGAGCGTCTCCTGCACGACATCCTCGGCCCGCTGGCGGTCGCCCGCGACGAGACGCAGTACATAGGCGAGCAGCGGTCCGGCGTGCTCCCGGTACAGGGCGCGCATCAATTCCTCGTCGGGAGGCGAGAGGTTGGTGCGCGGTGCCTCGCTCCGGTGCCGGGCACGGTGAGGACGGTCATCGGCCACGGCCGCATCCTTGCGCACCTGAACCTCCCGGTCGAGACCTTCATGGCTGCTTCTCCCCCATCACTACGGAAGATCGGCAGCGGGCACTCAACGGCCGGGGAAAAACTTTCAGATCTTTCGCCACGGCCGGCCACACGGCCGCACGGCCCGGGGGCTCAGGGATCCGGACTCACGGCCGCACGGCCGCCCGGCCTCCGGGCTCAGGCGCGGGCGAGGGCCACCCGGCGGCGGTGTCTGGCGACCCGCTCGCGGTTGCCGCACACCTCGCTGGAGCACCAGCGGCGCCGCCGCCCCCGCGAGGTGTCCAGATACACCCGGCGGCAGCTGTCGCCCTCGCACTGCCGCAGCCGGGCCCGCGCGGCCGGGTCGGTGAGCAGCTCCACCGCGTCCCTGGCGACCACGGCCAGCAGCGCGTCGCACTCGGGCTCGGTGCTCAGCGCCCGTACGAGATCACCGTCCTCGCCCCGTACGGCCCTGATCCCCGGTGGCGCCCCCGCGGCCAGCGCGTTGACGCGCTCCAGGGCGGCGGCCGCGTCCCGGCCGTCGATCTCGGCGCGTACCAGCTGGCCCACGCCGTCACGGAGTGCGGCGAAGGACCGCACCCAGCGGGCGTCGACCGCGGCGAGCGGAGTGCCTTGCGGCACCAGTCCGGCCCCGATCAGCCAATGGCCGAGCGGTACGGCATCGTCGAGCTGTTCCCGCCCTCTGGTGGTCGGTTCTCCGGTGGCCACCAGATCCAGGCAGACCCGCCCGGAGTCGAACCGCCACTCGTACGAGCCCATGCCCGCCGTCATGTGCCTGTCACCGCCTCGGGTTCACCGGTGCGTGCCGTTCTCCTCAGAGTGCCCGCCCCGGGGCCCGGCCGGAACCCCTGCTACCGGTGCCACTGCCCGCACAGGGGCCCGGACTGGGCCCGCACAGGGCCTAAGGCGCGGCGTTCGGCGGGCCGTCGTGCAGGATGCGCTGGAAGAGATAGACGTCGCGCCACTCCCCGTCGATGTGCGAATAGCGCGGCGCGGTGCCGATCAGCTCGAAGCCGCATTTACGCAGAACCGCCTGCGACGCGCCGTTGGCGAGCACCGTGGCCGCCTCGACGCGGTGCAGGCCCAGGTCGTCGCGGGCCGCGCGGCATGCCTCCTCGACGGCGCGGGTCGCCAGGCCGCGGCCGGTGTACGCGGCATCTGTCCAGTAGCCGACATGCGCGTTGCGGAAGTGCCCGAGGGCGATGCCGGAGAGCGTCGCCTCGCCGACGATGCGCCCGCCGTCGGCGAGATGCCAGCGCCGGACGGACGGATCGGCGAGCCGGTTGGCCTGGGCCCGCGGGGTGAAGAAGTCGGCGGGACGGTACGGCTCCCAGGGGCGCATATGTTCGCGATTGCGGACGAATGCCTCGGCGACGAGTTCGGCGTCGTCCGGGGTCGCGGGCCGGAGGCGGATGGAGGAGTCGTTGGCCATCTCCGTACCGTACCGACGCGATCGGGCCCCGGCCCCGGCGGTCCCCGTGGCCCGGGGCCCCGGTGAGACGTAACAGCGTTCAGGCGCCGGTCCGTTGGGCGCGCGGCAGAGAAACCCGGCGTCGTCGGCGGGCGGTACAATCCGCAGCACGGGGGCGTGGACGACGGAGCCGCCGCGGCGCCGGAGCAGGGCGCCCGGGCCCGCGAAGATCCGCCGGACAGGGCCTGGCTCGTCGGCCCGCCGGGCGGCCGTGATCCCGATCGTGAAGGTCGTGCCCAGGTCCCTCGTCCCGCTCACTCACGCCGGACGGGATCGTCATCGCCGGGGCTCGGTTCGCCGGGATTGCCCCGCTGCTCCGCACCGTTCCCGCAAGCGGCGAAAAACCATGGCACGAACCGTTTTCCCGCATGAAACCCTGAACTGGCGCGGCCGGCAAGGGATGTGGCGGCTCGGACGGCACCCAGAGACGGAGACGACTGATGGCACGTACGACGACGTCCGGTGGGCGCGGGGACAGGCCGGCCACGCTGGCACTGGTCGCCCAGCGGGCGGGAGTATCGCCTCAGACGGTGTCCAACGCGCTCAACTCCCCCGACCTGCTGGCCCCGCTGACCCTGGAGCGGGTCCGCAGGGCCATCACCGAGCTGGACTACCGGCCTCACCAGGCCGCCCGCTCCCTGCGCACCCGGTCCAGCCGGCTGATCGGTTACGGCGTCCAGGCGGCGGTCGACGCGGTGTCGGGGCCGGTGATGGAGCACTTCCTGCACGCGTTCTCGGACTCGGCGAACCAGACCGGATACCGGGTCCTGCTCTTCGCCGCGCCCGCCCACACCGAGGACGAACCCGACTGCTACGCCGAGCTGTTACGCGAACAGTCGGTGGACGCCTTCGTCCTGAGCAACACCCACCGCGGCGACCCCCGCCCCGGCTGGCTGCACAAGCGCGGTATCCCCTTCGTCGCGTTCGGCCGCCCCTGGTCGGCCCGCTCCGTCGGGGACTGGGTGGACGTCGACGGCGCCCATGGGACCGCGGCCGCCGTCGACCATCTCGTCGGCCTCGGCCACCGCAGGATCGCCTTCCTCGGCTGGCCCCGCGGCTCCGGCGTCGGCGACGACCGGGCGCTGGGCTGGCGCGAGGCGATGCGCCGGCACGGTCTGTCCGTGCGTGACCTGCGGGTCACCGCGCTGGACGACGTCGACGCGGCCCGGGACGCGGTCGGACCGCTCCTCCCGAAGGGCATCACGGCGGTGGTGGCGGCCAGCGACACCCTCGCCCTCGGCTGCTACCGGGCGCTGCGGGACAGCGGCCGGACACCAGGACAGGACGTCGCCGTCGTCGGCTTCGACGACTCCTCCGCCGCCGCGCTGCTCTCCCCCGGCCTGAGCAGTCTCCGGCAGCCCCTGGACGAGGTCGGCCGGGCCTGTACCCGGCTTGTCCTCAGCCGGATAAAGGATCCGCAAGGAGCCCCGGAACACGTCCTGCTGACACCCGAGCTGATCGTCCGGGAGAGTTCCGCGCACGCGGTCCAGCCGTGATCCCCACGCCGGCGCGTCAGCGCGTGTGCGAGCCCGCCGCCCGTGGCCTCGCGGGGGTCGAGCCGTTCGGCCACAGGCGCGGCCGGCGCTGGGCCGCCACGTCCTCGACCCAGCCCACGGCAAGGATCATCAGGGCGATCAGTGGCCAGACGAAGACCAGGGTCAGGAGGGAGTACGACGCGTCCAGCTCCGCCGAGAAGGCGTCTATCCCGGGGATGTTCCAGAGCTGGTCGATGAGCGGAACCGTCGCCATGATCAGCAGGTTGTGCCAGAGATAGATCGTCACGGCACGGTTGTTGGCGAGGGTGATCACCGAGTCGTACGTCGCCAGCCTGCCGGGAAGTCTCTGCCAGGACGGGGAGTACTGGAGCAGGATCGCGACGAAGCCCAGCGACCAGGTCGCCTCGGCGAGCGGGATCTCGTCGAAGTTCCACCCCTCCGGGCCGAGATGGCCGGAGGCCCACCACAGGCCGAAGGCCATGGAGAAGGCGGCCAGCGAGACGGTGAGGTAGCGCGGGATCTTCTGGAACATCCCGTCGTTGTGGGCGAAGCCGAGCACCCAGCAGGCGCCGTAGACCGCGAAGTCGGTCAGCGCGAGCCCCGCCTCGCCGGGGACCTCCACCAGGCCCGTGCCGATGACGGCGGTGAGGGCGACGGGGAAGGCCAGCGTCGCCCACGGGACCTTACGGAAGGCCCAGAGGAGGAGCGGTGAGGCGAGGACGAACCAGAGGTAGGCGCGGATGTACCAGAGCGGTCCTGCCGCCTGGTCCGCCCAGGACTGGTCCAGCCAGCCGCCCGGGTCACCGCTCTCGAAGGGGTACGGCGGGGCGCCGAACGGGACGAGGTAGTTGGCCAGTTTGATGAACCACCACTGGCCCTCCTCCCTGGCCGGCTGCCAGCCCAGCACGAACATCAGCGGCACGATGACGAGCGCGAAGGCCCACATCGGGGGCAGCAGCCGCCGCAGCCGGCCGCGGATGACGCTCGCGCCCGACCGCCGCGAGAGCGACCGGGCCATCAGCGATCCGGCCAGCGCGAACATCACGCCCATGGAGGGGAAGAGGATCGTCAGCCAGGCCCAGCCGAAAATATGGAAGATCACGACACGCACCAGCGCGACGGCCCGCAGCAGATCCAGATAGCGGTCCCGGCCGGGCCTGGCGGGCGCGTCGCCCGGGGCCGCGGCGGCCGGTGCGGGATCCGGCCGGGCCGGCCCGGAGGCCGCCTTGTGTCTGGCCCGGGGGACGCCCCCGGTGCCAGCGGGATGAGTGGTCACGCCACGGGCCTCCGATCGGTGCCGCGTCCGCGCGGGCTCGGAATCGAGCCGGGCGCCCCCACCACGCCGGTACGGCGCAGCTTCTGCCAGCGCAGCCGGCCGCCGGTGAGCGCGGTGATCCAGGACTGGAGCAGCACCACATACATGAGCTGCCGGTAGAGGATCTGCTGGAGGGGCAGCGAGATCAGATGGGTCATCCGCTCGCGGTCGAGCCGGAAGGCGTACGCGGCGCAGACGGCCTGGATCAGCAGGACGCCCAGCCAGGCGACGACGGTCTTCTGGGTGGGGCCGAAGACCAGGCCGTACAGCAGGAATACGTCGATCAGCGGGGCCAGCAGCGGCGCCAGCACCATGAAGAGCGAGACCAGCGGCAGACCGACGCGGCCGAAGCGGCCGGACGGGCCGCGTTCGATGAGCGCGCGGCGGTGCTTCCAGATCGCCTGCATCGTGCCGTAGCTCCAGCGGTAGCGCTGGGACCACAGCTGCTGCACGGACTCCGGGGCCTCGGTCCAGGCGCGGGCGCGCTCCGCGTACACGACACGCCAGCCGTCGCGGTGCATGGCCATGGTGATGTCGGTGTCCTCGGCGAGGGTGTCCTCGCTCATGCCGCCGACCCGGTCCAGTGCCTGGCGCCGGAAGGCACCGACCGCGCCCGGGATGGTGGGCATGCAGCGGAGCATGTCGTACATCCGCCGGTCGAGGTTGAAGCCCATCACGTACTCGATGTGCTGCCAGGCCCCGATGAGGGTGTCGCGGTTGCCGACCTTGGCGTTGCCCGCGACCGCGCCGACGCGCGGATCGCCGAAGGGCTGTACCAGCTCACGCACGGTGGACGGCTCGAAGACGGTGTCGCCGTCCATCATCACGACCAGGTCGTGACGGGCGTGCGCGATGCCGTTGTTGAGGGCGGCGGGCTTGCCGGAGTTCGGCTGCCGTACGACATGGACGTTCGGCAGCCAGAGCTCCTCGACGATGTCGGCGGTCCCGTCGGTCGAGCCGTCGTCGATGACGATGACCTCGATCGGATGGTCACTGGCCATCAGCGAGCGCACGGTGTTGGCGATGCACTCGCGTTCGTTGTACGCGGGCACCAGCACCGTCGCCGGTTCGGTGACGGGCGGGCCCCAGCGGAAGCCGCGGCGGCGCACCTTGCGCGCGTGCGCGAAGGAGAGCAGCAGCATCAGGCCGAACCGTACGAAGACCAGCACGCCGATGACGGAGAGCCCGACGACCAGGGCGCCGGTGATGGTGTCCGAGAGGGCGACGGCGCCGACCCATGCCTTGCCCTTCCAGAGGTTCGTGCCGGTGACCGGTGTGTGGGCGCTGGGGGCGCCGAGTGCCTCGGTGAGGTTGGCGAACTCGTACCCCTTGTTCTGCATCTTCGGCAGGAAGTGGCCGAGCGCGGCGACGGTCTGCGAGCGGTCGCCACCGGAGTCGTGCATCAGCACGATCGCGCCCTTGCCGTCCTTCGGGCTGGCGTTACGGCTGATCGCGCCGACCCCGGGGCGCTTCCAGTCCTCGCTGTCGGTGGTGTCGAGCACCGTGATGTAGCCGAGGCTGCCGAGGTACTGGGCGACCGGCCAGGACTTGTTGTCCATCGCGTCGGCGAACGAGGAGTACGGCGGCCGGAAGAGGGACGTCCTGATCCCGGCCGCGCCCGCCAGCGCCAGCTGGTTCTGCGAGAGCTCCCAGTCGATCCTGGACTTGGTCTGGTACGAGAGGTCGGGGTGGTTGAAGGTGTGCAGGCCGACCTCGTGGCCCTCGTCCACCATCCGCTTCACCAGAGCCGGGTAGCGGGAGGCCATCGTGCCGGTGACGAAGAAGACGCCGTGGGCGTCGTACTCCTTCAGCTTGTCGAGGACCTTGGGGGTCCACACCGGATCGGGGCCGTCGTCGAAGGTCAGGACGAGCTTGTGGTCCGGGATGCTCAGCGACTTGGCGGGGGCCGAGCCCCGCGCGTCGATGACCGGGCCGCCGCCGAGTATCCGGTCCGGCACCTCGTCGGTGGCGGCCGCGGGACGGACGCGGTGGTCGGCGAGGATCTCACTGTGCACATAGCCGCGCAGCATCAGCATCGCGAGCAGGGCGACCAGGATGAGCGAGGGCAGCAGGTAGCGCATGGGCAGCCTGCGCCGCCTGACGAGCCCGCCGGTGCGCGGACGGGCCCGTCTGCCTGAGGAAGTCATCTAGGGTGCGCCTTCCACGGCCATCGGCCGGCCGCCTTGTTGTGCGGACGGAAGCTCGGCGGAAGGGCTCGGATCGGTGGTCGGGGAGCCCGAATCGACGGGCGGATCCGGCTGCTGCGGCTCGCCGCCCGTGCCGCCCGTGGTGCCGGGATCCCCGCCCGGGTCGGAGCCGGGATCGACGGACGTCCCCGGGTCGGGCTTCGTACCGCCCGCGCCGGGCGAGGCCTTGGGCGGTTTCGCCGAGACCGACGTCCCCGGCTCGGGCTCGCCCGAGGCACCCGGGGTGGCGCTGTCCGAAGGCAGCGGGATGACCGCGCCGTTCGCGTCCGTCGCCGTGGGCGTGGGCGCCGACGCACCGGGCGTCACGCTCACGGACACGCTGGTGGTGGGAGCGGGCTGGATCTCGACCGTATCCGGCTTCTTGTCATCCGCGAGACCGGGTATCTGGAGCCAGGGCGCGCTGGAGTTCCCGCCGACCAGGGCGGCCACCAGCGTCATGGCATAGCAGGCACAGGCGATGGCCACGACCCAGCCGGCCCGGCGGAACTTCTTGCTCCGGCGGCCGCTGGCATCGACGAACACGGGGCGGTCCGAACCCTCGGGTCCGGCTTCCCGCGCGGGACCTGACTCCTGCGCGGTACGGGTTCCCGCGGGCAACTCCGAGAGCTGGCGGCCCAGTCCGTCGAGCTCGACGGTGACATCGCTCGGCTCATGCATACGCCCGGTTCGGGCATCTTCTTGCCAATTGTTCACTGCAGCACGCACATCCCCCACCACTGACAGTATTGGGTGCGCATACGGCTGGCCGGATATGCCGTCGACCGGGCCCCCACCCGAACCGAACGCCCCCTACCACACCGCACCCGGACCAAGAATGTAGCGCACGCCGACGACGCCCGAGTTCTGCTTCAGGGGTTGCTGTGCATCAAAGGAGTGACGGTGGTATGAAGCCGGCTCCCGGGCGGACGCTCCAGCCATCCTTCCTCGGCGGCGAGTCCGGCCGCGGCGGCTCGCAGGGCCGCGACTCCAGGGTGATCCGGCCCCTTGCGCCACACCAGGGACAGCGGTGACAGGGGTACGGGGTCGACGAGCGGACGCAGCACCGCGCCCGGCATCGCAGGAAAATCCAGCACGGCGAGCACCGGCGTGCGGTGCTTCTCCATCACCCGCCGGAATTCCTCCGCCCCCACCGCCATCGGCGCCGGCGGGGCCACCTCGATGGAGCGCCCCGCGAAGAGCTGCCGCGCCAGCTCCGTCCACTCCACGGTCCCCGGATTGCCCGCCCCCGCGTACACGTACTCGCCGGCGAGTGCGTCGAGCGTCACCTCGGCGCGCTCGGCCAGGGGGTGGTCGTACGGAAGCAGTACGGCCATCGGCTCGTAGCGCACCAGCTGGCGCGAGAGCCCGGAGCGCAACGCGGGAGCGAGCCCCTCGAAATAGCCGAAGGAGGCATCGAGCCGGCCGGCGAGAATCGCGGCCGCGGCGCCGGTGAGACCGCTCTCGAAGCGGGCCATCAGCTCGTGTCGCGGGGCGAGTTCGCGGGCCCGGGCCAGCACCCGCCCCGACACCATGCCCTCGCTGTTGAGGTCGACGAGCAGCGGTCGCTCCTCGCCCGCGCAGGCGGCCAGCAGCTCGTCCTGGGCCGCCAGCACCCGCCGGGCGTACGGCAGCAGCCGCTCGCCGTCCGCCGTCAGCGTCACCTGCCGGGTGGTCCGTACGAACAGGTCGGCGCCCAGCTCCCGTTCCAGCCGGCGGATGTCACGGCTGAGGGCCTGCTGAGCGATGTACAGCCGGGCGGCGGCACGGGTGAAGTGCAGCTCTTCCGCGGCGGCGGTGAAGGCGCGCAGCAGCCGGGGATCGATGTCTCGGGGCACGCCGTATTCAACCCGGGGACCGCCACGTTTCACAACACGGCCGCGTGAATGGCCACGGATCAGGTGTTGGACCGGGAGCGCGGCGGGCGAGGAGGGTGAAGCCATGCCGCACTCACCCGACCCTCCGCTGATGACCGTCACGGGCGACACCCTGGTCCTGGCGCCGCGGTTCGACCCCGGCCACCAGCCCGCGCCGCGCCGGGCCCGCACCCGCACCCGCACCCGCACCCGCACCAACCCGTACGCCCGGCTCTTCGCGATCCCCGGCGCCCGCGCCTTCACCGCGGGCAATCTCCTCGCCCGGCTCCCGATGGGGATGTTCAGCGTGAGCGCGGTGATCATGATCGCCGGGTCGCGCGGCTCGTACGCGCTCGCCGGCGCCGTCACCGCCACCGGTCTCGTCGTCACCGCCCTGGTCGCGCCGTGGACCGCGCGGCTCATCGACCGGTACGGGCAGGCCCGTATCGCCGTGCCCGCCACCGCGCTCGCCGTGCTCGGCTCGCTCGTCCTGCTGCTGTGCGTGCGCTACGGCGCCCCCGACTGGACGCTCTTCGCCGCCTACGCCGCGACCGCCACCACCCCGAACCTCGGCGGTATGTCCCGCGCCCGCTGGGCCCATCTCCATCGCGAGGCGGCCCCGGAGGCGGCCACACCCGCGAACGCGGCGGCCCTGCACACCGCCAACTCCTTCGAACAGGCCGCCGACGAACTCTGTTTCATGCTGGGCCCGGTGATCGCGGCCTTCCTGTGCACCGCGCTCTTTCCCGAGGCGGGCACCCTGACCGGCGCGATCCTGCTGCTGACCGGCGTACTGATCTTCGCGGCGCAGCGCTCCACCGAGCCGCCCGCCAGCGGCCGTACGGAAGCGGCGCGCGCCCCGATGCGTTCGCCCGCGCTGACCGCGCTCCTCGCCGTCTTCCTCGCCACGGGCGCGGTCTTCGGCTCGACCTCGGTCGTCACGATCGCCTTCGCGGACGACCGCGGACATCAGGCCTGGTCCGGGCTGGTGCTCGCGCTCCAGGCCGCGGGGTCGTGCGGAGCGGGCCTGCTGCTCGGCTCCCTGCGCCCCGCCCGCCGTATCGTCCGCCGGCTGGTGCTCTGCCTCGCCGGGATGTCGGCGCTGCTGACGCTGCCGCTGCTCGCGGCCGCGTCGGGGTCGTCGGGGTCGCTGCCCCTGCTCGCCTGCGGACTGCTGCTCGCGGGCGCCGCGACCGCTCCGACGATGGTGACGGGGATGACGCTCGTCCAGCGGCTCACTCCCGAGAGCCGGTTGAACGAGGGAATGACCCTGGCGGTCACCGCCCTGCTGGCCGGTATCGCGGCCGGCTCGGCGGCCGGCGGCTGGACCGTGGAGCGCACCGACCCCGCCTTCGGGTACGTCATTCCGCTCTGCGCCGCGATCCTCGCCCTGCTGACGGCGGTCGCGGCCTCGCGCCTCATCCGCAGGGCGCCGGGTGTCGGCTGAGAAAGCGGCCGGGCACGACGAAGGCCCCGCTGCCAGGGCAGCGGGGCCTTCGTTTACCGCGAACATGGGAATTGTGGAGATGGCGGGAATCGAACCCGCGTCCAACGGTGCAGAACCAGGGCTTCTCCGAGCGCAGTCCGCTGTGATTTTCTCGGCCCCGGAGATCTCGCGGACAAGTCTCCGACGGGCTCAGTCACTGTTTGATTTCCCTCCGGGCCCCGTGACCGGGCTCAGAGGTTTAGTCCCCTAGCTGATGCCAGGATCCGGGTCGGGAACAGCCCCGGGCTGACACTCCGCAGAGTCTTCGCTAGCTGCTAATTAGGCAGCAAGTGCGAAGGCGGAGGAATCGCGCTTAGAATTGGCGATTATAGTTTGCGACATATGGTTAACGAGATCATTGCCGCTTCCTCGGCTCGCTTCCCCTGCTTCGACATCCGCTGTCGAAACCGATCATCCCCATGTTTTTGCCACTATTGAATTAGACACCCATCGGGCGGTGCTCATTTTCTGAGCGCGTAACCGCCGTGAGGTGCGAGTGCCATCGTACGTGACAAACGCACGACGGTGCCAGCTTATTCCGCCGGGTCAGGCCCGCTGCCGCCGCCGCACCGCCGAGACCGCGCGGTCCGTCTCGCGCCGGTCCTGCTTCTCCCGCAGCGTCTGGCGCTTGTCGAACTCCTTCTTGCCCCGCGCCAGCGCGATCTCGACCTTGGCCCGGCCGTCCTTGAAGTACAGGGACAGGGGCACGATCGTGTGACCCGTCTCCTGCGACTTGGACTCCAGCTTGTCGATCTCGAGCCGGTGCATCAGGAGCTTGCGCTTGCGCCGGGCGGTGTGGTTGGTCCAGGTCCCCTGGCTGTACTCGGGCACATGCACGTTGTGCAGCCACGCTTCGTGCCCGTCGATCTGGACGAAGCCGTCCACCAGCGAGGCGCGTCCCTGACGGAGCGACTTCACCTCGGTACCGGTCAGCACGAGCCCACACTCGTAGGTGTCGAGAATGTGGTAATCGTGCCGGGCCTTCTTGTTCTGCGCAATCAGTTTGCGCCCTGTTTCCTTAGCCATAGTCCCGCCATTTTCGCACCTCGGCGCAACTTCTTTACGGCGTGCCCCCGAGGCCGCTCAGCACGGTCCGCGCCCGCTCCTCGGCGCGCTCGCTCACCAGCAGATCCGGGGTGACACCACGGCCGTCCACGCCATGGCCGGCCGGTGTGCGGTAGTGGCCGACGGTCAGCTCGGCGACGGAGCCGTCGGGCAGCCGGCTCGGCATCTGGACCGAGCCCTTGCCGAAGGTGCGGGAGCCGACAGTGATGGACCGGCCGCGGTCCTGCAGGGCGCCGGTGACCAGCTCGGCGGCGCTCATCGTGCCGCCGTCGACCAGCACCACCACGGGCCGGTCGGTGTCACCGCCGGGATCCGCGTACAGGGCGCGCTGCTCGCCCCGTATGTCGTACGTGGCGACGAGACCGCCGTCGAGGAAGGCGGAGGCGGCGGTGACCGCCTCGGTGACCAGCCCGCCGCCATTGCCCCGCAGATCGAGCAGGACGCCGGAGCCCCGGGGGGCGTCCAGCACCGCGTCCCGTACCCGCTTGCCCGTCCCCTTGGTGAAGGAGTCGACCCTGATCCGCAGCGTGTCGCCGCCGATCGAGTCGACCGTGACGGATTCGGTGGCGAGCCTGGCCCGGCGCAGGCTCAGGGTCCAGCGGTGCCCGTCCCGCTCCAGCCCCAGCACGACCGAGGTGCCGACGACGGTGGCGCCGGTCCTCGCGCGCGCGGAGTCGCCGCGCAGCAGCGCCATGACCTCGGTGACGGGCCGCTCGGCGACGCCGCTTCCGTCGATGTCCCGGATGGTGTCACCGGACCTGATGCCGGCCTTCTGCGCGGGGCCGCCCGGCTGGACCCTGACCACCTTGATCAGTGCGTCCGCGGTGCGCCTGGCCGAGAGCCCGACGCCGGTGTACTCACCGTCGAGGGCCTGCTCGAACTCCTCGTACTCCCGCTTGTCGTAGACCGCGCCCCAGCGGTCACCGCTGCGGCTGACGACCTCCTCGGCCGCGTCCGCGCCGGACTTGCCGTCGGCCATGGCCTCGGCGGCTGCCCTCGTGACATCGTCGCTGTCGACCGTCGAGGCCACGGAACGCGTGGGCACGCGGCGCGGCTTCTCGTCGGCGCCCGGCAGGGAGTTCGTCGCCGCGGCCGTGGCGAGCACGCTCGCGAAGACCAATGTCAGGGCCGCCCCGCGGCGGAAACCGCGGGCGCTGTGGTGCGACTCGGAGCCCGACATGGCGTTGAGTCTAGGACAACCCCTGGCAGCCGAACGGTGCTTGTCGAGACGACGCCAGGGGTACTTGTCACACCCGGAGATACTTGCGCAACGCGACGAAGGCGGCCACGGCGGGCATCAGCAGCCCGATGGCGATCACCAACGGGAGCTTCGCGAGCACCGCGTCCCAGCCGATGAAGTTGACCAGCTCCATCTTGTCCGCCAGGGCAAGGCCGTTGTCGATCAGGAAGTAGCGGCCGAGGATCAGCATCGCGCAGGCCACGGCACCGCCGATCAGTCCGGCGAACGCGGCCTCCATGATGAACGGCATCTGGATATAGAAGCTGGAGGCGCCGACGAGCCGCATGATCCCGGTCTCTCGCCGTCGGCTGAACGCTGATACGCGAACGGTGTTCACGATCAGCATCAGCGCAATGACCAGCATCAGCGCCATCACGCAGAGCGCGGCGACATTCATGCCGTTCATCAGATCGAAGAGGTTCTGCAGGATGTTGCGTTGATCCTGGACGGACTGGACGCCGTCCCGTCCCGCGAAGGCGGTCGCCACCACCTGGTACTTCTCGGGGTCCTTCAGCTTGACGCGGAAGGACTGCTGCATCTGGTCCGGGGTGATCGTGCTGGCGATCGGAGTGTCGCCGTACTGCTCCCGGTAGTGCTTGTACGCCTGGTCGGCCGTCTCGAAGTGGACGGTGTCGACGATGCTGTCCATCTTCTTCAGATCGGTCTCGATCTGCTTCTGCTGCGTGGTCGTGACCGCGCCCTTGGCGCACTTGGGCGTGGTCGTCGCGTCGTTCTTGCTGCAGAGGAAGATCGAGACATTGACCTTGTCGTACCAGTAGTCCTTCATCAGGCTGACCTGCTCGCGCATGAGCAGCGCGCCGCCGAACAGGGCGAGCGAGAGGGCTACGGAGACGATGACGGCGAAGGTCATCGTGAGATTTCGGCGGAGACCGACGCCGATCTCCGACAGGACGAACTGGGCGCGCATGGCGTCCTTTCAGCTTTCGATGCTCAGTGCTGGTAGCCGTAGACGCCGCGCGCCTGGTCGCGCACCAGACGGCCCTTCTCGAGCTCGATCACGCGCTTGCGCATCTGGTCGACGATGTTCTGGTCGTGGGTCGCCATCACGACGGTGGTGCCGGTGCGGTTGATGCGGTCCAGCAGCTTCATGATGCCCACGGAGGTCTGCGGGTCGAGGTTGCCGGTCGGCTCGTCCGCGATCAGCAGCATGGGGCGGTTGACGAAGGCCCGCGCGATGGCGACGCGCTGCTGCTCACCACCGGACAGCTCGCCGGGCATCCGGTCCTCCTTGCCACCGAGGCCGACAAGATCGAGGACTTGGGGGACGGACTTGCGGATCTCGCCGCGGGACTTGCCGATGACCTCCTGCGCGAACGCCACGTTCTCCGCGACGGTCTTGTTCGGCAGCAGCCGGAAGTCCTGGAAGACCGTGCCGAGCTGGCGGCGCATCTGCGGCACCTTCCAGTTGGACAGGCGCGCGAGGTCCTTGCCGAGCACATGCACCATGCCATGGCTGGTGCGTTCTTCGCGGAGGAGCAGTCTCAGGAAGGTCGACTTCCCAGAACCGGACGAACCGACCAGGAAGACGAACTCTCCCTTCTCGATTTCGAGGGAGACGTCACGCAGGGCGGGGCGGTTCTGCTTCGGGTAGGTCTTGGAGACATTGTCGAATCGGATCACGGATGCACCACGGTCGGCCGGGAGTAGGTGAGCGAGACATTACGCGAACCCGACAGGAGTGCGCAGTCCGCGTCCGGGACCGAACGCCGGGCTTGGGCGATTTATCACGGATGCCGGGCGGTCGCCACCCCTGCCGGGCCGTACGGAATCCGGTCGGCCGCGCCGAAACCGCCGGGAACTGGCACAGTGGTAGGGGGAACGGTCGTGTTCCCCCGAGCGTTGAGCGGAGAGACACTGACAGCGGCTCCGCCGCGCGGTGAGGAGGAATGCGCATGACCTACGACCGATTGGTGTGCGCCAACTGCGCGGGACCTGTCAGCGAAGGCAGGTGCCGCGTCTGCCGCGCCCACAGAGAGCGACTCCAGCAGCAGGGCCCCCTGGGAGGCCTGAGCCCGGTGGCTCTGCTGACGCTGCTGGTCCTGCTGGTGGCGGCGGTGGCGCTGGTGGCGGCACACCAGCCCGCGTAACACCCACCCCGCACATGTGCACAGAGAAGGGCCCGGACGCTGCTAGAGCGTCCGGGCCCTTCCGCACGTGAGGTACGGGTCGTCCTACGTGCTGGGTCCTACAGGTCGTACTACGTGCTGGGTGCTACGTGTCGTACTGGGTACTACGTGTCGTACGCGCCCGTGGTCAGACGGCGGTACGGCCACCGCCGACCAGACGCGGCAGCATCCGGAAGCCGATGCCACCCGCGATCATGGTCGCCGCACCGATCAGCAGGAACGAGGTCTCGGCGGCGCCGGTCTCAGCCAGCTCCTCCTTGGCCGCACCCTGCTGCACCGGCTGGGAGCCGGCGCTGTCGGTGTCGGTGTTGTCGGCGCACTCGGCGCCGTCGAGGTCGACGGTGCAGGTGCCGGCACCGTCGTCGGTGCCGCCGTCCTGGCCGCCGTCCTGACCCGCGTCGGTGCCACCGTCCTGGCCGCCGTCCTGGCCGGCATCCGTGCCACCGTCCTGGCCGCCGTCCTGACCCGCGTCGGTGCCGCCGTCCTGGCCGGCATCGGTGCCACCGTCCTGGCCCGCGTCGGTGCCACCATCCTGGCCGCCGTCCTGGCCGGCATCGGTGCCACCGTCCTGGCCCGCGTCCGTGCCGCCAACCTGACCGGCGTCCGTGCCGCCGACCTGGCCCGCGTCCGTGCCGCCGACCTGACCGGCATCGGTGCCACCGTCCTGGCCCGCGTCCGTGCCGCCAACCTGACCGGCGTCCGTGCCGCCGACCTGGCCGGCATCGGTGCCACCGTCCTGGCCCGCGTCCGTGCCGCCGTCCTGGCCGGCGTCCGTGCCGCCGTCGACCCCACCCGGGTCGCCGCCGCCGTCCTGGCCGGCGTCCGTGCCACCGTCGTCATTGCCGATACCGAGACCGACGTCGACCAGGCCGGTCTCGACGGACACGCCGATACCGGCGGCCTGAGCGGCGCCCGCGGCGGTCAGCGAAGCACCCGCGGCGATCACCGCGCCGGCCGCTATGCGCGCTACGCGGATCCGCGTCTTCTTGGTCATCTGCTTGCTACCCCCAGTAGCTCATTCGTCATTGGTGCAGCGTCCGGGGCAGCGGCCCTGGGGGTCCGTGTGCTCCGCCCCCGGTCGCACGCGCCCCAGAAATACGCATGCCACGCGCCACCATTCCGAGTTTTGAGATACCCGTCAAGGTCGTTGCGCGTGCGATGACCGAAAACGCGTCAGTTGTCCGCCGGCGGGCACGCAACTGTGACATAAAAGGGAACTGCCGCCCCACAGGCGGCAGTTCCCTTGTCGACAAAGCGCGAAATTACTTCTCCTGCTGCTTGCGCCAGCGAATTCCGGCCTCGAGGAAACCGTCGATCTCGCCGTCGAGCACTCCCTGCGGATTGCCCACCTCGAAGTCCGTCCGCAGATCCTTGACCATCTGGTACGGGTGCAGGACGTACGAACGCATCTGGTTGCCCCAGGAGTTGCCGCCGTCGCCCTTGAGGGCGTCCATCTTGGCCTGCTCCTCCTGGCGGCGGCGTTCGAGCAGCTTCGCCTGGAGGACGTTCATGGCGCTCGCCTTGTTCTGGATCTGGGAGCGCTCGTTCTGGCAGGAGACCACAATGCCGGTCGGGATATGCGTGATCCGGACCGCGGAGTCGGTGGTGTTGACGCCCTGTCCGCCGGGGCCCGAGGCGCGGTAGACATCCACGCGCAGCTCGGTTTCGTCGATCTCGACATGGTCGCTGGACTCGACGACCGGGAGCACCTCGACCCCCGCGAAGGAGGTCTGCCGGCGGCCCTGGTTGTCGAAGGGCGAGATACGGACCAGGCGGTGGGTGCCCTGCTCCACGGAGAGCGTGCCGTAGGCGTACGGCGCCTTGACGACGAAGGTGGTCGACTTGATGCCGGCCTCTTCCGCGTACGACGTCTCGTAGACCTCGGTGCCGTAGCCGTGCCGCTCGGACCAGCGCAGATACATGCGCTGGAGCTGCTCGGCGAAGTCCGCGGCGTCGACGCCGCCCGCCTCGGCGCGGATGTTGACGAGCGCCTCGCGCTCGTCGTACTCGCCGGAGAGGAGCGTACGGACCTCCATCTCCTCCAGCGCCTTCCGCACCGACACGAGCTCGGACTCGGCCTCGGCGAGGGTGTCCGCGTCGTCCTCGGCCTCGGCCAGCTCGAAGAGCACTTCCAGGTCGTCGATACGCCCGCGCAGCGCCTCGGTCTTACGGACCTCGGCCTGCAGGTGCGAAAGCTTGCTGGTGATCTTCTGCGCCGCATCCGGGTCGTCCCAGAGGGACGGGACCGCGGCCTGCTCCTCGAGCACGGCGATGTCGGCCCTCAGCTTGTCGAGGTCCAGGACGGCCTCGATCGACCCCATGGTCGAGGAGAGGGACTTGAGCTCTTCGGATACATCGACGACTGCCACGGGTCCAGCGTAACGGCTGAGCGAAGGAACCCAGCCACCATCTTTTTTTGAGGGCTCGGTTCGCCTCCGGGCGCTTTATGCCACTGTCGACGGTCGACCGTGCTCGATTCGCTCGTTCCTCACGAACCTCCGCGCGCTCTCCCTTTCGACAGCGGCGCGCCCTTCGGCTCACTCGCCGGGGGGCGTGGAGACGGGGGGCGCGTTCTTCCCTTCGGCAGCGGCGCGCCCCTTCGGCTCACACACCCCTTTTTTCAGGGCTCGGTTCGCCTCCGGGGCGCCTTGTGCCCCTGTCGACAGTCGACCGTGCTCGGCCCCTCGTTCCTCGGGGCCTGTGCGCGTTCTCTCTTTCGACAGCGGCGCGCCCCTTCGGCTCACTCGCCGGCGGTCGTGGAGACGGGGGCTCGTTCTTCCCTTCGGCAGCGGCGCGCCCCTTCGGCTCACGCACCCCCTCTTTTGGGGGCTCGGTTTGCCTCCGGGGCGCTTTAAGCCACTGTCGACGGTCGACCGTGCTCGGCTCACTCGCCGGTGGTCGGGGAGACGGGCGGCCGGGCGGCTATGGCACCGGGGAGGTTGTCTGCTTGGAGTCCTGGGGGGCTTCGTCCGTGCCGTCGCTGCTTGTGGCCAGCCAGCCGCCCACTCCTACGGCCGCGATCAGCAGGACCGTCGCCGCCCCCAGGGTGATACGGCGCTTGCGGACCGCTCCCGCCTTGTGGCGGGCCGATCCTGGTCGGCGCTGGCCGGGGGAGCGGGGCGCGCGGGCTGTGCCGCGGGCGCCGCCCGCCAGTTCGTCGGGGGCCGGGACGCGCATGCTCGTGTGGGTGTCCCGGTTGGAGTCCGGGGCGGCGCCGGGCACGAGCGGGACCGCCCCGCGGCGGCGCGGCTCCTCGTGGCCGGCGGGACGGGGATCCTCGTACGGCTGCTCGGCCGGCTCCGCGTCGGGCTCGTCCACGTCCAGCGGGGGGATGCCCGCGAGAAGCGGCAGCTGCTCGCGCAGCCGGGCCGCCAGCTCCGAGGCGCGCAGCCGGGAGGCCGGGGCCTTCGCCAGGCACTGGACGAGGAGCTGCCACAGCTCCTCGGGGATGCCGGGCAGCGGGACGACGGACTCGGTGACATGGCGCCGCAGTACGGCTCCGGGGTGGCCGCCGCCGAACGGGGTGAAGCCGGCGAGCAGCTCGTACAGGACGGTGGCCAGCGCGTAGATGTCGACCGCGGCACGCGGTGGCAGGCCCTCGACGATCTCGGGCGCCAGATAGTCGGGGGTGCCGATGATCCTGGTGGCCTTGGTGCGCCGCGGGGTGTCGATCAGCTTCGCGACACCGAAGTCGGTGAGCAGGGCGGGGTGCGCGCCGCCGGGGCCGAGCGGGCCCTCCATGTCGAGCAGGATGTTCTCGGGCTTGACGTCGCGGTGGACGACCCCCGCGGCGTGCGCGGCGGCGAGACCGTCGGCGACATCGGCGATGATCGCGACCGCCGCCTCGGGGGCGAGCCGGCGCTCGCGGTCCAGGCGGGTGCGCAGATCCGTGCCTCTGACCAGCTCCATGACGAGCGCCAGGTCATTGCCGTCCACGACGAGATCGCGGACGGCGACCACCCGGGGGTGGTCGAGACCGAGCAGGGCGGTGCGCTCCTGGACGAAGCGCCCGACGAGCTCCTGGTCGGACGCGAGGTCCTCGCGCAACAGCTTGATGGCGACGGGGCCTTCGGGCCCTTCGCCGAGCCACACCGTGCCGGCGCTGCCCCGCCCCAAAATCTGATGGGCGGTGTACCGGCTGCCGATATTCCGTGCCAAGACTGCTCCCTCAGCGGCTGGCGTTGCCCATCAAAGTACGCGGGTATCGGGGTGTTCCGTGCCCCGGTTGGCGCCGGCCCTCACCTCCACGGGGGAAATATAACGGTCTGGGGGGTCGCTTTCCCCCCGGACCACCCCCGGAAGATCAATTTGCCGAGTTCGAACTGCCCAGACGCGAGAACCAGTTCGTCACCTTCGAGATCGTGTCACCGATCATGGTCCAGTAGCTCGTGCCCTGGTTGACCCAGTCCTGGAGCGGGGTCAGCTCCCAGATGAGCCAGCCGGCGACGAAGAACAGGACGAGCGTGAACAGACAGCCCTTGAGGCAGCCCAGGCCGGGGATCCGCATCGGATTCGCGCTGCGCTGCCTGGGCGGGCGTGGCTCGCGCTGCCGGCGGTCCGGCTGCTGCGGCTGCGGCTGCGGCGGCGCGTACTGCTGCTGCTGAGGCGCCGGGGCGTACCGCTGCTGAGGCTGCGGCGCGTACGGCTGCTGGGGCTGCCGCTGCTGGCGCCCGGGCTGTTGCGGCGGCGGCTGTTGCTGCGGCTGCCGGGGGCCCTGCGGCCGCTGCGGACGGCGGCGCAGCGGGTCCTGGTTCGGGTCGAGGTACTGGACCTGGGTCTGCTCGTTGCGGTCGCGGGCGGCCTGCAGCTGGCCCTGCCAGGGGTGCGGGCCCTCGGGCTCCGGCTGTCCGCCGGGGCGCGGCGGTACGGGCGGCATGACCGAGGTCGGGTCGGCGCCCGGGCCGGATCCGTGGCCGCCGGGGCCGGTGGAGGGCATGACGCTGGTCGCCGCGTTGGGGTCGTAGGAGCCCGCGTTGCCCGGCAGGACCTGCGTCAGGTCGGAGGCGCCCGGTGTCTCGGGCACCGGCGCGGGCGCCGGGTCAGGGGCGAGCAGCGCGCCGACGCCGAGCGCGGCGTCGACCTGGGCGGGCGTCGAGTGCACGCCGACACCGGCGGCGACGGTCCGCAGGCCACGGGCGAGGTTCTCGGCGCTGGGCCGCTGGTCCGGGTTCTTGCGCAGGCAGCGCTCTATGACCGTCCACAACGGCTCGGGCACGGTGCTGGGGCGGCGGGGCTCCTCGCTGAGATGGCGGTGGAGCACCTCCAGGGCCGACCCGCCGGCGAACGGGGGGCGCCCCGTGACCAGCTCGTACAGCAGGATGCCGGCGCCGTAGATGTCGACGGCGGAGGTCTGCGGGCGGCCCTCGGCGGACTCCGGCGCGACATAGGCCGGGGTGCCGACGAATTCATGCGTACGGGTCAGGCCCGGGGAGTCCGCGAGGCGCGCTATACCGAAGTCGGTGAGCATCGGGTGCAGCCGCTCGCCGTCGTTCTTCAGTAGGACGTTGGCGGGCTTGAGGTCCCGGTGCACCACTCCGTCGGCATGGCTGGCGGCGAGCGCGTCCGCGATCTGCGCGGTCAGCAGGGACGCCGCGACCGGGCTGAAGGGGCCGTTCTCGCGCAGATAGCGGTGCAGGTCGGGACCGTCGACCAGGTCCATGACGAGCGCGAGGAGATCGCCCTCGACGACCAGGTCCCGGGTACGCACGATATTGGGGTGGGTGAGGCGGAGCAGGACGGAGCGCTCGCGCAGGAAGCGCATCACCACGTCCGCGTCGTTCGCCAGCTCCTCCTTGAGGACCTTGATCGCGACGGTCTCGCCTGGCTGACCGGCCACGGCCGCCTCGGCGCCCGCGGTCTCGCGCTGGCGGGCTCGCCAGACGGTGCCCGTGGCGCCGCGTCCGAGCGGCTCCTCGAGCAGGTATTTGCTGCCTACCGGCCGCACGTCATGCGCTCCCTGCTGGTCGTGGTGTCCTCATGGTCCCGGGCTCGGGATCCCCGACCAACTGTAGACCGGCTGAACGAAACACCGGTCTGTCATCTTCAGGTACACGCCGGTCGGGTTCGGAAGAAAGACGCCCGCGTCGTGCGGTTGGTTGCCGAACGGCCTCGTCCGGGGCGTCCCGGACGGTCCCGAGGCGCGTGGAAGCAGAACCCAAGCAGGCACTTTTACCCCCACAGCCGACCATTCAAGATCATTTATTGAGAACCCCCGGGCGTGTTGTCAGTGTCAGGTGCGAGGATGCCCCCAGCGCGGGAGGTGTGCGGTGGGGGGCCGCACCGTCCGTGCCGACCTGTACCGGACGACGCGTCGGTGCGTGGTGGGGGGAATCACAGGGCTTTTCCTCTGCCGGGCACCCCGCGCATGAAGGGACCGCTGACGGCGATGCAGATCCGGCTGACCGTCCTCGCGCCGCGCAGCGGCCATGCCGCCGGGCGCGCGTGCGACGTGCTCGTCACCGCCCCGGCCGGGACGGCGCTCGCCGCCGTCGCCTCCGGCCTCGCCACCGCCGCCTCGGGACCTGACGCCTCCAGCGCCGTCGTCCTGTACGCCGGCCGGGAGCGGCTCGACGCACAGCGCTGCGCCCTGGGCGAGCCGCCGCTGCTCGACGGAGCGGTGCTCTCCCTCCAGGTCCCCGGCGAGGACGACGCTCCCGCCGAGGACGACGCCCCGGCCCAGCTCCATGTGGTCGCGGGCCCCGACGCGGGCGGTGTCCATCTGCTGCACGGCGGGCAGATCAGGATCGGCCGCTCCGCCGACGCGGACGTCCCCCTGGACGACCCCGATGTCTCGCGGCTGCACTGCGCGGTGACGGTCGCCGAGGACGGCCGGGTCTCGGTCGCGGACCTCGGCTCCACGAACGGCACAGTGCTGGAGGGCGCCGAGGTGGGCGACCGGCCGGTCCGCCTGGCCCCCGGCGCGCTGCTGCGGCTCGGCGAGTCCGCGCTCCGGCTCACCGCGGGCGACCGTACGGCCGCGCTGGCGACAGCCCCGGACGGCGAGGGCCATCTGCGGATCGTCCGGCCGGGCGCGGGCGGCCCGAGCCCCGTCCCGTACGCCACCGAGGGCGGCGCCCAGGACCGGGACCGCGGCGCCGGAGGTTCCACGGCGGGCCCGTACGGCACGGACAGCGCCGCCCACGGGCCGGGCGCGCAAGGCCCCGGCGGACCGGGTACGGCCCCGGCCGGGGAGGCCCAGGGCCGCCCCGAGGGCCGCACGGTCCAGTCGTACGGACCCGCCCCGGGCCTCCAGTACGGCAGCAGTACGCCGGGCAGCCCGCCGCGCGTGCCCGACCCCCGTAGCGCCGATTCCCGGAATATCGCCGACACGCACTTCGGCGGCCGCTCGCCCGTGGCCGGCGGCCCTGACCGGATACACACCAGGACGGCCGCGCAGGATCCGGCGGACGGCGCCGCCTCACACACGGGCGGCGGACCGGCCGACGACGGCCCCCAGCCGCACAGCAGGACCTCCGGAGCGCGAGCGCACGGGACGCCCTCCGACGGGCCGGAGCCGCTCGACGCCGCGGCCCGGCGGCGGGGCGGCATAGGCGCCTGGGCGCGGCGGCTCACCGGAAGCCGCGGCGAGGACCTCCCCGAGACCCTCCCCGGCCCCCGGCACGCCGCCGGGAGTGCCGGCCGCGCCCCCCGCCCGGACACCTGGCCGGATCCGGCCGCGGTGCTGCTGACGGCCCTCGGTCCCGGCCCCCGGCTGTGGGAGCGGGACCGCTCGCACGCCGAGGCGCTCGTCGTCCGGCTGGGCACCGCGGACCGTCCGGCCTCCGGCGGAGCGGGAGCGCTGCCCTCCGTGCCGGTGACAGTCGGGCTGCGCGAGGCCGGTTCACTCGGTCTGGCCGGCCCCAGGGAGCGGCTGGCCGGGCTGGCCAGATCGGTCGTGGCCCAGCTCGCCGCGCTGCACTCCCCCGCCGATCTGGAGATCGTGCTGATCAGTTCCGACCGGGCGAGGAGCCTGGAGCAGCGCAGGCAGGAGTGGGGCTGGCTCGGCTGGCTGCCGCAGGTGCGGCCCGCCCACGGCCAGGACTGCCGGCTGCTGCTCGCCTACGACCGGGACCAGGCGGGCGCCAGGACCGCCGAGCTGACCCGCCGGCTGGACGACGGACCGCTGGGCCCCGGCTGGGCCTCGGCCGCGCCCGCGGCCGTCGCGGAGGCCGCCGCCCACCACCAGGGGCCGTACACGGTGGTGATCGTCGACGGCGATCCCGGTTCCGCCGCGCTGCGCGAGACGACGGCGCGGCTGGCCGGCGTCGGCGCCGCCGCCGGCATCCATCTCCTCTGTCTCGCCGAGACCCCGGCCGCCTCCCCCCTCTCCCCGGTCGCCGCGACCTATGAGGCGGCGTGCGCGGCCTCGCTCCCCTTCCGCGAGTGCGGGGCCGTCGCCCTGCTGAGCGGCGATGTGGCCACCGCGCTGCGGCTGCTGCGTACGGCGGTGGGACAGCCCGCCGGGCATGGCACGGTCGCCGTCGTGGACGCGGTCTCGCCGGCCTGGGCGGAGCGTTTCGGGCGGGCGCTGGCGCCGCTGCGCACCGCCGCCGCGGGGAGCAGCCAGGGGCGTCCCGCCGCCGCGCTGCCGCAATCGGCCCGGCTGCTCGACGAGTTGGGTCTTGCCCGGGCCACCCCGGCTTCCCTGATGGCGCGTTGGGCGTCCGTCGCCGACCGCACCGGGGACTGCACGGCGGTGCTCGGCTCCGGGCCGCGCGGCCCGGTCAGCGTCGATCTGACGGAAGAGGGCCCGCATCTGCTGATCGAGGGCCCCGCGGGCAGTGGCCGTACGGAACTGCTGCGCTCCGTGGCCGCCTCGCTGGCGGCCGCGGGCCGGCCCGACCGGCTGGGGCTGCTGCTGGTCGACGGCGCCGGGGGCGAGCGCGGTGAGGGCCTGTCCGCCTGTACGGAACTGCCGCATGTCACCGAGCATTTGATCGCTTCCGACCCGGTCAGGATGCGGCAGTTCGCCCAGGCGCTGGGGGCCGAGCTCAAGCGGCGGGCCGAGCTGCTGGGGCGGCTCGACTTCGCCGAGTGGCACAGCCGGCAGGAGGTGTCGGACCGGATGATCGGCCAGCGCCCGCCGAGCGCCGCCGAGCAACGGGCGGGCCGGCGGGGCGAGTCACGCACCGTCCACCTCCGCACGGACCAGCTCCGTCCCGATCAGTCCCGCGCGGACCAGCAGCCGGGCGACCGGCGCGGTGAGCAGCGCGGCGACCTGGAGTCGCCCATCAGCGGCACCCTCAGGCTCAGGACCACCTCGGCCCGTGCGGAGCAGGAGCAGGGGCCCGCGCCCCTCCCCCGGCTCGTCGTGCTCGTCGACGACTTCGACGCGCTGGTCGCACCGGCGCTCGGCAGTCCGGGGCGGCCGGCGGCCGGTTCCGTCGTACGGGCCCTGGAGGCCGTTGCCCGTGAGGGTGAGCGCCTGGGCGTGCATCTGGTGGCGACCTCGGCCCGCCCGGACCGTACGGTCGACACGGAGCTGGCACAGGGCGCCCGGCTGCGGGTCGTGCTGGACGCGCCGGCCGCCGCGCCCGCCCCGGACGACCCGGCGCCCGGCCGGGGCCGTCTCGGCCATCCGGACGGCCGGGTGACCCCGTTCCAGGGCGGCCGTGTCACGGGCCGCATTCCGCGTACGGCGACCCTGCGGCCCACCGTGGTGCCGCTGGAGTGGGAGCGGATGGGCGATCCGCCGGCCCGCCGCCCGGTCCGGGAGCTGGGCAACGGCCCGACGGATCTCGCACTGCTCGCCAGCGCGCTGGAGCGGGCCGCCCGTTCCGTCGACGCCGTACCGGTTGCACCGCTGACCCCGGCTCACCCCTGAAGATCCCCTTACGTCCCGTCGTGCCACGTCACGAGCCCATCACGATCATTGAGTTGACACCTAAAACGGTATTGCGGCACCCGGGTACCCGGCGTAGGACTGTGCGCACGGGACGAGAGCAGCGCCGCCACGTCACGGCCGCGTCGCCGGTCCCGCATGCGTAGATCCGTACGCGCACGGGAAGAGACGGGGCAGTAATGCGCACAACTCGCACAGCAGGTAAGGCTCTTGGTAACGGCAGGGCAGCGCTCGGCTCCCGTAGGGCCGCCGTGGCGATCGTCGCCGTCGGTGCCATGGCCCTCACCGGCTGCGGTGGCGACTCGAACGACGCCAAGGACAAGGACGCGGGCGCGAGCAAAGAGCCCGCGACCAGCGTCCAGCTCCCCAAACTGAACGGGGAGAAGATCGAGGTCGCGGCCGTCTGGACCGGACCCGAGCAGGAGAACTTCACCAAGGTCCTGACCGAGTTCGAGAAGCGCACCGGAGCGACGGTCACGTTCGTCCCCGCGCAGGACCCGATCGTCAACTTCCTCGGCACGAAAATAGCTGGTGGCAGCCCGCCCGACGTGGCGATGCTCCCGCAGGTCGGCGCCATCCAGCAGGCCGTGGCGAAGAAGTGGGCCAAGCCGGCCGGAGCCGAGGCGAAGGCCCAGCTCGAGAAGAACTACGGCAAGGGCTGGCAGGACCTCGGCGCGGTGGACGGCACGCAGTACGGCGTGTACTTCAAGGCCGCCAACAAGTCGCTGGTCTGGTACAACAACGCCGCGTTCGAGAACGCGGGCGCCGCGGTCCCGAAGACCTGGAAGGACTTCCTGACGACGGCCGAGACCATCTCGGCCTCGGGCGTCACCCCGGTCTCGGTCGGCGGCGCGGACGGCTGGACCCTCACCGACTGGTTCGAGAACATCTATCTCTCCCAGGCGGGCCCGGAGAAGTACGACCAGCTGGCCAAGCACGAGATCAAGTGGACCGACGGCTCCGTGAAGGACGCCCTGACCACGCTCGGCCAGCTCTTCGGCAAGCAGAGCCTGATCGCGGGCGGCGCCGACGGCGCGCTCCAGACGGAGTTCCCCGCGTCCGTCACCCAGACCTTCACCGGCGGCGACCAGCCCAAGGGCGCGATGGTCTTCGAGGGTGACTTCGTGGGCGTCAACATCGCGCAGACCGAGGCCAAGATCGGTACGGACGCCAAGGTCTTCCCGTTCCCGGCGGTCGGTACCGACTCCCCCGTGGTGACGGGTGGCGACGCGGCCGTGGCGCTCAAGGACACCAAGGGCGCGCAGGCGCTGCTGACCTTCCTGGCGTCCACGGACGCCGCGAAGATCTGGGCGGAGGCGGGCGGCTTCGTCTCGCCGAACAAGTCCCTGGACGTCGCCTCGTACCCGAACGACGTCCAGCGTGACATCGCCAAGGCGCTGATCGCCGCGGGCGACGACTTCCGCTTCGACATGTCGGACCAGATGCCGCAGTCGTTCGGCGGTACGCCCGGCAAGGGCGAGTGGAAGGCGCTCCAGGACTTCCTGAAGAACCCGAAGGACGTGGCGGGTGCCCAGCAGCAGCTGGAGCAGGCCGCGGCCAAGGCGTACCAGAGCTGACGGGTGAAGTCGGCGGCCACGGGGGGCACCGGACCGGTGTCCCCCGTCAACACAGGCAAACGCAAGAGCGTGACGGGCACACGTAAGTACATCGCGGCCGGCTTTCTGCTGCCCGCGCTGGTGCTGCTGGGCGCGCTCGTGGTCTACCCGATCGGGTTCTCGGTCTACCGGTCCTTCTTCGACAAGTCGGGCGACGGCTTCGCCGGGCTCGACAACTACGTCGAGATCTTCACCGACGACACCATTCTCACCGCGGTCCAGAACAACGCGATCTGGGTGGTGGTGGCGCCCACCGTCGCCACGGCGCTCGGTCTGATCTTCGCGGTGCTCACCGAACGGGTGCGCTGGGGCACGGCGTTCAAGCTGATCGTCTTCATGCCGATGGCGATCTCGATGCTGGCCTCGGGCATCATCTTCCGGCTGGTGTACGAGCAGGACCCGGAGCGCGGTATCGCCAACGCGGTCTCGGTGAGCGTGCACGACACGTTCAACGAGTCGGCGGGCTACCCCAAGGCGCACCCGCTGCCCGTCCATCCGCTCAAGGCGGAGGGCGGCGGCGCGTTCGTCACCAAGGAGCCCGTGAGCGCGGGCACCGAGGTCCAGCTGCCGCTGGTGGGTGTGGCGCCGGCGCTGATGCCGTCCGACGCGCAGACGGCGAAGGCCGCGAAGCCGGAGGACGGCCGGGTCACCGGTACCGCATGGCTGGACTTCACCAAGGGCGGCGGCGGAAAGCCCAATGTCGTCGACGCCAAGGAGCTCGGTCTCAAGGGCATCAAGGTGGAGGCGGTCAAGGACGGCAAGGTCGTGGCCTCCGCGACGGCGGGCGCGGACGGTACGTTCAGCCTGCCGGCGGCGGCCGACGGCGCCCAGCTCAGACTGCCCGCGGAGAACTTCCGCGAGCCGTACAACGGCGTGGACTGGCTCGGCCCTTCGCTGGTCACCCCGGCCATCATCGGCAGCTATCTGTGGATGTGGGCAGGGTTCGCGATGGTGCTGATCGCGGCCGGTCTGGCGAGCGTGCCGCGTGAACTCATGGAGGCCGCCCGGATGGACGGCGCCAATGAGTGGCAGGTCTTCCGCCGGGTCACCGTGCCACTGCTGGCACCGGTTCTCGCGGTCGTCATGGTCACGCTGATGATCAATGTCCTGAAGATCTTCGACTTGGTCTTCATCATCGCGCCGGGGTCGTCCCAGGACGACGCGAATGTGCTGGCGCTCCAGCTCTACCGCTCGTCGTTCGGCACGGACGCGGATCTCGGGGTCGGCAGCGCCATCGCCGTACTGCTGCTCCTGCTGGTGATTCCGGTGATGCTGTTCAACGTCCGCAGGATGCGAAGGGAGACTCGCCGATGACCACGAACGACGGTGCGGTCAAGGCGAAGCAGTCTCTGGCGGGCCGGATCGCGGCCCGTCTGGGCGGCGGTGCGATGCAGGTCTTCCTGATCCTGGTCGGCCTCTTCTGGCTGATGCCGACACTCGGACTGCTGGTCTCCTCGCTGCGCGACCCCTCGGACATCAGCGCGAGCGGCTGGTGGAAGGTCTTCTCCGCCCCCGCCCAGCTGACCACCGAGAACTACTCGCGGCTGCTCGACAACGAAACCATCACCAACTCGCTGTTCTCCACGATCATGATCACCGTCCCCGCGACGCTCCTGGTCGTGGTGATCGGCTCGCTCGCCGGATACGCCTTCGCCTGGATGGAGTTCCCCGGCCGCGACTGGTGGTTCCTGGTGGTCGTCGGGCTGCTGGTGGTCCCCGTACAGGTCGCACTGGTCCCGGTCTCGAAGCTGTTCGGCTCCATCGGCATCTTCGAGACGACCTTCGGCGTGGTCATCTTCCACGTCGCCTTCGGTCTGCCCTTCGCGATCTTTTTGCTGCGGAACTTCTTCGCGGAGATCCCGAGGGAGCTGCTGGAGGCCGCCCGGCTCGACGGGGCGGGCGAGATCCGGCTGTTCACGCGTGTCGTGATGCCGCTCGGCGGTCCCGCCATCGCCTCGCTCGGCATCTTCCAGTTCCTCTGGGTCTGGAACGACATGCTGGTCGCGCTGATCTTCGCGGACTCCGAGAACCCGCCGATCACTGTCGCACTGCAGCAGCAGGTACGGCAGTTCGGCAACAACATCGATGTCCTGGCGCCCGGCGCCTTCGTCTCGATGGTGATTCCGCTGGTCGTGTTCTTCGCGTTCCAGCGGCAGTTCGTCACGGGTGCGATGGCGGGAGCCGTCAAGTAGCCATCCGGCACAGCCTGTGGGAACAGCCGGGGAGGATCGGTCGCGTGTCGGCCGGTCCTCCCCGGCTTTGTGCGTGACGGCCGGCCCTCGGCCTCAGTGACGGCGGGCCCTCAGCCTCAGCCTCAGCCGCACCCTCAGCTTCGGCCGAGCGCCGCGACGGCCGAGGCCGCCAGATCGTCCAGATACCCCTCGGGCAGGTCGCTCCGCACGACCACCAGCCGCCAGTAGAGCGGTCCGACGATCAGATCCAGGGCCCGGTCGGGGTCCGCGCCCTCGGGAAGCTCACCGCGCTCGACCGCCTCGCGGACGATCACGGCGGCGATGCCCCGCTGCCCGTCCAGCAGCGCCGCCCTGATCGCGTCAGAGATCTCGGGATTACGGGCCGCCTCCACCAGCAGGTCCGGGATGACCTGCGAGGCCACCGGGTGGCGCAGGGCGTGCGAGGCCACTTCGAGCAGGGCGCGCACATCGCCGTACAGCGAACCGGTCGCGGGGGCGGGCAGTCCCTGCGCCGCGAAGGCGGAGACCAGATCGAGGACCAGCGCCAGCTTGGATTTCCAGCGGCGGTAGACGGCGGTCTTGCCGACCCCGGCCCGGCGCGCGATGCCCTCGATGGACATCCGGGCGAAGCCGACCGCGGCCAGCTCCTCGAAGACGGCGGCGCGGATGGCGTCGGTCACGTCCTCCCGGAGCACGGCGGCTCCCGCGGGGACGCGGCGTGAGGTGCGCGGGTCCGTGGTCATGGGCACCGAGCATAGCCGTACGCCGACGTCACGACGACACGGTTGCGTTTCGACGTGGGACGGATCTACCCTCGGCGTAGCGACGATACGGACCCGTTCCATCCTCGGCGCCGTACCGGCCACCGTCGAAAGGGCCACCTGTGAGCCAGATCGCAAAGCCCCCACCGGCCGTAGAGCCCGCGCCCGTGACCGCGCCGGCATCCGTGACGGACCTCGGCGCCCTCGCCGCCCGGCACGGACTGACCGTGAGCGGGGCCCGCCCCTCGCTGCCCGCCTATGTCCGGCAGCTCTGGTCGCGGCGGCACTTCGTCACCGCCTTCGCCACCGCCCGGCTGACCGCCCAGTACAGCCAGGCGAAGCTCGGCCAGATCTGGCAGATCATGACCCCGCTGCTCAACGCGACGGTCTACTACTTCATCTTCGGTGTGCTGCTCCGCACCAAGGACGGCGTCCCCGACTTCATCCCGTTCCTGGTGACGGGCGTCTTCATCTGGACCTTCACCTCCAGTTCCGTCACGGCGGGCACCCGTGCGATCTCCGGCAACCTCGGGCTCGTACGGGCTCTGCACTTCCCACGCGCCGCCCTGCCGGTCGCGCTCGCCCTCCAGCAGCTCCAGCAGCTGCTGTTCTCCATGGGCGCGCTGGCCGTGATCCTGGTCTGTTTCGGGCAGCACCCCAGACCCGGCTGGCTGCTGGTGGTGCCCGTCCTGGCCCTCCAGGCGCTGTTCAACACCGGGCTCTCGATGATCGTGGCGAGGCTGGCCGCCAGGACCCCTGACATCGCCCAGCTGACGCCCTTCGTCCTGCGCACCTGGATGTACGTGTCCGGCGTGATGTGGAGCGTCGACAAGGTCGTCGGTGGCGGGCGGCTGCCGCATGCCGTCGCGGTCGCCCTGGAGTGCAACCCGGCCGCCGTCTACATCGACCTGATGCGCTTCGCCCTCATCGACAGCTTCACCGACAGCCGGCTGCCCCCGCACATCTGGGCCGCCGCCGTCGGCTGGGCGCTGCTCGTCGGGGTGGGCGGATTCCTGTTCTTCTGGAAGGCCGAGGAGGAGTACGGACGTGGCTGACCGCATCCCCACCGTCGTCGTCGACGGGGTCCACATCACCTATCAGGTGCACGGCACGCGCGGCGGCCGGGGCAGTGCCACCTCCGCCCTCAGCCGGATCGTCTCGCGGCGGGCGGCGCCCGGAGTGCGCGAGGTGCACGCCGTGAAGGGCGTCAGCTTCGTCGCGTACAAGGGCGAGGCGATCGGTCTGATCGGCTCCAACGGCTCCGGCAAGTCCACGCTGCTCAAGGCCGTCGCAGGACTGCTGCCTCCTACGGAGGGCAAGGTCTTCACCCGGGGGCAGCCCTCGCTCCTGGGGGTCAACGCGGCGCTGATGAGCGATCTGACCGGCGAGCGCAATGTCATCCTCGGCGGGCTCGCGATGGGCATGTCGCGCGAGCAGGTCCGTACCCGCTACGACGACATCGTGGAGTTCTCCGGGATCAACGAGAAGGGCGACTTCATCTCCCTGCCGATGCGTACATACTCCTCGGGCATGGGCGCCCGGCTGCGTTTCTCGATCGCCGCCGCCAAGAGCCATGACGTCCTGCTGATCGACGAGGCGCTGTCCACGGGTGACGCGAGGTTCCAGCGGCGCAGCCAGGAGCGCATCACCGAACTGCGCGAGGAGGCCGGCACGGTGTTCCTCGTCAGTCACAGCGACAAGACGATCACCGAGACCTGCGACCGGGCGCTGTGGCTGGAGTCGGGAACGCTGCGGATGGACGGTCCCGCGGCGGAGGTCGTCGCGGCGTACGAGCGATTCACCGGCAAGAAGACATAGAGGCGCCCGGCTCGCGGTGAGCCGGGCGCCCCTCATGTCCGGTCAGCTGCCGCGCTGTCGCGCTGTCAGCTGTGCGTACGCAGCAGCGTCCGCATCGTCCGCATCGCGACCGACAGGTTCGCCAGGTCGAAGGCGTCCGAGCCCTGGATCTCCTCCAGCGTGGCGCGCGCCCTGGTGAGGATCGCGGCGTTCTTCTGCTCCCACGCCGTGAACCGCTCCCCGGGCGTCGAGCCGCCGTCACCCACGGACAGCACGTCCGCCGTCAGGCCGGCGTGCGCCGCGTACAGGTCCTCGCGGATGGAGGCGCGGGCCATGGACTGCCAGCGGTCGTCCCGCGGCAGCTCGACGATCCGGTCCATCAGCTGGGCGATCCGCAGCCGGTCGCCGAGGTCGTAGTACACCTCGGCGACGGACAGCGCGTCCTGGCCCGTACGGTCCGCGATGGCCACGATGTCGAGCGTCGGGAAGACGGACGAGAAGCCGGCGACCCGCAGGGCCACCTCCTCGGGAACCCCCGCGCCGGTCAGCTCCTTCAGGATGGCCTGGTACCACTCCAGCTCCGCGCCGCGCAGCATCGTGGGCAGCTGGGCCCAGACCTGCTCCACGCCCGCCGAGAAGAACTCGATGGTTTCGGCGATCTCCAGCGGCTGCGGCCGGTTGCCCAGCAGCCAGCGCGTACCGCGTTCGACCAGCCGGCGCGAGTGCAGCCGGATCCGGGTCTGGACGGCGGCCGGGACCTTGTTGTCCAGGGCCTCGACGGCGTCCCAGACGGCGCCGAGACCGAAGATCTCGCGGGCCGAGGTCTGCGCCCGTACGATCTCCTCGATCGACGCCCCCGTCTCCTCCCGCAGCCGGTGCAGGAAGGTCGAACCACCGCTGTTGACGGTGTCGTTGACCAGCAGCGTCGTGACGATCTCGCGGCGCAGCGCGTGCGTGTCGATCTGCTCGGCGAACTGCTCGCGCAGCGGCTGGGGGAAGTACGCGTGCAGCAGCTTGCGCAGATACGGGTCGTCCGGCAGCTCCGTGTGGATCAGCTCGTCCGCCACCGTGATCTTGGTGTAGGCGAGCAGCACCGCGACCTCGGGCTGGGACAGACCCTTGCCGGAGTTGAGCAGTTCGCGGATCTGCCGGTCGGTCGGCAGGAACTCCAGCGCCCGGTTGAGGTCCCCGTCCCGCTCCAGCCGGCGCATGAACCGCTGGTGGGCGTGGAGCAGGGACGGGGACTGGGCGCCGGCGTTGGCGAGGGCGGTGTTCTGCGCGTAGTTGTTGCGCAGCACCAGCGCGCCGACCTCGTCGGTCATCGCGGCGAGCAGCTTGTTGCGCTGCTTGACGGTCATGTCGCCGTCCGTCACCAGGCCGTTGAGCAGGATCTTGATGTTCACCTCGTGGTCGGAGGTGTCCACGCCGGCGCTGTTGTCGATGGCGTCGGTGTTGATCTTGCCGCCCTCGCCGCCGGCGCCGCGCCGGGCGAACTCGATCCGGCCGAGCTGGGTCAGACCCAGGTTGCCGCCCTCGCCGACGACCTTGACCCGCAGATCCTCGCCGTTGACGCGGATCGCGTCGTTGGCCTTGTCGCCGACGTCGGCGTTCGACTCGGTGGACGCCTTGACGTACGTACCGATGCCGCCGTTCCAGAGCAGGTCCACCGGGGCGTGCAGGATCGCCTTCATCAGCTCGGCGGGCGTCAGCTTGGCGACGCCGGGCTCGATGCCGAGGGCCTCACGGACATGCGCGTTGACGGGGATCGACTTGGCGGTACGGGGGTGGATCCCGCCGCCCTGCGACAGCAGCTGCTTGTCGTAGTCGGCCCAGGAGGAGCGCGGCAGCTCGAACAGCCGGCGGCGCTCGGCGTACGAGGTGGCGGCGTCCGGGTGCGGGTCGAGGAAGATGTGCCGGTGGTCGAAGGCCGCCACGAGCCGGATGTGCTCGGAGAGCAGCATGCCGTTGCCGAAGACGTCACCGGACATGTCCCCGACCCCGACGACCGTGAAGTCCTCGGACTGGCTGTCGTGGCCGAGCTCGCGGAAGTGCCGCTTGACGGACTCCCAGGCACCACGGGCGGTGATGCCCATGCCCTTGTGGTCGTAGCCCGCGCTGCCGCCGGAGGCGAAGGCGTCCCCGAGCCAGAAGTCGTAGGAGACCGCGACCTCGTTGGCGATGTCGGAGAAGCTCGCGGTGCCCTTGTCGGCGGCGACGACCAGATACGTGTCGTCCTCGTCGTGCCGGACCACATCGGCCGGCGGCACGACCTCGCCCGCGACCATGTTGTCCGTGATGTCGAGCAGCGCCGAGATGAAGATCTTGTACGAGGCGATGCCCTCGGCGAGCCAGGCGTCCCGGTCCACGGCCGGGTCGGGCAGCTGCTTGGCGACGAAGCCGCCCTTGGCGCCGACCGGCACGATCACGGTGTTCTTGACCATCTGCGCCTTGACCAGGCCGAGGATCTCCGTACGGAAGTCCTCACGCCGGTCCGACCAGCGCAGACCACCGCGGGCGACCTTGCCGAAGCGCAGATGCACGCCCTCCACGCGCGGGGAGTACACCCAGATCTCGAACGCCGGGCGGGGTGCGGGCAGGTCCGGGATGGCCTGCGGGTCGAACTTCATCGACACATAGCTGTGGTGGCTATTGCCCGCCGCCTGCTCGCCGCTCTTGCCTCCCTTGCCGCTCTTGCCACTCTTTCCGCTCGCCCCGTCGGCGCTCTGGAAGAAGTTGGTGCGCAGCGTGGCCTTGATGAGGGTGAGGAAGGACCGGAGGATGCGGTCCTCGTCGAGGCTCGCGACCTGGTCGAGTGCTCCGTCCAGCTCCTCCAGCAGCCCGTCCGTCAGCTCCGTACCGGCGCTCTGGCGTCCCGGCGACATCCGGGCCTCGAAGAGGGAGACCAGCAGCCGGGTGGTGTGGACGTTGATACGGAGGGTGTCCTCCATGTAGTCCTGGCTGAAGGTGGAGCCGGACTGGCGCAGGTACTTGGCGTACGCGCGCAGCACCATCGCCTGCCGCCAGTTCAGACCGGCCCGCAGGACGAGGGAGTTGAAGCCGTCGTTCTCCGCGGCGCCCGTCCACACGGCGGCGAAGGCTTCCTGGAAGCGCTCGCGGGCGTCGTCGGCGAGATAGTCGTTGTCCGCGCCGCCCAGCGGCATCCGCAGGCCGAAGTCGTAGATCCAGGCGTGCGTACGGTCCGTGCAGCGCAGCTCGTACGGCCGCTCGTCGACGACCTCGACACCGAGCCGCTGGAGCACCGGGAGGACGGCGGAGAGGGAGACCTGCTCGCCCGAGCGGTAGATCTTGAAGCGGCGCTCGCCGGGGCCCGCGCCGACCGGCTCGTACAGCGAGAGCGAGAAGTCCTTGTCGGCGGTGCCGAGGGCTTCGAGGTGGACCAGGTCGGCGACGGCCGCCCGCGGGGAGTGGTCGGCCTTGTAGCCCTCGGGGAAGGCTCCGCCGTAGGAGCGCAGCAGCTCGGCGGCGCGCTCCTCGCCGCACTCGGCGTTCAGCGCCTCGCCGAAGGCGTCGGTCCAGGAGCGGGCGGCCTCGACGAGCCGGGCCTCGATCCGGTCGGCGTCGGCGTCGGTGAGCCCGGTCAGCTGGGTGCCGGGCGGAACCCGGACGACGAAGTGAATACGGGAGAGGATCGATTCTGTGTTCCACGCGGTGAAGTCGACGTTGGACCCGCCGAGCTCCTCCTTGAGGATGTCGATCAGCCGCAGCCGGACCCCGGTGGTGTACCGGTCGCGCGGCAGATAGACGAGGGCGGAGTAGTAGCGCCCGTACTCGTCCTGGCGCAGATAGAGCCGCAGCCGCCTGCGCTCCTGGAGGTACAGCACGCTGGTGACGATCGAGCGCAGCTCGTCCACGGGCGTCTGGAACAGCTCGTCGCGCGGGTAGGTCTCCAGGATCTGCAGCAGATCGCGGCCGTCGTGGCTGTTGGGCGAGAAGCCGGCGCCCTCCAGGACCTCGGCGACCTTGCGGCGGATGACCGGAACCCGGCGTACGGACTCGGTGTACGCGGCCGAGGAGAAGAGCCCGAGGAAGCGCCGCTCTCCGACGACATTGCCCTTGTCGTCGAACTTCTTGACGCCGACGTAGTCGAGATAGCCGGACCGGTGGACGGTGGAGCGGCTGTTGGCCTTGGTCAGGACGAGCAGCTTGTGCTCACGGGCCTTGGCGCGGGCGTCGGCGGTCAGCCTGCTGAAGGACGGGCTGACCGGGTGATCGTCGTCCTCGCTGTGCTTCGGGTCGGAGCGCAGGATGCCGAGGCCGGTGCCGGGCACGGCGGACAGGGAGTCCGAGTCCGTCAGCTGATATTCGCGGTAGCCGAGGAAGGTGAAGTGGTCGGCGGCGAGCCAGCGCAGCAGCTCACGGGCCTCTTCGCGCTCCTGGGCGGGGAGGTCGTCAGCGGTCGGCTCGCCCGGCAGTTCCTCGGCGATGCGCAGCGCGGACTCTCGCATCTTGTCCCAGTCCTCGACGGTCTCCCGTACGTCGGACAGGATGCGCCGGAGGGCGGCGGTCATCTGACTGAGGTCGTCGCGGTCGGTCTCGCGGTCGACCTCGACATGGATCCAGGACTCGGTGACCGCGTCGTGCGGGCGGTCCGTGGTGGCCGTTCCCTCGGGGAGCACCTCGATCAGCCTGCCGGTGACATCACGGCGTACGACGATCTGCGGATGGATCACGGCGTGGATGCCGCGGCCCTGGCGGGAGAGCTCGTTGGTGACGGAGTCGACAAGGAAGGGCATGTCGTCCGTGACCAGCTCGATCACGGAGTGGCTGCAGGTCCAGCCGTTCTCCTCGACGCTCGGCGTGTGGACCCGTACATTGGCCGTCCCCTGGGGGCGGTTCGCGGCCAGCCGGTAGTGGGAGAGCGCGGCACCGAAGATGTCGACCGGGTCGCGGTCGGCCAGGTCCTCGGGGGCGGTGTGCAGGTAGTAGCGCTGGAGGTACGCGAGAAGCGTGTCCCGGTCGGGACGCTCCGCGCGGTCGGACCTGTCGGACCCGGCCGAGGCCTCGTCCTTCCGGGGGAGACCCCCCGGACCCCCGGTTCCCCCCGCCGGGCTGTTCTCAGCGACCCGGGCCGCCTTTTCGAGCAGCTCGGCCTTGGCTTCGTCCAGCTTGGTCTGCATGTCCTCTGGCTCCTGTCGCGCGCCGTTGCGTGACGTAGGTGAAGGAAGCGACACAACGCCACGACGCGGGGTTTCCGGTCGCAGTCGACGTTATGCCGCGATGAGAGATGTCCGGGACCATATTGGCCAATTTTGACGGTCGGCCCGGGCTGTGAGGATCATCGATCGCCCGGGCGCTATGGCGCTCCGGGCGCAGGCCGGGGGCTTCGCTGCCCCCACGGCATATCGCGCTGATCACGGGCCCAAGGCTATCGCCCTCCACCCGGGCCCCGTCATGAGCCGTATGTGTACAAAAGCGGGGGTGGAAGTTTGACACTCTGGACAGCGACACGAAGCCCTCGCACGTACTCATGGGCGGACACCTCCCTCCCTCAGCTCTCGCCGACCGGCGCGGACCGGGACCACACTGGTCGACAGGGGGACAGACCGGAACATTCTCCCGGGAGCAGTCATGGCAGCCAAGATTCTGATCGTCACCGGCGACGCCGCCGAGTCCCTCGAAGTCCTCTATCCGTACCAGCGCCTGCGCGAGGAGGGGTACGAGGTCCATATCGCCGCCCCCACGCGCAAGAAGCTCCGGTTCGTGGTCCATGACGTCGAACCCGGCTTCGACACGTACACCGAGAAGCCCGGCTACACCTGGCCCGCCGACCTGGCCTTCTCCGAGGTCGAACCGACGCAGTACGCCGCGGTGGTCATCCCGGGCGGCCGCGCCCCCGAGTATCTGCGGGGCGACGCGGAACTCCGCAAGATCCTCAAGTCCTTCTTCGACGCGGACAAGCCGGTCGCCCAGATCTGCCACGGCCCCCTGCTCACGGCCGCCATCGGCGAACTCGCCGGCCGCCGCGTCACGGCCTACCCGGCCCTGGAGCTCGACATGCAGGCGGCCGGGGCCACCTTCCAGGACGCCGAGGCCGTGGTGGACGGCACCCTCGTCTCCGCCCGCGCCTGGCCCGACCACTCGGCCTGGATGCGCGAATTCCTGAAGATCCTGCGAGCGAAGGCACCGCTGACCTGAGCGGTACGCACCGGGGAAGCCGGCCGGCGCCACAGCTCGGGGCAGCAGGCTCTGCGCCACAGCTCAGGCCGGCGGGCGCCACAGCTCAGGCCGGCAGGCTCCGCAGCTCAGGCCGGCAGGCTCTGCGCCAGGGCGACCGCTTCCGCGAGGCTGTCCACGACCGGGACACCCACCGCCTCCAGGACGGCCCTGCTGTGCGAGCCCCCGGTGTAGAGCACCGCACGCGCGCCCACGTGCGCCGCCGCCACCGCGTCGTCGACCGCGTCGCCGATCACCACCGTGTGCTCGGCCGATATCGCGCCCGCCCCGGCCAGCGCGGCCAGATGGCGCTCCATGTGCAGCGCCTTGCTGCCGCCGGACGGTCCCGTCCGCCCGTCGACCCGGATGAAGTGGCTCTCGATTCCGTACCCCCGCACGACCGGGACCAGCTGCTCGTGCCCGTACATGCTCAGCAGCGACTGGCTGCGGCCCGCCAGCTGCCACTGCGCCAGCAGCTCCTTGACGCCTTCCGTCAGCCCGCAGGCGACGCGCCGCTCCGTGTAGTGCCGGTGGAAGGACTCGTCCATGACGGCCCATTCCGCGTCGCTCGGCACGCGGCCGATCAGCCGCTCGTAGAACACCGGGATCGGTATGCAGTACAGCTCGCGGTAGCGGTCGAGCGTGATGGGCTCGATCCCGATCTCCGCGAAGGCCGCGTTGGTCGCGCCGAAGACCGCCTGGATGTCGTCGAGGATGGTGCCGTTCCAGTCCCAGACCAGATGCGTGTTCTGCTTCCCCATGCCGAGAACCGTACCGGCCGGGTCTGACAACGCGGCGTCAGTCGATGAGGTTGGGAATCTCCTGGACGCCGTACCAGAGCAGCTCGTGATCCTCCGCGCCGTCCACCGTGAACTGCGCGTCGTCGTCGCCGTGGTCCGCCGCCCCCAGCGCGGCCGCCGCGGCCGACACATCGCCGTCCGCGTCGTCGGAGTCGACGTGCACCGCCGCCGCCTTCGTCAGCGCGACTGCCGAGGCGATCCGCACCTCACCCACCCCGCCGGCGTCCATCCCCCGGTCGGGGTCCGCGACCGCGTCCTTGTCCGGTACGTCGAGCGCGAGGACCACCCGGCGCCTGGGGGCGCCCGGGTCCGCGGCGAGCAGCCGGAGCGAGCCCGCCGCGGCCCGGTTGAGCGCCGCGTACTCCAGCTCCTCGATGTCGTCGGAGACGTACCACTCACGCAGTCCGGGGGTCACGGCGTACGCGGTCAGCGGCCCTGGCCCCAGCTCGCCCGTCTTGTGCGCCTCGGCGAGACCAGGAAGGGTCAGGGGGACGTAGACGCGCATGGGCAGGCCGCTTTCGTAGTCGGAAAACACCTAAGGATACGTGCGGGAGTCCCTCTTCGGGGTGACGCTCAGGAAGCCCTCAGGCGTCCACCGAGACCCCCGCCCCAGCCCGCCGCCGGGCCCGGCAGGGGGCGGGGACCACCCGGATAGGTGATTCCGTCGGCCCGCGCCCCGACGGCGTACCCGCCTTGCGACGGTGCCCCAAAGGCCCGTAAAAGATCCCCCATCAGAAGTTACCGCCCGGTATCCGACCGGACGGGCAGAACGGGGGCGATCTGCATGACCATCACGGGCACCACCAGCTCGATCGGCACCACCTCCACCCGCGCCACGGACGGCGCAGCGACGGACGGCGCCGCGACGGACCGGGCCGCGGCCAGGACGATCGCCGGGGCCAGGCCCCCGGGCCGGCGCGACCAGCGCGGGCCCGGCACCGGCCGCCCGCGGCGGCGCCCGCACATCCCGCCGCAGGAACTCTTCGCGGAGCGTCTGCTCGCCGTCCTCAGCGGCCACCGCCCCGTGCACTGGATGCTCGGCCAGACCGTCGGGCAGGCATACGAACAGCTCGTCCGCCTCGCGCCCGGCACCCCGCTCAGGGCGAGGGGCGTGCGCCCTGTCATCCGCACCTGCCGCGGCTTCCAGCCGCGCCCCGGCGTGGTCGAGGCGTCCGCCAGCATCGCCGCGGGAGAACAGGTACGCGCCATGGCCTTCCGCCTGGAGCAGGGCGCCGATCTGCGCTGGCGCTGCGCCGCGGTCGAGCTCGGCGGCGAGCGGATCACGGCCGGCACGGACCACGACATGAGGCACCGGACATGAGCCACGGGACATAAGGGCCGGACATGAGGACGGGCCGGGGCGCGCACCGCGAGTGCGCTCCCCGGCCCGTACCCCGGCGATCAGACGATCCGGGACTCCGGCGCCCTACTTCTTGCGGCGGCGTCCGCCGTTGCCGCCCTTCTGGGCCTTACGGCGCTCGGCGCGCGTCAGCCCGTCGGACGTGGACCGCGTCGGCCCGTCCGCGTTCTGGAAGTCGCCCTCGACGATGCCGCCCTCGCCGTCCACCGTGGGAGCGGAGAAGTGCAGCCGGTCCGGGCGCTGCGGAGCGTCCAGGCCCTTCGCGCGGATCTCCGGACGGGAGGCGCCCGCGGGCACCGCGTCCTCCTTGGTGAGGGAGGTGCGCTCGGCCGAGTCCTGTACCGGGACCTCCTCGACCTGCTGCTCGACCTGGACCTCCAGGTTGAACAGATAGCCGACGGACTCCTCCTTGATGCCGTCCATCATGGCGTTGAACATGTCGAAGCCCTCGCGCTGGTACTCGACCAGCGGGTCCTTCTGCGCCATCGCACGGAGGCCGATGCCCTCCTGGAGGTAGTCCATCTCGTAGAGGTGCTCACGCCACTTACGGTCCAGGACGGACAGCACCACGCGCCGCTCCAGCTCACGCATGATGTCCGAGCCGAGCGAGTCCTCGCGGTCCTGGTACTGCTCGTGGATGTCGTCCTTGATGGACTCCGCGATGAACTCGGCGGTGATCCCGGCGCGGTCGCCGGCCGCCTCCTCCAGCTCCTCGACGGTGGCCTTCACCGGGTAGAGCTGCTTGAAGGCGCCCCACAGCCGGTCCAGGTCCCACTCCTCGGCGAAGCCCTCGACGGTCTCCGCCTGGATGTACGCGTCGATCGTGTCGTCCATGAAGTGGCGCACCTGCTCGTGCAGGTCCTCGCCCTCCAGGACGCGGCGGCGCTCACCGTAGATGACCTCACGCTGCCGGTTGAGGACCTCGTCGTACTTCAGGACGTTCTTACGCGTCTCGAAGTTCTGCTGCTCGACCTGCGACTGGGCGGAGGCGATGGCGCGCGTCACCATCTTGTTCTCGATGGGCACGTCGTCCGGCACGTTGGCCATCGACATCACGCGCTCGACCATCTGCGCCTTGAACAGCCGCATCAGGTCGTCGCCGAGCGACAGGTAGAAGCGGGACTCGCCCGGGTCGCCCTGACGTCCGGAACGACCGCGCAGCTGGTTGTCGATACGGCGCGACTCGTGCCGCTCGGTGCCCAGGACATAGAGCCCGCCGAGGTCCTTGACCTCCTCGAACTCCGCCTTGACGGCCTGCTCGGCCTTCTCCAGCGCGGCCGGCAGGGCCGCCGCCCACTCCTCGACATGCTCGACGGGGTCCAGGCCGCGCTGCCGCAGCTCCGCCTCCGCCAGGTCGTCGGGGTTGCCGCCGAGCTTGATGTCCGTACCACGACCCGCCATGTTCGTGGCGACGGTGACGGCGCCCTTGCGGCCGGCCTGGGCGACGATCGTCGCCTCCCGGTCGTGCTGCTTGGCGTTGAGCACCTCGTGCTGGACACCGCGCTTGCTGAGCTGCTGCGAGAGGTACTCGGACTTCTCGACCGAGGTGGTGCCGACCAGGATCGGCTGCCCCTTGTCGTGCTTCTCCGCGATGTCGTCGACGACCGCCGCGAACTTGGCGACCTCGGTGCGGTAGATCAGGTCGGACTGGTCCATGCGGACCATCGGCCGGTTCGTCGGGATGGGTACGACGCCCAGCTTGTAGATCTGGTGGAACTCGGCGGCCTCGGTCATGGCCGTACCGGTCATACCGGAGAGCTTGCCGTAGAGGCGGAAGAAGTTCTGCAGGGTGATCGTGGCGAGGGTCTGGTTCTCGTCCTTGATGTCCACCCCTTCCTTCGCCTCGATCGCCTGGTGCATGCCCTCGTTGTAGCGGCGGCCGGCGAGGATACGGCCGGTGTGCTCGTCGACGATCATGACTTCGCCGTCGATGACGACGTAGTCCTTGTCGTTCTTGAAGAGCTCCTTGGCCTTGATGGCGTTGTTCAGATAACCGACGAGCGGGGTGTTCACCGACTCGTACAGGTTGTCGATGCCGAGCCAGTCCTCGACCTTCGAGACACCCGGCTCATGGATGGCGACGGTGCGCTTCTTCTCGTCGACCTCGTAGTCGCCGGTCTCCTCGATGCCCTTGAGCGGGTTGCCGGCCTCGCCCCTGGTCAGCCGCGTGACCAGCTTGGCGAAGTCGCCGTACCACTTGGTGGCCTGGTCGGCGGGGCCGGAGATGATCAGCGGCGTACGGGCCTCGTCCACCAGGATCGAGTCGACCTCGTCGACGATCGCGTAGTTGTGGCCACGCTGGACCAGCTCTTCCTGGGACCACGCCATGTTGTCGCGCAGGTAGTCGAAGCCGAACTCGTTGTTCGTGCCGTACGTGATGTCGCAGGCGTACATCTCGCGACGCTGGGCCGGCGTCATGTTGGCCAGGATGCAGCCGACGTCGAGGCCCAGGAACTTGTGGACGCGGCCCATCATCTCGGAGTCACGCTCGGCCAGGTAGTCGTTCACCGTGATCAGGTGGACGCCCTTGCCGGACAGTGCGTTGAGGTAGGCGGGCAGGGTGCCGACGAGGGTCTTGCCCTCACCGGTCTTCATCTCGGCGACGAAGCCGAGGTGCAGCGCGGCGCCGCCCATCAGCTGTACGTCGTAGTGACGCTGACCGAGGACACGCTTGGCGGCCTCACGGACGGTCGCGAAGGCCTCGGGAAGCAGGTCGTCCAGGCTCTCACCGTCGGCGAACCGCTCTTTGTACTCGTCGGTGAGCGCCCGCAACTCGGCGTCGGAGAGGGTCATGAAGTCCTCTTCGATGGAGTTGACCTGGTCCGCGATGCGGTGCAGTTTGCGCAGGATCTTGCCTTCGCCTGCACGCATGAGCTTGTTGAAGACGGACACTGAGGCTGGTCTCCTTGCCGGTCGGGCCTGGCACGTGGGTCGTATACGGACACGGGCGCGGGCACGGCAGGCGGGCCCCACCGCAACGGCCATCGTAAGCGAGGACCCGCCCGCGCCGGGAGGGCTGCCGTCACGCGGGCCCGCTGTCACCCACAAACAGAACGCGCGGAACCCGTGGAAGGTGCCGGTACGGCAGGAAAAGCACTCGTACTACAAGACGCGGTTCAGCAGAATCCGTCCATGGAACCCGTCACTCTCACCACCGAGCGCCTGCGGCTGCGCTCACTGACGCCGGCCGATACCGACGACGTCCGGGCGGCCTGCCAGGATCCGGACATCCAGCGCTGGACGTCGTTCCCCTCGCCGTACGAACGCCGGCACGCGGCAGACTTCATCGAGCGGATGGCCCCGGACGGCTGGCGGACCTCGACCATGTGCACCTTCGGCGTCGTGCCCCTCGGCGGCGGCCCCGTGATGGGCGCCGTCAACGCGCACTGCCAGTCGGGCACCTGGGAGATCGGCTACTGGACGGCCAAGGAGTACCGGGGCCGCGGCTACACGACGGAGGCCGTGACGGCGGTGGCCCGCTGGGCCTTCACGGCGCTGGGCGCGGAGCGGCTGGAGTGGCGGGCCGAGGTCGGCAACGCGGGCTCGCGCGCCGTCGCCGAGAAGGCCGGTTTCGTGGTGGAGGGCGTCCTGCGCGCGGCGCTGCTGAGCAGGGACACGCTGCGGGACGCCTGGGTCGGCGCGCTGCTCCCGTCCGACCTGGGCCTGCCGGGCCACCATCCGTATCTGCCCGCGCGCCCCTGATCTCCGGGGCTCCCCTTTCCGGGACTCCGCTCCCGCGCTTTTCCAGGACTCCGCTCCCCCGGTCCGGCTGTCAGTGCCGCGGTCTATCGTGCGGACCATGACGACGTTGCCGCCCGCCACCACCGAGCTGTCCGCCGACGAAGCCCGCCGTATAGCGCTGCGCGCCCAGGGCCTCCTCGGGGCGCAGGACCGGCGCGGCGGGGTCCGTGGCGTGCTGCGCCATCTCGGCGCCGTCCAGCTCGACACGATCTCGGTCCTGGCGCGCTCGCACGAGCTGATTCCGTACGCCCGGCTCGGCGCCGTCGGCCGCAAGACGGTCGAGGACGCCTACTGGACGCCCGCGCCTCCCGGCGCGTCGCCGTCGCGGCCGCACGCCTTCGAATACTGGTCCCACGCGGCCTGCGTCCTGCCCATCGAGGAGTGGCCGCACTTCGCCTTCCGCCGCCGCGCCTACCGGGCCCGCCCGCAGTGGTACCACGAGCTGGCGGACGGCTCGTACGACGCGGTGATCAAGCAGTTGCGTACGGAGGGGCCCCTGACCGCCACGGAACTGGGCGGCGCCAAGAACGGCGGGCCGTGGTGGGACTGGTCCGAGGCGAAGGTCGCCGTCGAGCGCGCGCTGATGTACGGCGAGGTCGTGTGCACCGGCCGGCGCAGCTGGAAGCGGGTCTACGACCTCGCCGAGCGCGCCGTCCCCGACGAACTCCTCCACGACGACCTGGACGACAGGGAGTGTCTGCGCCGGCTCGTGCGGCTCGCGGGCAAGTCGCTCGGCGTCGGCACGCGCGCCGACATCGCGGACTACCACCGCCTCAAGGGCGAGCAGGTCGACGCCGTGATCGCGGACTCGGGGCTGGTGCCGGTGACGGTCGGGGGCTGGGGGAAGCCGGCCTGGGCCGATCCGGAGGCGCTGGCGACCACCCCGCGGGGCCGGCACCGTACGACGCTGCTGTCGCCGTTCGACTCCCTCATCTGGGAGCGGGCCCGCACCGAGCGGATCTTCGGATTCACCCACCGCCTGGAGGCGTACGTCCCCAAGCCCAAGCGGGTGTACGGCTATTTCGCGATGCCGCTGCTGTCCGGCGGCAGGCTGCTCGGCCGGGTCGATCCGGCGCGCGAGGGCACGACACTGGTGGCCAAGCAGGTGTCCCTGGACACCCCGAAGGCCGTGCTCCCGATGGCACAGGCGCTGCGGGAGGCAGCGGAGTGGGTCGGCTGCTCGGACGTACGCGTGGAACGGGTCGACGCGCCCGGACTACGCGCCCCGCTCGCCGAGGCGCTCGCCCGTGTCTGAACCGGAAACCGCGGACCCGTCAGCGGATCTCAAGAATTTTCTCCCGCATCGCGTAGACCACGGCTTCCATCCTGGAGTGCAGCTGTAGCTTCTCCAGGATATTGCGGACGTGGTTCTTCACGGTGTTCTCGGAGATGAACAACTCCTTGGCGATATCACGGTTGTTCATTCCCGTGGCCACCAGCTTGAGGACTTCCAGCTCGCGTTCGGTGAGACGCGGCGCGGGCACGAGCCTGCGCTCATCGGTGCGCTGGATCATCGATTTGAACTCGGTCAGCAGTTTGGACGCCATGGACGGGCTGATCTGTGACTGTCCGTCGGCCACGGCGCGAATCGCGGTGGCCACCTCGTCGGTGGAGATCTCTTTGAGGAGATAACCGGTGGCGCCCGCCTTGATCGCGTCGTAGAGGTCGGCCTCCTCGTCGCTGATCGTCAACATGATGATCTTGGCACTGGGGGCCACCTCCTTGATGGAGGTGCAGGCCTCGATGCCGCCGCGCTTGGGCATCCGTACGTCCATCAGCACGATGTCCGGCAGCAGATCGGCGGCCTTGTCGACGGCCTCCGCGCCGTCACCGGCCTCACCGATGACCTGGATGTCCTCCTCCTGGGCGAGGACGATCTCCAGGCCGCGACGGAAGAGCGCGTGGTCGTCCACGACAAGAACCCGGATCGGCTCCTTGCGCGAACCGTCCCGTTCCGCGTCGGCGTCGGATCCGGCGCCACCGAGCGTGTCGTCTCCACCGCCCGCGCTGTGCACCGGTCCGAAGCTGTCCGCCATCTTTTCTCCCCCTGAAGGCCCTGGCCCCACGTTCCTGTGGGCCGGCCAACCGCAGTTCGCAGACCACCTGTTGGCCTGCGACTCCATGATTTCATGCCCGGACGGCGCAGCGGGGATCCTTACGGCGCGCGATGGTGCCCCTGAGGGCACAGAGGGCGCTCAGGGGCACCACCGGAGCACGGATCCCAACAGTGTCAGGGCCCCGGCAGGACGTCAGCCGCCGAGGGCGCCGCCGGCGCCGCCCGCTTCCGAGCCGGCCAGCGGGTCGGTCCTGAGATGGATCACGCCGTAGTCATAGGCGTGGCGCCGGTAGACGACGCTCGGTTCCTTCGTGTCGGAGTCGACGAACAAGTAGAAGTCGTGCCCGACCAGTTCCATCTCGTAGAGCGCCTGGTCGAGGGTCATCGCCGCGGCTACGTGCGTCTTCTCCCGGACCACCAGGGGTCCTTCACCCTGTACCTCCAGCGAGCCGATCATGGTGGTGGGGACGGCCTCGGCCGCCTCCTGAGCCGCGGTCTCGCCGTTCGCGTTCAACTGGGCCACGCCAGGAACGACATCGACGACCTCGGCTGCCGACAGCCGACCGTTGCCACGCCGGTTGTAGCGCTTCTCGTGCTGCTTGCGCAGCCGCGCCTCCAACTTGCCTGTGGCCAGGTCGAGCGCCGCGTACGGATCGGCGGCAGCCGCCTCCGCACGGATCACGGGGCCGCGGGAGTGGAGCGTGATCTCCACCCGGTCGCACCGGTCGGCCTGCCGCGGGTTGGGCTCCTTGGAAACCTCGACGTCGAGGCTGATCACCTTGCCGTCGAGCTTCTGGATCTTGTCCAGCTTCAGCTTCTCGGCCACGTGCTTGCGGAACCGCTCTGGTACCTCTGTTTTGCGACCCTTGACGACGATGTCCACGCAGAACTCCGTTCCCGGATCACTCCGCCTCGCTGCGGAGTTACTCCCTGTTGCACCAGACCCCAGTAGTCACAGGGGCCTCGGACTTGGCGACTTTCACCTCCTCCTCCCCCGTCGGGGAGTTCCCCACTCCCCCGAACTTCCGAGGTTCTGAAAAACGCCCGAAGCAGAGCAATGCATTCAGCGAGTCACGGCTTCCGCCATTCCTTACAACCGAACATAGCCCTCCCGGGCGGGTGTCGGCACCCGCTACCGGCGCGTACCCCTGTTCAGGTGTTTTCCTTCCCGGTTCCCGTCCAACGATGCAAGATCGCGATCAGTTCCGGTTTATTTCGAAGGAGAGAGGCGGTGCGGCCACCACGGCCGCGCTCACCTGTACGAATCCCGGAATGCCGGGCCTGACGGCGGCACGCAGTGCCCTGGCCGACTCGGCGAGTGAGGCGCCGGTCGTCATGAGATCGTCCACCAGCACCACCCGGCCGCCCTCCAGCAGCCGCGCGCCCCCCACGGCGACCTCCAGGGCCCCGGACAGATTCGCCAGCCTCTGGCGGGCACCGAGGCCCGACTGGTCGGCCACCGTACGCCGCTGCCGCAGCACCGGCAGAACCCGGCACGGCCGGCCCGTACGCCTCAGCTCACCGGCGGCGGCCAGCGCGATCCGGCGGGCGGCGTCATGCCCGCGCGCTCCGACCGCACGGCGCGTGGACGGCACCGGCACGAGCAGCAGCGGGGCGACGCCCGTACCCGGCGGCGCGGCGGCCTGTACGGCCCCGGCCAGCGCGCGGCCCAGCGGCCCCGCCAGCCCGAGCGCGCCGCGCTCCTTGTGCGCCAGCAGCACGGCCCGTACGGCGTCCTCGTACGGCGCCGCCGCATGGACCGCCGGCAGCCCCGCGGGCTCCGGCACCGGCCGCACCCGGCACGGCCACGTGCCGTACAGCGCCCGGCCGCAGTCGCCGCACAACGGAGTCCTGGCGCTGCCACAGCCGCCACAGGCAACCGGCAGCACCAGCCCGGTGATCTCTCGCCACCACACCCGCATGCCCCACACTGTGCCAACCACCGAGGCACCCCGGCCACCCCTGTGGACAACTAGTTCAGGCAAAGATCCGAACGGTAGTTCAGGCAAAGATCCGACCGGCCGGTATCCGGGTCATCCGGGGTAGACGGGCGACGAGCCCACATCGACCATCGTCTGCCAGTTCGCGCCGGTGGGCAGCCGGACGATTCCCGCGTCCTCGGAGTCGGCCACCAGCGGCTGCCGGTCGTCGCCCGCCGCCGCGATGGCCGTCACCTGGTTCAGTCCGGGCAGCACACCGGCCGCCGAGGTCGACCCGTCGGTCTGTATGTAGCGCACCTGCTGCACGCCGCCCTCCTCCTTGCCGACCACCACGAGCCGGCTCGGTCCGGCCCAGGACACCGCGGTCACCGTCTCCATCTGCGGCGCCCCCGACTGCGGTTCCGCCACGGACACCTTCGGATCGGCCGCGGAGCCGTGCCGCTCCACCCGGCCGATCTGGAGGGTCGTCCGCCCGTCCCGCGTCAGCAGCAGCGCGATCCGTACGCCGTCGGCCGACACCCGCAGGGCCTCGATCCGCGCGCCGTCGAGTCCGTCGACCGCGACCTCGCGCGGGGCGCCGACGCCCTGCGCGAACCGCAGCAGCCGCGGCTTCGCGGGATCGCGGTCGGCGACCCAGAGATCACCGTGTCCGTCCCAGCTCGGCGCGGACAGCCTGTCCTCGGCCCGCGCGCCGTTGCTGGTCACCAGCGGATCGCCCAGCTCGCTGTCCGAGGTGATGGATGAAACGTAGAGCGACTTGGCGGCGTCCGCGACGCCCGCCGCGTGCTTCTCGTCGCGGGCCACCGCGACCGTGCCCAGCTTCACGTCCCCGTTGCCGAAGGGCCCGATCACATGCGTCCGGTCGACGCTCTCGTCGCTGCGGGCCTCCAGCAGCGACAGCCGTCCACGGTCGTCGAGGAAGTACGGATGGTCGAGCCGGCCCGTGGTGCGGTCGGGCGCGAACTCCTCGGCCTGGTCCCCGCTGAGCACACAGAGCGAGGACCCGTCCGCCAGCAGTTCGACCTGGCCGACCGGAGTGGAGGTGAGATCCCGCAGAGTGAAAAGCAGCTGCGCGGCCATCTTGCGGCACTGCTCACGCCCCGCCCCGGCCGCCTTCCCGTTCAGCGGCACCTTCAAAGCGTTGCGGTCGTCGAACTCCAGCGACGTGGTGCCCTTCTGCAGCGCCGTACCGGCGGGGAAGGGCGAATCGACGACCGGCGTCAACCAGTTCGTGGGCCCGTCGAGCAGCACCTTGACCGCCTGCGTGACCGGGTCCATCCGCGTCGTGGGATCTATTCGCTGGCGGATGTAGACGGGGTCGGCGACCAGCCAGTTCTCCCCGGACGCGAAGTAATACTTATTCACGGAGCGGTAATTCCGCTGGAAGTCCGACTCACCGAGCACCAGCCCCTGCGGCAGGCGGTCGATGCGCCACTCCTTGCCGTCCGACCCGGTGCTCTGCTGCACCAGATGGATGGCGCCGTTGTACCGGATCGGCGTGATCGGCTCATACGCGTGCGTGGAATCCACGTCGGCGATCCGGTCGCCGTACAGCGGATAGGTGAGACCGGTGCTGTCGGTGCCTGATGGCTCCGTGGGGCCCGCGGGGTCGGGCGCGGCGCTCAGCACGGTGGTGCCGGCCTCCGGCTGCCAGTTCCGCGACGCCTGCTTCGTCAGATACTTCCTGGCCATCGCGAAGTCGGGATCGTCGCTGGTCATGGCCTCGAGAAAGCCGTCGACGATCTCGTCGGGCTCCGCCTTGTCCCGGGGCGGTACGGCATACACCCGCACCTGGGACTCACCGGGCGGCGAGGCCTTGACCGGTTCCACATCGCCGCTGCTCGGGATGGACGCGCACCCGGTCAGCAGCAGAGCGAGCGTCCCCAGCACGGCCGGCGCCTTCACCGCACGTCCCTGGCCGTACCGCCGGCGGTCAGCGCCCACGAATCGTGTCCTCCCGCTCCGGAGTCTGGCGTGCAGAGTCGTGTGATTCAGCGCCGGGGGGCCGCTCCCCCGCAGGGCGCGCCACCACCCGGGAGCCACTGCCCGGCAACGCCGTCGGATCCACCGCGGCCGCCGTACGGGGCGGCGGGGGCGCGCAGGGCGGTACGGACAGCGCGGACCGGTCCGCGCGCGGCTGGACCGGCACGCTCGCCAGCCGGTGGGCGCTCTCCTTGAGATCCTCGGGGCCGGAGCGCTCGCGGTTGCGCCGGGAGTCCTCGGGCTCCAGGGGTATGGGCGAGCCGCGCAGCGCCTCGTCCGCCGTGCGCGGCAGCGTCAGCCGGAACTGGGAGCCGCCTCCGGGCTCACCCCAGGCCTGCAGCCAACCGCCGTGCAGCCGCGCGTCCTCGACGGCGATCGACAGGCCGAGTCCGGTGCCCCCGGTCGTACGGGCGCGGGCCGGATCGGCCCGCCAGAAGCGGTTGAACACCCGGGTCGCCTCGCCGGGCTTGAGTCCTACGCCGTAGTCGCGCACGGCGACCGCGACGGCCCCGCCCGCCACCCCCATCCGCACGACGACATCCCGGCCCTCGCCGTGCTCGACGGCGTTGACGACCAGATTCCGGAGCACCCGCTCGACGCGGCGGGCATCCGCCTCCGCGACGACGGGCTGCTCGGCACCGAGGACACGGATCCGGCTGCCCTTGCGTTCGGCCAGCGGCGCGGCGCCGCCGATCACCCGATGGACGACTTCGCGGAGATCTATCGGCTCGGCCTCCAGCGCCGCCGCGCCCGCGTCGAACCGGCTGATCTCCAGCAGGTCCGAGAGGAGCGACTCGAAGCGGTCGAGCTGGTCCCCGAGCAGCTCGGCGGAGCGCGCCGTCACCGGGTCGAAGTCACTGCGTGCCTCATGGATGACATCGGCGGCCATCCGCACGGTCGTCAGCGGGGTGCGCAGCTCGTGCGACACGTCGGAGACGAAGCGCCGCTGCATCCTGGAGAGTTCCTCCAGCTGCTGGATCTTGAGCTGCAGATTCTGCGCCATCTTGTTGAAGGCCTCACCGAGGCGGGCGATGTCGTCCTCACCGGTGACCTTCATCCGCTCCTGGAGACGGCCGGTGGAGAGCCGCTCGGCGATCCCTGCGGCCATCCGTACGGGCGTGACGACCTGGCGCACCACCAGCCAGGCGATGGCCCCGAGCAGCACGACCACGAAGAGCCCGGCCGTGGCGAGTGTGCCCTTGACCAGGTTGAGCGACTGCTCCTCCTGCGTCAGCGGGAAGATGTAGTAGAGCTCGTAGGCGTTGCGGTCGATGTCGTTCAGCCGCTTGCCGACGATCAGCCCCGGCTCAGGCTCCCGGTCCTCGGTCGCACCGGTGTATTTGATCAGGGCATATGCCTCGAACGCTCCGGTGCCCTTCGCGACCTGGGTCCGCAGATCCACGGGAACGCTGGCGAAGTCCACCCCGCCGGAGACCCGGGGCGCGCGGTTGGTGGAGGCCGCGTCCTCCGAGGCGGGACTCAGCGCCACCACGTTGAAGGCACCGGGGCCGCCACTGGCGAGCTGCTCGACGAGGTCGGACCGCCAGTTGACGGAGTTCCTCCCCGACCTGCCGCTCGTCCCGTCACCGTCCCGCCCGCCAGGCGCCGCCGGTGCGTCGGCCTTCTCCTTCGCCACGGTGAAGCCGCCGGCCGCCTGGCTCTGGGCCGCCTTCTCCTTGGCTTCGAGCAGGCCGTTGCGCACCTGGCCGATGACGACGAACCCGAGCAGCAGCACCACGCCGAGCGACATCAGCAGCGTGGCCGCGACGACCCGCAGCTGGATGTTGCGCCGCCACAGCCGTACGGCGGGCAGCAGCGGCCGCCTCACCCAGCGCACCAGGAGCCGCAGCACCGGCCCGCCGGGCGAGCCGTCCTGGAGCAGCCGGCCGCTCTGGAACAGCCGGCCGAACCGGAAGAGCACACGTCCGGGGCCGGCAGCCCGCCCCGCACGGACTCCCGGCTCGCCGGGCTTCGGAGCAGCGCTGCCGCCCGGCATGTCAGCTCGGTCCTGCCTTGTAACCGACACCACGGACGGTCACAACGATCTCCGGCCGCTCCGGATCCTTCTCGACCTTGGAGCGCAGCCGCTGGACATGCACATTGACCAGCCGCGTGTCCGCCGCGTGCCGGTACCCCCACACCTGCTCCAGAAGCACCTCACGGGTGAACACCTGCCACGGCTTGCGGGCCAGCGCGACCAGCAGATCGAACTCGAGCGGCGTCAGGGCGATGGACTGCCCCTCCCGCTTCACCGAGTGACCCGCCACATCGATGACCAGATCGCCTATGGCGAGCTGCTCCGGCGCCGGCTCCTCCGACCTCCGCAGCCGCGCCCTGATCCGGGCCACCAGCTCCTTCGGCTTGAACGGCTTGACGATGTAGTCGTCGGCCCCCGACTCCAGGCCCACCACTACATCGACCGTGTCGCTCTTGGCCGTGAGCATGACGATGGGCACCCCGGACTCGGCCCTGATGAGCCTGCACACCTCGATGCCGTCCCGTCCGGGCAGCATGAGATCCAGCAGCACCAGATCCGGCTTGGCCTCACGGAACGCGGCGAGCGCCTTGTCACCGTCCGCTACGAACGACGGCTCGAAACCTTCACCACGCAGCACAATGCCGAGCATCTCGGCCAGTGCGGTGTCGTCATCGACGACAAGGACACGTCCCTTCATATCGACATCATCCCATTACTTAATCGTTACCTGGCGTGACCTGGCACACAGCTCCGCGATTCCGCCCCCGGTCACCGGGGACAGCGCGCCGTATTCGGTGACGATCGCCGTCACCAGTTCCGGAGGCGTGATGTCGAAGGCCGGGTTGTACGCCTGCGTTCCCAGCGGCGCCACCGGCATCCCACCTCCCGCCTCCACTCCCGCCACCGCAGTCTGCGGCGCCGTGAGCTCCGTCACCTCCTGCCCCGGTCGTTGCTCCACCTCGATCGACGCCCCGTCCGGACTGTCGAGGTCGATCGTCGTGGTGGGGGCTACCACGACGAACGGGACATGGTGGTACTTGGCCAGCACGGCGAGCGGGTAGCTGCCCACCTTGTTCGCCACCGAGCCGTCGGCGGCGATCCGGTCCGCCCCGATCAGGACGGCGTCCACCTCCCCGGCCGCGAAGAGCGAACCAGCCGCGTTGTCCGTGAGCAATGTGTACGCCATCCCGTTGCGAGCCGCCTCGTACGCCGTCAGCCGGGCGCCCTGGAAGAGCGGACGCGTCTCGTCCACCCACAGGCGCCGCAGCCGGCCGGCCCGGTGGGCCGACAACGCCACGGCGAACGCGGTGCCCTCCCCGCCCGAGACAAGCGCCCCGGTGTTGCAGTGGGTCAGGATCCGGTGGCCGCCACCCGGCAGCAGTTCATCGAGGAGCGTAAGCCCAAACGTGGCCATCTGCGCGCTGGCCTCGGCATCTTCCCGGTGCAACAGCCTGGCTTCGGCGAGCGCGGCAGCGGCTGCCTGCTCCAGGTCCGCCCCCTTGTCGGCCGCCGCCCGGTACGCGTCTCGCGCCCGCCGGACCCCGTACCCGAGGTTCACCGCGGTGGGCCGCGCCCGCGCCAGCTGCTCCGCCGCGTCCTCCACGTCGAAGCCCCGCACCGCGGCGAGCGCCACCCCATAGGCGCCAGCGACCCCCAGCAGCGGCGCCCCCCGCACCGCCAGGGTCCGGATCGCCTGGACCAGAGCGGGCACATCGGTGCAGACCAGCTCGGCTTCCTCGACGGGAAGTCTCGTCTGGTCGAGAAGTACCAGTACGGGCCCTTCCGGCGGCTCGTCCCAGCGAAGTGAGGGGAGCATGGACGGCTCCGCGCCGGCCGCGGTCTGTGCGTACTGATCAGCCATCCGCCCAGTCTGCCCGCTGCGGCACGGACAATGAAGGTAAGCACGAAGGCGAGTAGGAGACACGGCCCCCGGCCCGCTGCGGCGCTACGCGTGGCACGATGGCTGCCAGCCCGCCGTCCCGCTGTGCGGACAGGCACTGTTGAAGCGCCGGCTAACCGAGTCGGCCACCCAACCAATCCACGAGGTGGACGACCGTGAACGACACTCCGGGCTGGGCCTCGCCCGGATCCGCCCCGTCCGACGGCCAGGACGCCACGGTGCCCCGGCCCGCCGAGCCCGTCGACGACTCCGGCTCCCCCTCGAAGTGGACCAAGGCCCAGCCCCCGGCCGGACAGTGGTCCCCGCCCAGCGCCCCCGGCGCCGGACCCGCCACGCCCCGGCCCGCACCGGGCTGGGGAGGCCCCGCCCAGGGCGGAGGACAAGGACCCGGCTGGGGCCGGCCACCGGCCGCCAAGCCGGGTGTGATCCCGCTCCGCCCGCTCGGCGTCGGCGAGATCCTCGACGGCGCGGTGTCCACCCTGCGCGCCCACTGGCGCACGGTGCTGGGCGTCACCATCGCCGTCGCCGTGATCTCCCAGATCGGCGACATCCTCGTCCAGCGCTACCTTCTCCCCGAGCCGGTGGCCCTCGATCCCGAGGCGAATCCCTCGGAAGCCCTGAGCCAGGCCGCCGACTCGGCGCAGTCGAGCCTCATCGGCCTCGCCCCGTCGCTGCTCATCACGGTGATCGGCACCCTCTTCACCACGGCCGTACTGACCGTGGTGATCAGCCGCTCCGTGCTGGGACGCCCCGTCACGCTCTCGGAAGCCTGGCACGAGGCCCGGCCCCGGCTCCCCCAGCTGCTGGGCCTGACCCTGCTGCTCCCGCTGATGAGCGCGGCCGTCATGACCGTCGGCATCCTCCCCGGCCTGCTGGTGGGCTCCGCCCCGGGGATCGCGCTCGCCCTGGTGGGCGGCCTTGCCGCCTTCGCGGTCATCATCTGGCTGATGGTCCGCTTCAGCCTCGCCTCCCCCGCGCTCATGCTGGAGCGGCAGGGCGTACTGCCGTCCATGCGCCGCTCCGCCAAACTCGTCGGGGGCGCCTGGTGGCGCACCTTCGGCGTGCTGGCCCTCACCCTGCTGCTGACCTTCGTGGTGTCGATGGTCATCGCCATCCCGTTCGCCGTCCTGGCGGCCGCGGTGGACAGTGACGGTCTCAGCGGGCTGCTCTCCGGCAGCAGCCCGGACGTCGGCTGGCCCTTCCTGATCATCACCGGCATCGGCACGGTGATCGCCTCCGCGATCACCTACCCGATCTCGGCCGGCGTGACCGTGCTCCTCTACGTGGACCAGCGGATCCGCCGCGAGGCCCTCGACCTCGAACTGGCGCGGGCCGCGGGCGTGTCGGGCTACGGCCCCCCTCAGCCGGGCCCCGACACCTCCCGGAGCTGATGCGGTGTCCATCACGGGGGGCGCGACAACAACGTGGCTGACGATCCGCGTCAGCGGCGACATACCGGTGGACACCCCCCGCGCCCCCGCCCGTGAAGCGGCGGAGCGGGAGCTGTCCAAGCCGATGTACCACGAGAACGACCCGAACCTGCTCCAACGCGCGCTCGACCGCTTCTGGGAGTGGGTCAACGATCTGTTCAACTCCCTCTCCGGCGCGGCCCCCGGCGGTCCGCTCGGTCTTGTCGTCATCGTCCTGGTCGTCGTGGCCCTCTTCGCCGCCCTCTGGTGGCGGCTGGGCACTCCCAGCCGCATACCGGGCGCGGTCGGCTCGCTCTTCGACGAGGGCCCCCGCAGCGCCGCGGAACACCGTGCCACCGCGGAAACACACGCCGCCGCCGGCCGCTGGAACCAGGCGGTCCAGGAGCGGATGCGCGCCCTCGTCCGCTCCCTGGAGGAACGGGCCCTGCTCGACCCGCGCCCCGGCCGCACCGCCGACGAAGCCGCCTCCGAAGCCGGACGTCCGCTCCCCGGCCACGCGGACCGGCTGCGCACAGCCGCCAGGGAGTTCGACGACGTCGCATACGGAGGCCGCACCGCCGACCGGTCGGCGTATCTGCGTCTGAGCGAGCTGGACCTCGACCTGGAGCGGACAAAGCCGCAGCTGAGCACCACGGCCGGAGGAACCGCCGAGTGACCTCGACGATCAGCTCCACCTCGGTCTCCCCCACCGCCCGCCAGGTCTGGAACCGGGGACGCGGACTGCTCATCGCGCTCGTCATCCTTCTGGTGGCCGGAATCGCGATGGCCGCCCTGCGCTCCGGTGACCAGCACGGCCGCCTCGATCCGCGCTCCGCCGACGCGCACGGCAGCCGCGCCGCCGCCGAACTGCTCAAGAACAGCGGAGTCTCCGTCGATGTCGTGACCACCCTGGACGAGGCCACCGCCGCGACCGGCCCGGACACCACGCTCCTGGTCACCAACCCCGACCTGCTGACCCCCCACCAGCAGCGGTCCCTGCACGACGCGACAGCGCCCTCCGGAGGCCGCACCGTCCTGCTCGGCGCCGGCCCGCCCTCCGTCGACATCCTGGCCCCCGGCGTCCGTACGGACACCCCGGCACCGGTCTCCGCTCGCGCCCCGCGATGTTCGCTGACCGCCGCCGACCGAGCGGGCACCGTCGACCTCGGCGGTGAGCGATACGACACCGACGCACCGGGCGCCGACTCCTGCTACCCGAGCGACGGATTGCCGACCCTGCTCAAGGTGGCGGCCACGGACGCGGCCCCGGACACCGACGCCGGTGACACCGTCCTGCTCGGCTCCCCCGCTCTCCTCTACAACGAACGCCTCGACAAGCAGGGCAACGCCTCGCTCGCCCTCCAACTCCTCGGATCCCGGCCTCATCTCGTCTGGTACCTCCCTTCGCTCGGTGATGCCTCCGCCTCCGACAGCGGCGACAGCGGCTTCCTGGATCTGATCCCTTCCGGCTGGCTCTGGGGCACCTTCCAGCTCTTCCTCGCCGCGGTGCTCGCCGCCCTCTGGCGCGCCCGCAGACTGGGCCCCCTGGTGGCCGAACGGCTCCCCGTCGCCATCCGGGCCTCGGAGTCCACCGAGGGCCGCGCCCGCCTCTACCGCAACGCGAACGCCCGGGACCACGCCGGCGCGGTCCTGCGCTCGGCGACCCGCGACCGTCTCGCTCTTCTCCTGGGCGTCCCTCCCGCCGGGGCGCACTCCCCCGAGGCCCTCGTCCCCGCGGTCTCCGCCCGCCTCTCGGACGCCCCCCAGGACCTCCGTACTCTGCTCTTCGGCCCGGCCCCAGCCGACGACACCGCTCTCATCCGCCTGGCGGACCAACTCGACGCCCTCGAAAGAGAGGTACGCACCTCATGAGTGCCCTGACCACAGAGACCGCTGAGAACTCGGACAGCGCCCGCGCTTCCCTGGAGGCACTGCGCACCGAGATCGCGAAGGCGGTGGTCGGCCAGGACCCCGCCGTCACCGGGCTTGTCGTCGCCCTTCTCTGCCGCGGCCACGTGCTCCTCGAAGGAGTCCCCGGCGTCGCGAAGACCCTCCTGGTACGGGCACTCGCAGCGTCCCTCGAACTCGACACGAAGCGCGTCCAGTTCACCCCGGACCTGATGCCGAGCGATATCACCGGCTCCCTTGTCTATGACTCCAGGACCGCCGAGTTCTCCTTCCAGCCCGGTCCCGTGTTCACCAATCTGCTGCTGGCCGACGAGATCAACCGCACGCCGCCCAAGACCCAGTCATCGCTTCTGGAAGCGATGGAGGAACGCCAGGTCACGGTCGACGGCACCGCGCGTCCGCTCCCCGATCCATTCCTGGTCGCCGCCACCCAGAACCCGGTCGAGTACGAGGGCACCTATCCCCTCCCCGAGGCCCAGCTCGACCGCTTCCTCCTCAAACTGACCGTTCCGCTGCCGTCCCGCGACGACGAGATCAATGTCCTGACCCGCCACGCGGAAGGCTTCAATCCGCGTGACCTCCGGGCCGCGGGGGTGCGACCCGTCGCCGGGCCGGCCGACCTGGAAGCAGCTCGCGCCGCGGTGGCCAAGACATCCGTCTCGCCCGAGATCGCGGGCTATGTCGTCGATATCTGCCGTGCCACTCGTGAATCCCCCTCACTCGCCCTCGGCGTCTCCCCACGAGGCGCCACCGCCCTGCTCTCCACCGCCCGTGCCTGGGCCTGGCTCACCGGCCGCGACTACGTCATCCCGGACGATGTGAAGGCCCTGGCCCTCCCCACACTCCGCCATCGCCTCCATCTCCGGCCCGAGGCCGAGATGGAGGGAGTCACCGCCGACTCCGTCATCACCGCGATCCTCGCCCACGTCCCCGTCCCCCGATGAGACGGTGACCCGTGGCCCTCACCGGACGAACCGCACTCCTCGCCGCCCTCGGCTCGCTCCCCGTCGGCGTCTTCGGCCCCAGCTGGGCGGGGATCCTTGCCGTCAACGCGCCGCTCTCCGTAGCAATTCTGTGCGACTACGCCCTGGCCGCACCAGTGCGAAAGCTCCAATTCACCCGAAGTGGTGACACGTCTGTTCGACTCGGCGAGGGAGCCGCGGTCCACCTCACCGTCACCAACCCCTCGGGCCGCCCCCTCCGCGCGCACCTCCGTGACGCCTGGCCGCCCAGCAGCTGGGGCGTCGGCAGCGAAGAGGCCTCGTCCCGGCGCGCGTTGACCGTCCCAGCGGGCGAACGCCGCCGGATCACCACGCTCCTGCGCCCCACCCGCCGCGGCGACCGGCACGCCGAACGCGTCACCGTACGCTCGTTCGGACCGATGGGCCTGGCAGCCCGTCAGGGCAGTCACGACGTCCCGTGGGCCGTGCGCGTGCTGCCACCCTTCTCCAGCCGCAAGCACCTGCCGTCCAGGCTCGCCCGGCTGCGGGAGCTCGATGGCCGCACCAGCGTGCTGACCCGCGGCGAAGGCACCGAATTCGACAGCCTCCGCGCCTACGTGCCCGGCGACGACACCCGGTCCATCGACTGGCGGGCCACCGCACGCCAGTCCACCGTCACCGTACGGACCTGGCGCCCCGAGCGCGATCGGCACATCCTCGTCGTTCTCGACACCGGCCGGACCTCGGCCGGCCGGGTCGGTGATGTGCCGCGTCTCGACGCGGCCATGGATGCCACGCTGCTCCTCACCGCCCTCGCCTCACGCGCCGGGGACCGGGTGGACCTTCTCGCCTACGACCGCCGCACACGCGCCCAGGTCCAGGGCCGCTCGGCAGGCGACGTCCTGCCGGCCGTGGTCAACGCGCTCGCCCCGCTCGAACCCGAGCTGGTGGAAACGGATGCCCGCGGCCTCAGCGCGGCCATCCTGAAGAGCGCCCCGCGCCGTTCTCTGATCGTGCTGATCACCGGCCTCGACGCGGCCCCTGTCGAGGAGGGGCTGCTCCCGGTCCTCCCCCAGCTCACCCGACGCCACACAGTCGTCGTGGCGTCGGTCGCCGATCCGTACATCGAAAAGATGAGTACGGGGCGCGGCACAGTGGACGCGGTGTACGAGGCTGCCGCCGGCAGCCAGGCGCAGGCCCAGCGCCGCCGTACAGCAGAAAAGCTTCAGCGTCACGGCGTCACGGTCGTGGATGCCACCCCGGAGAAGCTGGCCCCGGCTCTCGCCGACGCGTATCTCGCGCTGAAGGCGGCGGGGCGTCTCTGAGAGCCGGTGAATGGGGAGCCCCGGCCGAGGTCAGGCCGGGGCTCCCCATTCACCGTGGCCATGAAAATGGTCTTGAACGCAGAAATGCCCCGCACCATACGGTGCGGGGCATTCCCACAAAGGTTGTTCGGCGGCGTCCTACTCTCCCACAGGGTCCCCCCTGCAGTACCATCGGCGCTGTGAGGCTTAGCTTCCGGGTTCGGAATGTAACCGGGCGT